>CAZFXD010000210.1:0-8866 GCA_964522795.1 uncultured Myxococcaceae bacterium
GTTCTTGGATCATCCGGAGTCGCCTGCCGTCCCTGCGCCTTCAGGTCTTCGCCGGTGAGCTCCTTGCCCGCGACGACGAGCTTGGTGCGCTCGGCGGCGATGTTGAGCAGGTACTCGTCCTTGGCGTCGTTGTCCTTGAGGTACATCTCCTTCTTCGCGCGCGTCACTTTGTAGAGCGGCGGCTGCGCGATGTAGAGGTACCCGTTGCTGATCAGCTCGGGCATCTGCCGATAGAAGAACGTGAGCAGCAGCGTGCGAATGTGGCTTCCGTCGACGTCGGCGTCCGTCATCAGGATGATGCGGTGATAGCGGACCTCGGCGGGCTTGTAGTCCTCTTTGCCGATGCCGGTGCCCAGCGCAGTAATCAGGGTGATGATTTCCTGACTGGTGAGCATCTTCTCGAAGCGCGCCTTCTCGACGTTCAGGATTTTTCCGCGCAACGGAAGAATCGCCTGATTCTTGCGGTCGCGACCCTGCTTGGCCGACCCACCTGCGGAATCACCTTCGACGATGTAGAGCTCGCTCTCGCTCGGGTCCTTCGACTGGCAGTCCGCGAGCTTGCCCGGCAGCGACATGCCATCGAGCACGCCCTTGCGACGCACGGTTTCGCGCGCTTTGCGAGCGGCGATGCGGGCGCGGGCGGCGTCGCCGATCTTGCTGATGGTCTTCTTCGCTTCGTTGGGGTGCTCTTCCAGCCAGATGGTGAACTGTTCGTTCATCATCTGCTCGACCAGGCCCTTGATTTCAGAGTTGCCCAGCTTGGTCTTGGTCTGCCCTTCGAACTGCGGGTTGGGCAGCTTGACCGAGATGACCGCGGCGAGGCCTTCGCGAGCGTCTTCGCCCGTGGGCATCTCCTTGATGTCTTTCCACAGCTGGCTCTTCTCCGCGTAGCTGTTGATGGACCGGGTCAGCGCCGACTTGAAGCCCGACAGGTGTGAACCACCTTCGTGGGTGTTGATGTTGTTGGCGAAGGTGAAGATGCGCTCGTCGTAGCCATCGTTCCACTGCATCGCGATTTCCAGCGCGACGTTGTCCTTCTCCGCGCGGAAGTAGATGGGCTTCTCGTTGTACGCCTGCTTCGCCTTGTTCAGGTACTCCACGAACGAGACGATGCCGCCTTCGAACTTGAAGTCGTGGCTCTTGCCCGTGCGCTCATCGCGAATGGTGACCCGCAGGCCGGCGTTGAGAAACGCCAGCTCGCGAAGCCGCTGCGAGAGCGTGTCGAAGTTGTACTCGGTGATTTCAAAAATCGTCGTGTCCGGCTTGAAGGACACCTTGGTGCCGCGCTTGTCGGTGGTGCCGATCTCGGTGACCTTCCCCTGGGGAACGCCGGCCGCGTACTTCTGCTGGTGCACCTTGCCGTTGCGCTGCACTTCGACCTGCATCCACTCCGAGAGCGCGTTGACGCACGAGACGCCGACGCCGTGGAGGCCGCCCGACACCTTGTAGGCGCTGTTTTCGAATTTTCCGCCGGCGTGCAGCTTGGTCATCACCACATCGAGCGTGTCCATGCCGATGACGGTGGGGTGTGGGCCGGTGGGAATGCCGCGGCCGTTGTCGACGACGGTGATGGAGTTGTCGACGTGAATGGTGACGTCGACGTCGGTGCAGAACCCGGCGAGCGCTTCGTCAACCGAGTTATCCACGACTTCGTAGACGAGGTGGTGGAGGCCGTACGTGGCGGTGTCGCCGATGTACATGCCAGGGCGTTTGCGAACGGCTTCGAGGCCTTCGAGGACCGTGATTTGCGCCGCGCCGTAATCGGCGGGGGTCGACGTCGTCGCTGGGGGAGTTGCCGGTTTTTCCATTGAATTTGACGCCAGAAACAGGCCCGAAATCGCGCCCCTTCCTAGCACCGAACGCCTCGGTTTTCTGAGGGAAAACATGATCATTTCACCGATTTCCAGCACCGAAAATCGCGCGGAATTCCGGGTGGCTGGAGGGCCCGAATTCGGCTCCCGCGAATGGGTGTGCCACAATTTCCCTGTGCCCCGATTTCTTCAGCTTTTGACGCTGTCACTCCTCGCGGGGGCCTGCGCGAGCACCGGGGGCGCCCTGGGGCCGGGCGATGCGCCACCGAGTCCCTGCCAGCAGCACTGCCTCGACGCCCGGCGCCGGTGCGAAGCCAGAGAACGCAAGTGTTCCCAGGCGTCCTCGGGTACGGGCGGCGTGCTGTGCCCGACGCTGGGGTGCGACGCGACGTGGCTCGGCTGCTCGGACGTGTGCAGCTCTCGAGAGGCCCCGCCCCCCGTCGCGCCCGTTGTTCCCTGACTGGTTGAGCGCCGGCGCGCCGCGGCTCGCGCGAGACCCCATCGTCCTAAAATGTGAAGCCGATCTGGATTCGCAACTCGGGCGCTGCGGCGAACGTGGCAGTCGGGGGCGACCTCGGCCCGCTGCTCACCCAACCGGAGGCCCCTTCTGACTGAACGCGGAAGTTCATGCCCGCGCCGACAGAGAGCAGCCCTCGCTGGGCAAACCTGAATGTCCACCCTGCTGCGACGCCGGGATTTGCGAGTTCCAAGCTATCGACAGCCGCAAAGGAGCTCTCAGGGTCCGTTGAGAATACGAAGTGAAGTCTGTCCCGCGAGAACCGTACGTGGCCGTCGAGGAAGAAGCCGGTCAAAGCACCGGTGTGTATTCGCAGGCCGAATTGACCACCGTAGCCGGTGAAAAAATGCAGTTCTCCCGACGCATACACCGACAGCTCATCGATCATCAGCCACTCCACTTCTACTGTCGGAGAGAAGGCGATGATTGAGGCACCGAACGTCAACGCCACGCGTCCGAGCGGCGGTTCAAAGTCGTTCACAACGGTCGGAGGGGAAGCCGTCAGCGAGGCCGCGAGGACCGTGAGCAGAAGCATGCCGAGCGCATCTGCAACTTCACCGCCACCTCGAGCTCCCTGCGCGTGTCGCTTCGTTCGCACGAGGAACGCGCAGAAACGTACACACAGCCGTGCAGCCTGCTTCCCAAAACACGTGGTGCCCACCCCAAGCAGCGCAAGCTTCGCATCGACCATGGAGACCACCGGTCGCTAAGAATGGAATCTGGAAGCAGCACTTAGGAATTCCAGCCGGCGAGCCTGGCGAGCGCACTCGTCGCCCCCCTCGGCGGCGACGTCGCGCGCGGAAGGCCAGTCCGCAGATCGCTGCGACCCACACGAAGGCCCCTTGTGAATTCAAAACCTTGGACTGGCGGGATGTTCGCAACCTCAGCGGCCAAACCACCAATGGCGAGCAAGACACGCTCGCCACCCACCCACGGAGCCGTCCATGTCGAAGTTCTCAGTGCGAAGCATCGTCCTGACTGCCGTCGTCGCGTTTCCCACCCTTCTCGCGTGTGGCGGGACGGGCGGCAGCAGCGTGTACTGCGAGAAGTTGAAGTCTTGCGCCGCGAAGTCAGGCGATGCGTTCTCGATGACGTCGTGCGAGGCACAGGAACGGGCCGATTTCGAACGGGCCGATTCCTTGAAATGCGGGCCACAGTACAACGATGTCACCGCTTGCATCGCGACGCTCTCCTGCAGTGCGCGGTACGAAGACCTGGTGACAGAGTGTGGTGGATCGCTCAAGACGCTGGGCCGCTGCATGGACAACTGAGCGCGTGGCTCGAGCCCAGGGGTGGCCTTGTGGACGCGTTCGACGCGACGCGCTCGTTCAAAAAGGCGCGGCGAGGAAACCGCTCCGGGCTCACTTCAGCGCGGTAACGATTCCCTCACGGTTCCACGTTCCACCTCGTACCAGCGCGTTTCGCCGTGCGCGGCCGGCGCCACGAGGTTGCGGTCCGTCGTGGTGAGAAACACCTGCGCGCCGAGGTTGCGGAGGTACTGCATCAGGAACGCATTTCGCTCCTGGTCGAGTTCGCTCGAGACGTCGTCGAGGAGGAGCATCGGCATCACGCCGGTCTGGGCGTGCAGGTTTTCAATCTCCGCCATCTTCCACGCGATGACGAGCGCCCTCGCCTGCCCCTGCGAGGCGAAGGCGCGCGCGGGGTGCTCGCCGATGGACAGGAGCAGGTCGTCCGCGTGGGGGCCGACCGAGGTGAACCCCTTGTCCATGTCGCGTTGCAGTCGAGCATCGAGGGTGGCTTCGAACTTCGCCCGGAGCGCCTCCTCCGTTCCCTCGAGGACCTCGGCCGCCTCAACCACGGCCGGGGCATAGACGAAGCTCCCCGGAAACTCGGTTCGCCCCACGCGCGAGAACGCCTCGGTGGCGCGGGGGACCAGTTCTTTCAGTAATGCGCGGCGGCGCACCCATAAGCGCGCGCCCACCCGGGCCAGCGTCTCGTCCCATGCGCGCAACAGCGCCGGCGCGGCGCGGTCCTTCAGCAGTCGGTTTCGGGCCTTCAGCGCGCGGGCGTACTCGCGGCTCTCGTCCAGGTACGCGGGAAAGCGGTTGAACACCGCGCGGTCCAGCAGCGTGCGGCGTTCGTCGGGGGAGCCCTTCACCACCATCAGGTCGTCGGGCGTGAAGGCCACCACGCTCACCCCTCCGAAGTAGGTCTCGAGGCTCGCCGCCCGCTTGCCGTCCACCAGGGCCGTTCGGCCGGTGGCGGTGATTTGCACCTCAATGTGCCGCTCGGCGCCCCCCACGAGGAGTCGGCCGCCGACGTGACCGCGCTCTTCACCGAAGCAGATGAGCTCAGACAATCGCCGCGCGCGCAGGGCCTTCAGGGTGGCCAGAACGAAGATTCCCTCGAGGAGGTTGGTCTTCCCCTGCCCGTTCGCCCCCACGGCCACGGTGGTGCCCGGCGAGAGCACGAGCGACTGCCCCTTCAGATTTCGGAAGTTGTTGTAGTCGACGCTGAGGAGCCGCAAGGGCGCCTCAGACGCGCATCGGCATCACAACGGCGAGGTACGACTTGTCGCCGGGGCTGTGGAGAACGCCGGGGCTGTGCTCGTCACCTAACTCCAGCGCGATGTCGTCGGTGTCGACGGCGCCCAGGACCTCGAGCAGGTACTTGGCGTTGAACCCGATGGTGAGCGCGGGGCCCTTGTAGGTGACCTCCACGTCGTCCTTCGCTTCCCCGAGGTCGGGGTTGTTGGCCGTAATGCGCAGGCGGCCCTCCCCCAGCGACAACTTCACGGCGCTCGACTTGTCGGCCGAGAGCAGCGAGATACGCTTCAACGCGTCGGCCAGGCGGGCGCGCGACACGGTCACGCGGCGGTCGCCTTCTTTGGGGATGACGCGCTGGTACTCGGGGAACTGGCCGTCGATGAGGCGCATCACCATCGAGAGGCCCGGCTTCTTGAAGATGGCCGAGTTCTCCGCGAACCCGAGCTGGCACTCGGCTTCGGGCGCTTCTTCCAACAGGCGCTTCAGCTCGAAGAGGCCCTTGCGGGGAATGATGACGCCGCTCTTCAGCTTGAAGTTGCCGGGAATTTCGCGTTCCACGAGGCACAGGCGGTGGCCATCAGTCGCCACCATGCGGACCTTGCCGCCGTCCCGGGGCTCGAAATAGACGCCGTTCAAGATGTACCGCGTCTCATCGTTGGAGATGGCGAAGGACGTGCGGCGGATCATGTCGAGCAACAGGGTGCCCGGCACTTTCACCAGCGGGGCCGACTCTTCGCGCGGCAGCTTGGGGAATTCTTCGGCCGCCATGCCGACGATTTTGTAGTGCGCCGCGCCCGAGGTGATTTCGGCGTAGTTGTTGGGCAGCTTGGCGATGGTGACCTGCGCTTCCGGCAGGTTGCCCACGATGTCTGAGACGTACTTCGCTGAGAGCGTGACCGCGCCGGTCTTGACGACTTCGGCCGGGTGCTCGCTCTGAATCCCGATGTCGAGGTCGAACGCCGTCACCGTGACGCCGCCCTTCGCGGCGGTCACCAGGACGTTCGAGAGGATCGGCATGGTCGTCTTCCGCTCGACGATGCCGTGCGCGCGGTGGAGCGCCTTCTTCAATTCATCGGCGGCGATACGAAATTCCATGGCGCCAGCGGTCTAGCCTTTGCCCCCGCCTCCAGCAAGGAAACCCGGCGTTGCCGACGCTCAGTGGCCGGGGCAGTGCCCGTGACCACCTCCGCCGCCCACCTTGTAGAAGAAGCGCTCTTCAATGGGGGCCAACTGGGAGGGAGGTGGCGGCTGCGCTGGCGCGGCGATGAGCTGCTGCGCAGGGACGAGCTCGGGCGCGGCGTTGTTGAGGCCCGGCAACGGCATGCCGTTGAACGCCGAGGTGTCGAGCGCCTGCTGGCTGGTCTGAACGCCGGTGAGCGTCTCGTCTTCCATCGGGCCGCCGCACCCGACGCAGAACGCCACCACAAACACCGCTCCAAGAATCGCTTTCATTGGGTTCACCCTCCTGACTTCGAGTTCAAAACTCACCTGCGAAGCCGGACGATTGAAACCCGTCCTCCTGAACCGTTGTACGCGCTTGACCCAAAACGTCTTGGCGTCGCGCTTTTGCACCCCGCCCTTTCGGTGCGGTTCGCCCGTTCGGCTTCCTGTTGCGGCGAAATTGTCGATCTCTCGCGCGAGAACCACAATTTCTTTTCAAGCGCCGGTGGCGATTTTTCGGCCCGAGGTGCGTTTCTGCACGCCGAGGAGCGACGCCGACGCCTGTTTCATGACATACGGCGCCCCTGTGAAAAGGCCGACCAAACAGCCCCGTTGGCTCCGGGCCGGGCGCGCGGCAGGCGCAGCGTTCGACTCGAAGCAGAAGCCCGACTGGCTGGCGCGGGCGCTGGCGCGCGCGGGTCACCTGCCCCTGGCCGACGCAGGTGAAGCCATCGTTAAAGGCCGCGTTCGTATCGGCGCGAGGGTGGTTCACGAGCCGTTCGCGCCGCTGCTCCCCGGCTCAGAGGTCTTCCTGGACGGGGTTCGCGTCGACGTCACCCCCAGGACCCTGGTGATGATGTTCCACAAGCCCAATGGCGTGGTGACCTCGAACGTCGACCAGCACGGCGACGGCACGGTCTTCGATGCCTTCCAACGGAAGTTGACGCCAGAGCTCAACAAGTACACCTGGCACGCCGTGGGGCGCCTCGACCGGAACACCACGGGGCTCTTGTTGTTCACCAACGACGAGAAGTTCGTGGCCCACGCCACCTCTCCCGACTCACACCTGGAGAAACACTACGTGGCCACGGTGGACAAGAAGGCCACCGACGCGCAGCTCGAGCCGCTGCGCCAGGGCATGGAGCTCGACGACGGCCCCACCCGACCGGCGAAGGCGACGCTCACGGAGCCCGGCCTGATTTCGGTCGTGCTCACCGAGGGAAAGAACCACCAGGCCAAGCGCATGCTGGGCGCCGTCGGCCTCCCCGTCCGAGCACTCCACCGCGCCTCGATTGGCGGGCTGCAGCTCGACATTCCCGTCGGCGAGGTTCGAGCGGTGACCGCCGAGGAGATTGAGAAACTGCTCGGGTACTCGCCGCGCACCGGCTGAGCACCCCGAGGATCAACAGGCCACAACACCCGCGCGACGACCTTGCCACACACCAGAAGACAATAGAACAAACCGCATCAAATAAGGTGTAGTTGACTTATTTAAACGTATGTTTAGTTTAAATAAGGTCGGTGTGATTTTTTGTAATGCTTTTCGACTTTAAATCCGCTTTTCGCGGACCCCGGGGCTACGCTTTGGGGGCGGCGGCGCCCGGCGGAGGCGGCGGCTTGGTCTGGAGATTTTCCATCTTGCAGGTGCCTTCGAAAATCACGCCCTTGTCGATGGACAGCGCGACCGTTTCGATGCTCCCCTTCACGCGCGCGGGAGGGTGGAGCTCGACCAGGGTGGTGGCCTTGATGTTCCCCTCCACGATGCCGTTGACGACGACGTGGCCGGCGGAGATTTCAGCCGTCACCTTGGCGCCCTCCCCCACCACCAGGGTGTCCTTGGTCGAAATCTGGCCGGAAAAACGACCATCAATACGGACCTGGCCCTCAAAGGTCAGTTTTCCTTCGAATTCACTTCCTCGGCCCAGCAGCGTGTGAACATCGCCCTTCACTGTCGTCATGATTTCCTCCCGGCGTGCACTTGAGCCGTCGGTTTCTCGTTTATCGGGTTGGAACAAAGCCATCGGTCGTAAACCTTCCTACTTCTGAATCTTTGAGACGATGCGTTCAAGGTCGTCGTACGTGAAGAACTCAATGTGGAGAACGCCCTTCCCGTTCCCGCGGTCCACCAGGCTGACCCGGGTTCCGAGGCGGCGCTGCAGGTCCTCCACCAGCTTGCGGGCCTCGGGACTCGCCCGGGTGGCCTTCTTCTTCTGTGCTTCGGGCGGTCGCTTCTCGCGAACGCGCGTCTCGGTCTCCCGCACCGAGAGCTTCTCGGCGACGACGGCGCGGGCGAGCGAGACGAGCTCCGAGGCCTTCTCCATGCCCAGGAGAGCGCGGGCGTGCCCCATTTCAATCTGCCCCTGGGCCAATAACCCCTTAACTTCAGCCGGGAGATTGAGAAGCCGCAGGGCATTGGCGACGGTGGCGCGCTGTTTCCCCACGCGATCGGCGACCTGCTCCTGGGTCCACCGGCGCTCGTCCATCAGCTTGCGGTAGCCTTCGGCGGCTTCCAGCGGGCTCAGGTCTTCGCGCTGGAGGTTCTCCACCAGCGCGAACTCAAAGCTCTCTCCTTCGCTCCCGTCGTGAACAAGCGCCGGGATTTCCGAGAGCCCGGCTTTCTGCGCGGCCCGCCACCGTCGCTCGCCGGCGATGAGTCGGTACCCTCCCCGACCATCTTTCTGCACCAGAATCGGCTGCAGCACGCCCTGCACGTGAATCGACTGCGCCAATTCGTTCAACGCGGCGTCATCGAAGTGCCGCCGGGGTTGCTTGGGGTTGGGGCGAATCTGCTGAATGGGAAGTTTGGACACACCGCCGCGCGCCGCTTCGATTGGCGCACGCGCTTCGGAAATCAAGCTGGAGAGGCCGCG
>CAZFXD010000211.1:0-8836 GCA_964522795.1 uncultured Myxococcaceae bacterium
CTGACCTGCGACGGCGACGGCGATCGGCTCTGCGCGTCGGTCCGCGTGTTCGAGAACGGCACGCACAAGGACGTCGCGCTCACCAGCTGGCACAACTCGCTGGGCGCCATCTACTCGTGGGTCACCTACGGCATGGGCTTCATGCCGCTGGAGCACGAGTACAAGTTGATGGGCATGGCCCCCTACGCGCCGGACAAGGCGGCCGATGAAATCGCCCGCGTCTTCCGCAAGTACCTCTGGCTCGACAACAGCGGCCTCAAGCTGGAGCGCACCACGCTGCACGTCACCAACTCGCTCGCGGAGGCCATCTTCGAGGACCTGAAGGGCAAGCGCTTCGATTACATCTGCGCCGGCCTGCAGCGCTTCACCGAAGATCTCCTGGCGACCTGGGTGGCCAACGCGGTTCGCGCCACGGGGGTCCGCAAGGTGCTCGCCGCGGGCGGCGTGTTCATGAACGTGAAGGCCAACAAGCGGCTGGGGGAGCTGCCCGACGTCGAATCGTTCGAGGCGTTTCCGTCATGCAGCGACGAGACCCTGCCGTTCGGCGCGTTCTACATGAAGCAGGCCGAGCGCTTCGGCCAGGCCTCGGTCAAACCGCTGACGCATTTCTACTGGGGCGACGATATCGACGACGCGGCGGCGGAGGCGGCCCTGAAGCGCTCGGGGTACCCGTACGAGAAGCCGGCCGACATCTCCAGCGCGGTGGCGGACCTGCTGGTGAAAGGCCAGCCGGTCGCCCGCTGCGCCGGCGCGATGGAGTTTGGCGCTCGGGCGCTCGGCAATCGCTCCATTCTGGGCGACCCGTCGAACCAGGACCTGGTGCGCGTCATCAACCAGATGGTGAAGAAGCGCGATTTCTGGATGCCCTTCGCCCCCATGGTGCTCGCCGAACGCCAGGACGACTACCTCAAGAACCCCAAGCACCTTCGCTCGCCGTTCATGATGATGACGTACGACACGAAAGAGAACTTCCGGGAGTTCATCGCCGCCGTCCACAACGCCGACCTCACCTGCCGCGCGCAGATTCTTGAGCAGCAGGCCAACCCGGGCATGTACGGCATCGTCAAAGCGTTCGAGAAGAAGACCGGGCGGGGCATCATCCTCAACACCTCGTTCAATCTGCACGGCTTTCCCATCGTGCGGACGCCGGAGGACGCGCTGCATGTCTTTCGTCAGTCCGGCCTCGAGTACATGCAGGTCGGCAGCTACATCGTCCGCAAGAAGTAGCGGCCTCAGTACGTCTGGTGGGGGTTCGTCACCAGGTTCACCACCGCGCGGTACTTGCCGGCGCGCGTGCGGGGAATCGACGCCACGCGCTCTACCTCGACCGCCATGCGCGGACCGAATCTCGCGGCGATGCGCGCTTTGATCTCGGCGGCCGTGGCGTCGGAGTAGTGCGGGGTGGGGACGACGCGAATCACCAGCGCCCCGGCGACCTTCTGAATCACCTGCGCTTCGCGACAGCCGGGAAGCTCGGTGAAGATGCCGTGAAACCGCACGGTGCGTTGGCCGTCGGGGCCGATGACCACGTCCTCCAGCCGCCCCGTAATCTCCTTCAGCACCGGCATGCCGCCCGCGGTCTCCGGCGAGAGCGCCGCCAGGTCGCCCAGGCGGTAGCGAATGAGCGGCTGCTGACGGCGAATGAACCCGGTGGCGACCACCTCGCCGGACTCACCCGCGTCAGCGGGGCGCCCGTCGGGGCGAAGCACTTCGAGCAGCCCGGCATCAGGTGACACGCGAATCCGGCGCGCGCTGTCTTCGATGGCCCAGCAGGCTTCTTCGACCTGGCCATACTCCTGATAGGCGCGGCAGCCGAACGCTCGCTCCACCACCGCGCGGCCCTCCTCGCTGAGTGGCTCGCTGGTGGTGATGATGGCGCGCATGGCGTGCGGCGGGGGCAGGTGCTGCTCGAGCATCATCCGGCCGAGCTGCTCCCAGGCGTGCGAGTAGCCGGTCCCCCACACCACGTGGTGACGGTTGAGCGCGCCCAGGTACGCGCTCACGTTCTGCGGCGCGAGGTGAAAGGCAGAGAAATAGACCTGCCGCTCGAAGACGTTGAAGCGGTGAAAGGGAGGGCCGACCTGCGTCGATGGCACCACCAATCGACCGCTGAAGGTGGCGCGAGGCTGGAAATACGAGACGCCCGCCGGGAGGCACCCCCGCGCCTCCCGGAGCGCGAGCGAGCGCTGGAAGTCTTCGTCGCTCCAGTAGGTGCGGACCGGCGTCCCCGTGGTGCCGCTGGTGGCGCAGATGGTCAGGCGCCGCTTGTCGGCCGACGTCTTGAGGAAGCGGTCCGGGTCTTCTCGAACCGAGGCTTTCTCGAGCAGTGGCAGGGCCCCCAGGTCTTGAAGCGTGAAGCGCTCCACCTGGGCGAGGGTGAGCACCCCCCGATAGGCCTGCTGGTACCAGGGGATTTCGCGGAGCGCGTCGGAGAGGAGCTGGCGCAGCGCCCGCGTCTGCCACTCGCGCCATTGTTCGCCGGTGAAGGATTCTCGCGCGACGAACCCGTCACGTTCCTCGGCAAAGCGCCCGCCCAGCCGGCGCCGCCGCCACCGGAACCCGAAGGCGCTCACCGCCGCGTGCTGCAGGAGCACCGGAGCGCGGGCGTAGAGGCGTTCTTGAAGACTGGCGGCCATCGCTAGCTCGCGGCGCGCGTCGCCTGACCCGGGGGAAACCGTACGTCGTGCCACACGGCGGTCATCAGCATCACGCGCATGATGGGATCAAACTGCGACTCGCCGTTCAGGTACCGGCGCAAGGTGCCCCGGAGCTTCTCGCGGTCGAACGGCCCCGAGCGAATGGGTTCACGGTCGGGCAGCGATTCGACGAGCGAGCGGAAGGCAGGCACCTCGCGCGCGTATTTGGCCCACGGCACGCCGAACCCCTTCTTGGGCGCTCGCTTGACCGGCTCGGGCAGCCGGTCGTCCATCGAGCGGCGGAGAATCGCCTTACGAGCGAACCCCGGCGTCAGCACCGAGGTGGGCCAGGCGGCCACCTGCTCCACCAGTCGGTAGTCGAGAAAGGGCACGCGGCACTCGATGGACGCGCCCATGGTCATGCGGTCGTTCCGGTCGAGGAGCGAGCAGAGGAACGTGTGCTGGTCGCTGTACATCGCCTGGCGCAGGTAGTCGCGCGGGTACTGGCGCTGCGCCTCGCCCAGCACCGTGCGCCGGTACGAGAACGTGTCGCGCGGCTCGAAGCCCAGCTCGCGCAGGTCGCCGGGGAGCAGGTCGCAGGCGTTGAAGAGCACGAAGTCGTCGAAGCTGGGCATGGACAGAAACTTCCGCAGCTTTCGCGCGCGCAACTCGAGCTTGCCTCGCTCGAACGCGCGCACGTGCGGGAGAATCATTCGTCCTGCCTCGAGCGCGAGCGGCCAGCGCAGCGGTTGGTAGCGGATGTACCCGTTGAGCGTCTCATCGGCACCTTCGCCCGAGAGCAGCACGGTCACGCGCGGCTTGGCGAACACCGAGAGCGCCATCATGTGGGTGTCGTTGCCGTGAATGAGCGGCTCGTCGAAGACCCACGACGCCCGTCGCATCTGCTCGAACAACTCGTCGGGGGTGAGGCGAATCTCGTGGTGCTTGAGCGACCAGCGGTCGACCACCGACTGGGCGACTGGCCCCTCGTCGTAGCCCTGGTCGGGGAAGCGCACCGTGAAGCTCTCCACGCCGGTCCCGGCCTGCGTGGCCAGGGCGCCGGCCACCGCCGATGAATCGAGCCCACCGCTCAGCATCACCCCCACCGGCACATCGCTGATGCGCCGCAGCGCCACCGCGTCGTCGAACGTGGCTCGATACCAGCCGATGGGATCTTTGAGGTGCTGACCTTCGAGGGCGCGAGCGCGCTCAGAGAGGTTCCACCAGCGGTGGGTGGCGAAGGTGCCTGCCTTCCACTTCAAGATGTGGCCCGGCAACAGTCGACGAATGCCCTGGTACGGGGTGCGCTCGCCCGCCACGTAGCGGAAGAGCACCAGTTCTTCCCAGACGTGCGGGTCGAAGCCGGTCTCGAACCCGGCGGCGATGATGGCCTTCTCTTCGCTGCCAAAATACAGCCGGCCTTTGTCCTGCGCGTAATACAGCGGCTTGATTCCGAGGCGGTCGCGCCCGAGCAAGAGCGACTGCTCCTTCGCGTCCCACAGGGCGTAGGCGAACATGCCGTTGAAGCGGTTCATCGCGTCGGGGCCGTCGAGCACGAGCGAATGGAGCACGACCTCAGTGTCTGAATCGGAGCGGAACGTCACGCCGCGCTGCTCGAGGTCCGCGCGCAGCGAGCGGAAGTTGTAGACCTCGCCGTTGTAGGCAATCCAATACCGGCCGTCGGGCGTGGCCATGGGCATATGGCCGCGGGGCGAGAGGTCCTGAATCGACAGGCGGCGAGACCCGAGGGCCACCTGGGGGCCCAGGTGCGCGCCCGCGTCGTCCGGGCCGCGGTGCACCAGCGTGTCGCGCATGCGAGCGAGCAGTTCGGCGCTCACCGGCGCGTCGGTTCGCCCGGCCTCAACAATTCCGCACAGCCCGCACATGGACCCGACTCCTTACACCGGTTTCAAAAAACGCTGCACATTGACACCTGAGGCGGCGCCATTCAAAAGCGGGCCGATGACGTTTCGCGTGCTGCTGGGGGGGGATGTGTGGCCGATGTCGCTCGGCCCGGGCGAACTGGCGTCGCGCCTGGGGCTGCGCCACCGCCCCGACCTCGCGGTGTGGACCCTCGATGCCTGCCTTCCGGTTGGGGCCCCCCGCGTGGGGCACGCGCACTTCCCCTTCGACCCACGGGCGCTGGAGCGCCATCGCCTGGGCGAGCGCGACGTGGTGGTGACCGCCGCCAACCACGCGGCCGACTACGGGCCTGAAGGGTTCCTGGCCGTGCGCGAGCTGCTGGAGCGCGAGCACTTCATTCCGGTGGGCACGGGCCCGACGCTCGAGGCCGCCTCGCGAGCGGTGGAGCTGGAGACGCCGGCCGGGCGCATCGCGATTATCGCCATGGCGGAGACGGTGCCGCGGGTGGATGCGGTGGCTGCCACGCCCGATTCACCCGGGGTGAACCCCTGGGACCTGCCGCGGGCGCTCGAGACCGTGTCGCGGTTGAAGGCGCGGGCGGCGCACGTGTGGGTCGTCTTGCACTGGGGCGAGGAGTTCGTGCGCTACCCCGACCCCGAGCAACGGGCGGCGGCGTACGCGCTGGTCGAAGCCGGCGCGACGCTGGTGATGGCCTCGCACACCCACGTGCCGCTGGGCTTTGAGCGAATCGGTGCGGCCACGGTCTTCTACGGCCTGGGTAATTTCCTCTATAGCGACTACCGCGTACCGCGCGCGTACGCCTACCGGCTCCACCCCATGGGCCAGGTAGGCTTGTTCGTGGAAGGCGAGTTCCGCGAGGGGCAGTTCGAGTGGTTGCCCGTGCGCATTCGGGCGGACCTCCGGGGGATGCCCACGCGAGAGGCCGAGCTTGGCGATGCGTGCCCGGACTACGGGGCCACTGTTCCGTACGATCCGGCGAGTTACCCCAGGACCTTCGCGCGCCTGCGCCGGCGGGAGCGGGCCATTCACGTCGCGCAGCGGCTCGCCTTCATGACGGGCGAGGAGCGACTATTTCGAGCGCGGCAGCTTTTGGGTCGCATCAGTTTGTCGCGGTCATGAAGTGTGCGCCGGGGTGGCAGGAAACCTGAAACGGGCGGTGGGTCCGTTACACTGGCGGTGTGAACCCCGACGAATGGATGCGGCAGTTGAAGGCGCTGCATCAGCAGGCCAAGCAGGGCAACCTGAGCCTGGCCGACGTGAAGACGTATCGCGACGCGTGCGAGCAGCTCGCCCGCTCGCTGGTGGCGGCGCAGCGGCTTCCGGTGGACCCGACGAAGCCCGCCCGCCGCACCTTTCGCGTGGCGCAGGGGCTCCAGGTTGATCTCGACTTGAACCGTGGGCGCGAGAGGCTGATGACGCAGGACCTCTCGTGCGGCGGCTTCGCCGCGCTGATGCGCGAGGCCCCGGGCGAGAAGGAGACGCCGGGCTTCACGCTCAAGCTTCCGGGGAAAGCCGAACCGCTGATTGGCCGGGTGAAAGTGACGGGAAGCGTCGTGCGCCCGGGCAGCGCGCGCGTCAGCTTCGCGTTCGAAGGCCTGACCGAGAAACAGCTGGCCGACCTGGAACTGACCTTGTTCGATATCGTCTTTTCGCGAATGCCCTAGCGAGTCGACGCGCGCTACGAGTTCATCCAGGGCAGCGGCTGCGGCCCGGGAACGATGCCTGCGATGTCAGGGTCTTCCGCGCCTTCGACGCGCTCACCCTTGGCTTCTTTTTCTTTCGCACGAAGTTCAGCGCGAGCCTTCTTTTCCTGCCGGTGCTGCAACCGGGCCTGCTCTTTTTGCCGCTTGGTCGCTGTTCCCTGCATGGTCTGCCTCCGTGGTAGAACGCTTCACATACCCCAATAAAAAAGCCCCGGCCATCGAAGTCGACGGCCGGGGCTAAATGTTCGTTAAGACAGCTGTTTAGGCAGTCGGGCGAACGTTCTCAGCCTGCAGACCCTTGGGGCCCTGCTTGGTGTCGAACGTCACTTTCTGACCCTCGGCGAGGGTACGAAACCCGTCCGCTTGAATCGCAGTGTGGTGACAGAACACGTCCGGACCGCCCGTATCCTGCGTGATGAACCCAAAACCCTTCGCATCGTTAAACCACTTCACAGTACCACTAGCCATTGTTCGTTCTCTCTGTTGCTGGCGGCGTTGCTGCCGCAGATCGCCTCGTCATGAGGCACCGCCTTCCTAACCTGCTTTCGCTGGCGTTGTCGAACCCCCCCCGGCCACTTGTCACACCGGACGCCTCGCCCGCTCCGGGCGGGCGCTTGACCTCGGTCACCTTCCCGTCACGGCGTTGTCGTTTCCGAACGACGAAAGTGAAGAACTTGCGTCCCGTCGAACGAAAAGGGGTAGCTTGCCCGGCTTTCCCACGAGGGTTCGCATGCTCAAAGGCACGCAGCGGTTTGGCGAGGTGGTGGTGAGTTCGGTGGCGCATGTTGACGCCCCGCACGTGGTGACGTCGGCGTCGATCGAAGCCGAGCTGAAGCAGACCCAGGAGCGGCTGGGCATTGAGCCGGGCCTTCTGGAAGGGCTGGCCGGCATCAAAGAGCGCCGGTTCTGGGACGAGGGCGTTCAGCCGAGCGAGGTGGCCTCGCAGGCCGGCGCCCTGGCCATCGAGCGCGCGCGCATCTCGCCGGACCAACTCGGCGTGGTGATCAACACCTCGGTCTGCCGCGACTACATCGAGCCGTCGGTCGCCTCGTTTGTGCACAACAACCTGAAGCTGCCTTCGACGGCGTTGAACTTCGACCTCGGCAACGCGTGCCTCGGGTTCTTGAACGGCATGGCCCTGGTGGCCGGCATGATTGAGCGCGGAGAGATCGAACACGGCCTCATCGTGGACGGAGAGGGCAGTCGCTTCGCCATCGAGTCCACCATCAAGCGGCTGCAGGACCCGAAGATCACCGCCAAGGACTACCGCGACCAGTTCGCCACCCTCACGCTCGGCTCCGGGGCCGCTGCCATGGTGCTCTCCAAGGCGGGCACCACCGACAGCAACCACCGCTTCATCGGCGGCATGAGTCGCGCCGCCACCGAGCACAGCCGCCTGTGCCTGGGGCAGCGCGAAGAGATGCGCACCAACACCAAGGCGCTCTTGATGGCCGGCCTCGAGCTGGCGGAGACGGCGTGGGAGCAGGCCTGTCAGGAGTTCGGGTTTCGCGCGGGCGTCAATCGCCACATCATTCACCAGGTGAGCCTCGTGCATACGACGATGCTCTGTGAGCGCCTCAACGTGAGCATGGAGACCGTGCCGCAGATCTTCCCGCACTTCGGAAACACCGGGCCGGCGTCGATTCCCATGGTGCTCTCGAACGAGGTTCAGAAGAAAGCGCTCAAAGTGGGCGATCGAATCTGCCTCATGGGCATGGGCAGCGGACTCAACACCTCGTTCTACGAACTCATCTGGTAAGTCATGGCTGACGTGGGCGCTCCCAACGTTCCCCAGCACCTGTACCCGTTCGCACCCCACCGCGCGGTCGTCTCGGGGCTGGGCATGCACTACGTGGACGAGGGGCGTGGCCACCCGGTGGTGATGGTGCACGGCAATCCGACGTGGTCGTTCTACTGGCGCGCGCTCATCGCCGGGCTCAAGAGCGACTGTCGGGCCATCGCGCCTGATCACATCGGCATGGGGTTGTCCGACAAGCCCGGCCGGGAGACGTACCCGTTCACCCTGGCCCGACGGTGCGAAGACTTCGCCGCGTTCATGGACTCGCTCAAGTTGAGCGAACCGGTGACGCTGGTCGTTCACGACTGGGGCGGCATGATTGGCACCACCTGGGCGGTGGATCACCCGGCGTTGGTCAAGCGCATGGTGGTGCTCAACACGGCGGCGTTTCTGCTCCCGCCCGGCCGCTCGCTCCCGGCGGCGCTGGCCCTGGCCCGGTCGAAGCCGGTGGGCGAGTTGTTGGTGCGCGGCTTCAACGCGTTCGCCGCGGGCGCCACGCGCATGGCGGTGAAGCAGCACGCGATGACCGCTGAGGTGAAGCAGGGCTACCTGGCCCCGTACGACTCGTGGGCCAACCGACTGTCGGTCTACGAATTCGTGAACGACATTCCGCTCGGCGAAGGGGACCGCTCGTACCATGCCGTCACGCGCGTCACCGAAAAACTGGGTGTGTTGTCGAGGACGCCCATGATGATCTGCTGGGGCGGCCGCGACTTCGTGTTCAGCGCGCCGTTTCTCGCGGAGTGGAAACGGCATTGCCCGCACGCCGAGGTGCACGAGTTTCCCGAGGCCGGGCACTAC
This sequence comes from uncultured Myxococcaceae bacterium, assembly GCA_964522795.1. GTDB lineage: Bacteria > Myxococcota > Myxococcia > Myxococcales > Myxococcaceae > CAZFXD01. Next base: position 8,823 of record CAZFXD010000211.1, read on the forward strand.
GTGATGGAAGACGC
>CAZFXD010000212.1:0-8831 GCA_964522795.1 uncultured Myxococcaceae bacterium
CACGTTCACCGGCACCACGTCGGGCGCGGAGGGCGGGCCGAAGGCGGCGAACGGGTCGTCGGGCGACGGGACGGCGGCCGCGGTGCCTTCCGCCTTGAGGGCATCGAAGGTCGACGTCAGCCCCCGAATGGTCTCCTGCGAGTCGGTGGGGCCCGATTTCGAGGGGCCGCTCGACGACGCGGCGGCCAGCGCCTGCGTGTTGAGCAGCATGGTGGGCATCGCCTCGAAGTCGCCCGGCACCTGGGTGGGGGCGGTGTTTTCACCCGTGGCCTCGGGGTCGCTCGCCGCCACTGCGGTCATCAGGCGCGTGGGCTGGGCCTCATCGCTGTCCAGCGCCTGGGTGGTGGACGACTCGGCCGGCTCACTCGGCTCCACCGTGGGAGGGAGCAATTCGGGAGCCCCGTGGTCCCCCAACACCGGCGCCGCGCCGCCGGCGAGGGCCGCCTGGGCCTGCGCCAACCAGTCATGCACGAAGCTGTCCGCGGGTTCGAGGGCGGCGCCCTTACGCAGCACGGGCACGGCGGTGCGGTAGAGCTTCCGGCGCAGCAGCACCTCGGCGACCCAGCGGTAGGCGCGCGCGTCTTCGCGGTTCAGTTTGGTCGCGAGGTCGAACTGCGCCATCGCTTCCGAGGCCTTGCCCGAAAGCACGAGGGCCTTCCCCCACAGCACGTGACCCAGGGCGGAGTCGGGGTGGTGCTCGAGGCCCGCCTGGCACGCGGCGATGGCGCTGGCCGCGTCGCCGGCTTCAAGATGCAGCTTCGCCAGCTCGACGAAGGCCTCCGAGTCGGGGTGCTGCGCAAGGAACTGGGCGTAGCGCGCGATGAGCGGCTCAGACACGAGGCCCACCTTAGACAAGCATCGCGGTTTGTCCAAAGACACACGTCGAAGAGAAAGAGGGTGTTAGAAGGGCGCATGGTGAAACTCGCTTCTGCACTCGTGCTCTCGGCGCTGATTTCGAGTTGTGCCACCACCAAGGGCGGCCGGGGCGACCCGGAGACGTTCAAGAAGGGCGTGGAGGCGCTCTACGAAAATTTCCGCTGGAAGGATTTTCGCGCCGCCGCCCCCAGCCTGGTGCCCGAGAAGCGCGACGCCTTTCTCGCCGCGCGCAAGAAGCACAACGACGACAAAGACCTCACCATCACCGAGTACACGCTGCACGAGGTGCGCTTCAACGAGGACGCCACCAAGGCCAAGCTGGTGACCGAGATTTCGTGGTTCCGACTGCCCTCACCGTCGCAGCACAGCGATACGGTGGAGAACGAGTTCGTGTGGAAGGACGGCGTGTGGCTCCTGGAACGTCAGGACGCAGGCCCGTTCGTTCCGGAACTCAACAAAGCGCCATAGGCCCAAAAAAAACCGCCCACCAACTCGGGGCCGGCCGAGGTGGTGGGCGTCGGAAGCTCCCCAATGGAGCCCCCTGCCTGCGGGGTAGAAAAGCAATCGAAGTGCCAACGAAGGTGCCAGACACTTTCGCGCCGAGCTGATCAGAAACAAAAGGAGTTCCAGGCTGTTGGGCGGGTGCGCGCCGGAGCTCGTGTGCGTGTGGCCGAAGCGGGTTCTGACAATTCTGTCAGGGTGCGAAGTCGATCGATGCAACTGTTTCAAGCATCGTGTGCGAGGGCGCCCACTTGGCCTCCCGTCGGAAGCGCCCGCCGTCGACCGCACACAGGTACTGGATGTGGTCGAGCTCTTCCGGGGGGTAGCTGGCGAGCCGGAGCGCGAACAGACGCTTCAGCATGGCGCGGGCGACCGGGTGAGGAATCGACACCGGCTCTCGCCCGAGCGTCTTGAAGATCTGCGACAGCGGCGCCTCGCCCGGGCCGCTCACGTTGAACACGCCGCGCACGCCGGGCGCCAGGGCGGCCCGCACGGCCGACGAGACGTCGTCCACGTGGATGAGCTGAACCATCGGGTCAAACCCCATCAGCTTCCAGGGCCGCTTCAGGCGCAGGTAGTTCGACGGCGCGTTCTTTATTGTTCGCCCGACAATGTGCACGGGTCGCAACACCACCGTCTCCACCTGAGGCCGCGACCAGATGAACCGCTGCGCCAGCATGTCGACCTCAATCAGGTCTCGAATGTGGGCGAAGCGGCTGGCGGCGAGCAGCGGCGCCTCCTCCTGGAGAAAGTTCGAGTTGTCCGGCGACGGGCCGTAGACGCTGGCGGAGGACAGAAACACGACCTTCTCCACCCCGAACCGCGCCGCGCATTCGAGCACGCGCGTCGTGCCCACCACGTTGAAGCTGTGGTGCTCCTTCGAGCTCGAGCGCGGGTTGTGCACGATGCCCATGTGAATGACCCTGGCCACCTTGTGCCGGCGGAACACGTCTTCCAGCCCGCGCTTGCGCAGGTCGACCTGAAACAACTCCACGTCCTCGGGCCGGTCGGGGAACGGCCGGCGGTCGATGCCGATGACGTGATGGTCTTCGCGCAGCACCCTGGCGATGGCTCGCCCCAGATTGCCGCTGATGCCGGTCAGCGCCACGACGGGCCGCGCGTCGCTCATCACCGGTACCTGCGGTTTCGTTGTTCGCGCCCGAGCGCCACCAGCCCGCTGATGGCGCGCTTCACCTCATCGACCTGCTTGCGCAGCTCGGCGTCGTCGTCGTCGGCGTTCCCCGTGGGCCAGATGGGGTCTCCGAAGCTGATCACGTACTTCGACGGCAGCGGGAGCGGCAGGCCCAGCGGCGTCACCGGCAGCGCGGGCAACCCCACCATCTTCCCCAGCCGCTTCAAGTTGAGCAGCGAGGGCGCCTGCTCCTCGGCCCCCGCCACCCCGACCGGCACGATGGGCGTCTGCGTCTCCAGCGCCAGGCGCATGAAGCCCAGCCCGAACTCCTGCAGCTGGTAGCGCTCCCACCAGGTCTTGGAGATGCCGCGCAGGCCTTCGGGGAACACCAGAATGGCCTCGCCCGACTCGAGCAGCCGCTTGCAGTTCTCCGGCGTGCCCACCACCTGGCCCGCGCGCGCGAAGGCGGTGGAGACGAAGGGCAGCGTGGGCACCCAGCGCTCCACCATCGACCGCACCGCCCGGGGCGGCTGGCACTCCAGGAGCAACGCCACGCCGATCATCGCGCCGTCGAAGGGCAGCTGACCACCGTGGTTGGAGACCAGGAGCACGCGGCCCGCGGGCACGCGCGAGGCGCCGTTGGTCTCCACCCGGAAGTAGTGCTTGTACATCCACACCAGCGGGGCGATGGCGGCGATGGAGAAATCGAGCGAGAACCCGAAGGGGTCCACGCCGAACTCGTTCTGGCGCGCCGCGAGCGACTTGATGCGCTCGAAGAAGTCGCGCCCGGCCATCGACGCCGTCCACTCCGACATGTCTCGTTTCGCGCGAGCCCGCAGCCCCGACAGCATGACGGGCGACACCTTCGCGCGTTTTCGGCAAACCCTCAATTCGCGAACCGCAAGCGCCGACGTGGTGTATGCGCTGCGTCGTGGCCCCGCCCCCGGTCTGGATTCCCGCCGTCGTTCGCCGCGTCCATGAGGCGCCGGCGGTGCACGTGCACGGCGTGGTGGGGGCCGCGCGCGGCCACGTCGCGTTTGAGCTCGCCGCCGCGATGAAGCGCAAGCTGGTCTGCCTCACCGCCGATGAAGACGCGGCCGACTCGCTCTTCGACGACCTCTCCTTCTTCTTCGGAGCCGACGCCGCGGCCTCGCCACCTGCCATTCTGCGGCTGCCCTTCGACGACGCGCTCCCGTGGGACGAACTGTCAGAGAGCCCGGCCGTGCAGGCGCAGCGGCTCTCCACGCTCTTCTGGCTCTCGCAGGCCTCCGCCTCGCAGGTGGTGGTGCTCTCCCTGCGCGCGCTCTCCAAGCGCGTCTTCCCCCTGGCGCAGATGAACGCGCTCTCCGACGTGGTGGGCCCGGGCCAGGAGGTCGGCCGCGACGCGCTGGTGCGAAAGCTCTACGGGCTCGGCTACCGGCACGCGCCGCTGGTGGAAGACATCGGGCAGACGTCGGTGCGCGGCGACCTGGTCGACGTGTTCTCCCCGCTCCACGCCCGACCGGTGCGGCTCGAGTTCTTCGGCGACACCATCGAGTCGATGCGTGAGTTCGACCCCGAGACGCAGAAGACGGTGGAGCCCATCGCCGAGCTGGTGCTGGTGCCGGCGCGAGAGGTCATTCTCTCTGAAGCCACCCTGCCCCACGCCGAGGCCGCGCTCCGACACCTGGGCGAGGCGAAGAACCTCCCCACCTCGGCGCTGCGCGAGAAGCTGGCCCGCCTCAAAGACGGGCAGCTGTCGCGTGAGCTGTCGGCGTTGCTGCCGGGCGTCTTCCAGGGCGGGCTGTCGACCGTGCGCGACTACCTCACCGCGTGGAACCGCGACGCGCTCTACATTCAGTTCGACCCCTCGAGCTACCCGCGCGCGATGGAAGAGCACGCGCTCGACCTGGTGCGCTCCAAAGCCCACGCCGAGGACCGCGGGCAATTGGGCTTCGGAATCCCCGAGCTCTTCGTCGAACCGGAGAAGCTGCTCGCCGAGCTTGGGCGCACGCCGGGCGTGGCCATCGGCGGCGTGGCCCTGGGCGCCGAGACCGCCGCGCCGGTCAACCTGGGACAGAAAGACACCCACAGTCTCAAAGAAGCGCTGCGCTCGCACCACGGCGAAGAGTCCGCGCTCACCCCGCTGCTGGAGGCGCTGCGGGCGTGGGCCGACGAAGGCTACTTCGTATCGGTGGCGTGCGGCTCCCGCGGGCAGGCCGACCGCATCTCGCGGCTTCTGGGCGAGCGCGGCGTCAAGCTCGCGCTGCACGAAGGTCCGTTCTCTCTTGAGCATGCGCGCGCGGGCGCCGGCGTGCTGGCGCACCTCTACACGGGCGAGGTCAGCGTCGGCTTCATCGACGACGCCGCCAAACGCGTCGTGCTCTCCCAGGCTGACATTCTGGGGCAGAAGGCCCGGCGCACCACGCGCCGGCGCTCGAGCGGGCTGCCCGAGCTGGAGAGCTTTCGGGAGCTGAACGCCGGAGACCTGGTGGTGCACGCCGACTTCGGGGTGTGCCGCTACGACGGCCTGCTCTCGATGGAGGTGGGCGGCGTCAAAGGCGACTTCCTCGCGCTCCACTTCGCGGGCAAGGACAAGATCTACCTCCCCGTCAGCCGGCTGCGCCTCGTCTCGCGCTTCACCGGCGGCGACCCGGAGAAGGTCACCCTCGACCGCCTGGGCAGCGGCGGCTGGGAGCGCACCCGCGCGCGCGTCAAAGAGAACCTGCTCAAGATCGCCGCCGAGCTGCTCAAGCTCTACGCCGAGCGGCGCGCGCACCCGGGCCACCGCTTCTCGGCCCCGGACAAATACTTTCACCAGTTCGAGGCCGAGTTCGAGTTCGAGGAGACGCCGGACCAGCAAAAGGCCATCGACGACGTCATCGCCGACATGCAGAAACCCGAGCCGATGGACCGGCTCATCTGCGGCGACGTGGGCTACGGGAAGACGGAAGTGGCGATGCGGGCGGCGTTCAAGTGCGTACTCGACCGGAAGCAGGTGGCGGTGCTCACGCCCACCACCATTCTGGCGCACCAACACCACGCCACGTTCTCGCGGCGCTTCTCCGGCTACCCGGTGACGATTGAAGTCGTGTCCGGCATGAAGAAACCCGCCGAGGTGCGGGAAATTCTGAACCGCGCCAACGAGGGCCGCCTCGACATTCTCATCGGCACCCACAAGCTGCTGGGGTCCCAGGTGGGCTTCAAGGACCTCGGGCTCCTCATCGTCGACGAGGAGCAGAAGTTCGGGGTGAAGCAGAAGGAGTCGTTGAAGCGGCTCAAGGCGCAGGTCGACGCGCTCACCCTCTCGGCCACGCCCATTCCGCGAACGCTCAACATGGCCATGGCCGGCTTGCGCGACATGAGCCTCATCGCCACACCTCCGCTGGACCGGCGTGCCATTCGAACCTTCGTGCTCAAATTCGACACCGACACCATTCGCGACGCCATCACCCGCGAGGTACAGCGCGGTGGGCAGGTCTTCTTCGTGCACAACCGCGTGCAGTCCATCGGCTCGATGTACGAGCTGCTCAAGCAACTGGTGCCGGGCGTCACCATCGGCGTGGCCCACGGGCAGATGGCCGAAGGGCAGCTCGAGCCGGTGATGCTCGACTTCATCAACAAGCGCATCCAGGTGCTCTTGTGCACCTCCATCATCGAGAGCGGCCTCGACATTCCCGCCGCCAACACGATGATTGTGAACCGCGCCGACGCCTTCGGGCTCTCGCAGCTCTACCAGTTGCGAGGGCGCGTGGGCCGCTCCAACGAGCGCGCGTACGCCTACCTGCTCATCCCCACCCGCAAGGCCGTCACCAAAGACGCCGAGCGGCGGCTGGAGGTGCTCCAGGCGTTCACCGAGCTGGGCGCCGGGTTTCAGATTGCGTCCCACGACCTGGAGATTCGCGGCGCGGGCAGCCTGCTCGGGCAGGAGCAGTCGGGCGCGATTGAGGCGGTGGGCTTCGACCTCTACGAGCAGCTTTTGGAAGAGGCGGTGGCCGAGCTCAAGGGCTCGGCGGCGCGCGTGCACGTAGAGCCCGACGTGAACCTGCCGGTGCCGGCGCTGATTCCCGAAGACTACGTCCCCGACGTGCACCAGCGGCTGGTGCTCTACAAGCGCTTCGCCCAGGCGTCGTCGGAAGAGGACCTGGAGCAGCTGCGCATCGAGCTGGTGGACCGCTTTGGCGACGCGCCGGACGAGGTCGACGCGCTCGAGCGGGTGATGCTGCTCAAGACGCGCCTGCGCCGGCTGGGGCTGCGCTCGCTCGACGCGGGCCCGGGGAAGCTGGTGCTCACGCTCGGGCACGAGGCGCTGCTCGACCCGGCGAAGATCGCCACCCTGGTCGCGAAATCAAAAGGCCTGTATCGACTGACGCCGGAGATGAAGCTCGTGGCGTCGATCGAGGGCGCGGTGGCGGGGACGTTCTGGTTCGACGCCGCCAGGAAGGTGCTCAAAGACGTGGAGGCGTGCGCGGCGTGACGGTCGAAATCCAACAGGCGCACGAAGCGCGGCTGCGAATTCGCGACGGCATCGTGCGCGCCTACGCGTCTCCGCAGACCGACGGCGTGCCCTACGGCCAGGTGCGCACGGTCGACTCCGAGGCCATCCTCCTCACGCTCCTGGCCACGGGCGGCACGCTGGCGGTGGTGGTGTGGAACGCCCTGGGCGCGCCGAGGGTGCGCGCGTTGATTCGCGACCTCAAGCGGGGCGCTCACCACATCGTCCTGGTAGGCGTGGAGCCCGGCGAAGACGCCCGCGCCCGCGCCCTGCTCCCGGCGATTCAGTTCGGGAAGATTCTCAACCTGCACGTGGTTCGCGACGACGGGAGCGTGGCCACGCTCTCCGGTGATTCGATTCCCTCGCTGGCGGAGGCCGTCCAGGGCGCGCTGCAGCACCCGGTGACGCTCACCCCCGAACTGGTCACCCAGTGGTCGGCCCGCACGAGGAAGGAGCTGAAAGAGGAGCTCGACTTCGCGCTCGCGCTCCAGTTCGCGCGACGCCCCGCCACCACCGCGGTGCTGACCATTCTCTCCCTCGTCTTCGCGGCGCAGCTGTACTTCGGCGGGTTCGACTCGGCCGTGCTGTACCGCATGGGGGCGCTCGACTCCGCGGCGGTCCAGGCGGGTCAGTGGTACCGCCTGCTCTCGTGCGCGTTTCTGCACGGCGACATTCTCCACTTCGCCTTCAACGCCCTCGCCTTCCTCTCGCTGGCGCGCCTTCTGGAAGGCGTCGTCGGTCCCACGCGGCTCGTCGTCTTGTTGTGCGCGAGCGCGCTCGCGGGCGGCATGGCGTCGGCGTTGCGAGACCACGCGCTCTCGGTGGGCGCGTCGGGCGGCATCTGGGGCATGCTCGCCGGAGCGCTGGGGTTGGTCATTCGCCCCACGAAGTTGATGCCGGACCTGACGCAGCAGGTGTTGCGCAAGCGGCTGATCAGCGCCTTCGCCATCAACGCCGCCATCTCGCTGCTGCCGCGCATCGACGCCTTCGCGCACGCCGCGGGGGGCGCGGTGGGGTTCGCGCTCATGTTCTCCGGGGTGCTGACGCGAGGGCTCAAGAACCCCACCGAGGCCGACCCGTCACAGGCGCGCTCGCTGCCGCTCAGCCTGGCCTCGGCGGTGCTGGGCGCGGCGGCGCTGGCCAGCCTGGGCATGGCCGTGGGGCTCGGACGCCCGTGGGAGTTCGCGAACCCGGTGGAGCTGGGCACCTCGCAGGAGTGGGTGAAGGCGCACTGGGCGCAACTGCCGGTGGGCTTGAAGCGCAACGAGTCCGCGTCGAACCTCGACACGTTGACGGTGGGGAACCTCGATCGCGACCCGATCGTCGTCTCCCTTGAGCGCGGACGTTACGAGGGAGAGCACACCGCGGACGCCCTGGTGGCGCACGCCAACGCCACCACGCCGCGAGGCGCGAAGCCGGTGACGAGCGCGAGCGCGATTGAGGTCGCCGGCGCCCCCGCGGCGGTCGAGACGTCGGAGATTGAAGGCGGGCTCAGGCTGAGGCGCGTGGTGCGCGCGATTGAGTTCGAGGTGATTGAGACGTCGGTGTTGACCGGGCCAGCGGCGTCCGACGCGTGGCTCGAGTTGGCGGTGCCGATCGCAGCGTCGGTGAAGTTGGTGGAACCGTAGCGCTCAAAACAACTCGGGCCGCGCGCTTCGTCACTACTGGCACGCGGAGGCGCAGCCGAATTCCGACTGAACGACCCATCGTTCGCCCTCCCCTCCCATAATGGGCGTACGATGCGATTCGCGTGCGTCTCCCTGTCAACGCGAAGGTGTCTGGCACTGGGAACGGAATGTCCGGTGGGAACCCTACGGCGGGCTGCGCGGTTACCAGGTGAAACCGCCC
>CAZFXD010000213.1:0-8824 GCA_964522795.1 uncultured Myxococcaceae bacterium
AGCCGGTGCTGAAGGACACCTACGGCGTCATCGTCTACCAGGAACAGGTGATGCAGATTTCGCAGATCCTGGGCGGGTACTCGCTGGGCCGCGCCGACCTGCTGCGCCGCGCCATGGGGAAGAAGAAGGCCTCCGAGATGGCCAAGGAGCGCGTCGGGTTCCTCGAGGGCTGCGAGAAGAACGGCGTCGACGCGAAAGTGGCCGGAGAGATCTTCGACCTGATGGAGAAGTTCGCCGAGTACGGCTTCAACAAGTCGCACTCCGCGGCGTACGGACTGATCTCGATTCACACCGCCTGGCTCAAGGCCCACCACCCGGTGGAGTTCATGGCCGCGCTCCTCACCTCGGAGAAGGACAACACCGATAAAGTCGTCGCCCACATCGCCGAGGCCCGCGCCCAGGGCCACGAGGTGCTCCCGCCCGACGTCAACCTGTCCGAACTTGGATTCACGCCCGTCGACGGGCGTATCCGCTTCGGGCTCGGCGGCATCAAGGGGGTGGGCGAAGGCGCCATCGAGGCCATTCAGGAAGCTCGAAAAGAGACCCCCTTCAAGAACCTGTTTGATTTCTGTGAACGCGTCGACGCGCGTCGCGTGAACAAGAAGGTGATCGAGGCGCTGGTGAAATCCGGCGCGTTCGATTTCGAGAAGCGACCTCGCCGACAGCTGTTCGAGTCCATCGACCGAGCGGCCGAGCGCGGGGCCTCCAGCCAGAGAGATCGCGCCGTTGGCCAGGAGAGCCTGTTCGGAGCGTTCGAGGCGGCCACGCCGAAGCAGGCCGGAGTCTCCAACCACGATTACGTGGCGGTTGACGAATGGACGGAGAAGGAACGCCTCGCCTTCGAGAAAGAGGCCATCGGCTTCTATGTCTCCGGGCACCCGCTGCATCAGTTCGAGAAGGAGCTGAAGCGGTACGCCCGCCCGCTCAACACCGTGCAGCGCGCCCGCCGCGATGAGAAGGTCACCGTCGGCGGGGTGGTGGCGGCCTTGAGAGAGCGCCCCACCAAGACGGGCAAGCGCATGGCCTGGGTGACGCTGGAGGACCTCTCGGGGTCGATCGAGCTCGTCTGCTTCCCCGGCAAAGAGGCCGGTCGCTCCATGATGGGGAAGGACGGCAAGTGGACCCGCGGCGGCGCCAAGCCCGGGTTCGACGATTGGGAGCCGCTCTTGAAAGCCGACGACCCCATTCTCGTCACCGGGACGGTGCAGGTGAACACCCGCGACGAAGAGCACCCGGTGGCAGAGTTGATCGTGGAGGAGATTCAGAGCCTGCGCGTCGTGCGGGAGAAACGGGTCAAGCGCCTTGAGCTGCGACTCCTCGCCAGCCAGGTGACCGACGAGCGACTGGAGAAGCTCAACGCCATCGCCCATGCCCACCAGGGCCCCACGCCGGTGGCGGTGGCGGTGGTGCTGCCGAACGAAGGCGAAGCGCTCGTGGGCAACACCCGCCTCAAAGTGCAGGTGTCGGACGAGCTCCTGGACGCGGTGACACGCCTGTTCGGCGGGCCGGTGGCTGAACTGGTCTAGCCAAAACCTTCACTCCCTCCACGGCTCGACGTACAACTGTGCGTTGAGCCAGCCTCGGGAGCCAAGCCAATGAACGCGTTTCGATTTGCCGTGGTGGGGACGCTTTTGCTCAGTGTCGGCGCGAGCGCCGAGACCGAGGCCGAGAAGAAGGCGCGCGCGGAAATTGAGGCCCAGCTCAAGCAGTTGGTGAAGTCGGAGCCGGGAAAGGTCCGCGTGACCTACAACCACTTCGGCGAGCTCAACGTCGCGCTCACCGAGGTGACCTTCACGCTCGACGGGGCGCCGCTCAAGACCCCGGGGGTGCGTGACCTCTCCGACGAAGGAAAGCACCTGGTGTACGAAGGCGAGGTTTCGAACGGCCAGCATTCACTTCAGGCGCACTTCACGTTCGCCAACCGGACGAGCGCGGTGATGAGCGACGAGGGCGGCCTGGTGTGGAAGCCGATCGTGACCCGCTCCTTCACCGCCCGCACCGGTCTGGTGGTCGACGTCGTGTTCAACGCCTCGTACGACAAGGCCGAGAAAGATCCGACCAAGCGCGTGTCGGTGGGGAGCACGGCTGAGGCAAAGATGACCGGCCCGCTCGAAGACGGCACCATGCCTGTCGTCGCGAAGGCCCCCGCACCTGCCGTCGTCGACGCCGGGGTGGCGGAGAAGACGGAGTCGCCGGCGGAGAAGAAACAGCGCCTCGCCGCCGAAGCGCAGGAAGCCAAAAAGGTCGCAGCCGAAGCCGCCGCCGAGAAGAAGCGCCTCGCGGCTGAGGAGAAGCTGGCCAAAGCCGAGGCCGCCAAAGAGGCCGCGGCCGCCCGGAAGGCGGAGGCGAGCGCTCGCACGGTCGAGGCCTCGGCCAAGAAAGCGGGTCCTGGCGACGTCCGCCCGGAGAAGCCCGCCGCCACTCCGCCTGAGGCCGCGGCGGTCGCCCCTGCGGCGCCCGTCGATGCGGGGGCTGTCGCCGAAGCCGAGGTGCCGGACGCGGGGGCACCCGAAGTCGTCGCGGTCGCCCCGGCCCAACCGTCCGTGCCCGAGGCCGCGCCCCCTCCACCCGAGTCCGGGTTCCCGATGCCCGTGCTGATCGGCGCGGGCATTCTGGTTCTGGGCATCATCGTGGTGCTGGCCACCCGCAAGAAGCAGGGGCCGCCCACGGACGGCGCGTAGGCCGAAGTTCACCTGGACCTCTCGTCGCGTCGCCAGTGCGCCGTGGCGAGGCCGCCGCGGCTCCAGCCGCTCGTCTTCACCCCGCGAGTGCCCGCCTTGAGGTCTCGATGAGCACGTCCTCGCCACCTCCAGGCTCGCGAAGGTGAACGCGGGTTCGTTCACCGGCCGGGCGGCGGGTCGAACGTCGCGAGCTCGAGCGCCTCGCCATCCGTTCGGAAGGTGATCGCGCCGAGCTCATCGGTCCGGAGGCAGGTGGTGGCCGTGCCGGTGCACCACCGGGCGGTCACTTCGTCGTGAGGCAGGTGGAAGCGATTGTCCCGCCCCACCGAGAAGACCGCCCAGCCGGGGTTGGTGGCCTGCACCAGCCTCGGGGTGGATGAGGTTCGGGACCCGTGGTGGGCCACCTTCACCACGTCGACCGGGGCGAGCGGCAGGCGCTCCTCGCCTGCTTCTTCCACGTCACCCAACAGGAGGAAGGAGCGGCGCCCCATGGACACCCGCAACACGATGGAGCGGTCGTTCTCGCCTTTGAGCAGGATGCGGTCGCGGGGAGGGGAGAGAACTTCGATCGTCGCGTCGCCGAGCCTGAAGCGAGGCCAGCCTTCGGCGACTTGCTCGACGCTCGCTTCCGGGCTGGCGCGAACGACGCCGTCCACCAGAGGCCCGTACCCGCTGCCCGCAGAAAACCACAGGCGGGAGGCGGGGACTTCGCTCAGCGCCTCCGCCAGCCCCAGCGCGTGGTCCGGGTGTGCATGCGTCAACACGGCGAGATCAAACGACGCGATGCCTTTCTCGCGGAGGAAGGGCGCCACCACGCGTCTCCCCACGTGCCCGCGTGGGACTCCGCCGCCATCCACGATGGCGTGGTGCCCTCGGCTGGAGAGAACCACCGCGTCGCCGTGTCCAACGGAAAGAAACGTCACTTCGAGCCCCGGGGCATCGCGTTGCGGAAGCCACGCCGCGAACGCGAGGAGCGCCACCACCCCCGCCCACCGAGCCTGCCCGCGCCCGAGGAACCAGGCAGCCACCCCCAGCCACCACAGCGCCATCGCCCACGCCGGGAGCGGGGGGATGGAGACGAAGGCACGCGGGAACGCGGCCGCGACCTCGGCGGTCCGATTGAGGCCACGGCACAGCCACACGCCCAGCTGAACCGCCGGGTCGGCCAGTACGGGTGAGAGGGCCGCCAGCGCGCAGCCCGCGGCCGAGGTCGCCACCACCAGGAAGCACAACGGAAGCGCGACGGCGTTGGCGAGGGGGCCGATGACGCTGACCCGATTGAACGCGTTGGCCAGCAGAGGGAACGTGACGAGCGTCACCGCCAGGCCGGCGAGGACGGTGCCCACCACGGCCCGCCGGCTATCGTCCCACCACCGTTCCCAGCGCGTCTGAGAGGCCGGCGCGACGGTGCGGGGCAGCCAGCGCGCGAAGCTCGGCTGCGCCAGAACCAGGGCCGCCACGGCGAGAAACGAGAGCTGGAACGAGAGCGAAAACAGCGCGCCCGGGGAAAACGCCAGCATGACCAGACCGGCCAGCACGAGGGTGTTCAGACCGTCCGCTCGACGCATGAACGCTGGCGCGAGGAACGCCGCGGCCACCATCAAGCCAGAGCGCACCGCGGGCGCCTCGGCGCCGGTGAGCAGCACATAGGCCACCACCACCGGCAGCGCGGCGAACCCCGCCACCGCTCGTGCGTCGATGCGCCGGGTTCGGCGATGCGGCACGCGGAGCCAGAGCCACCTCAGGGCGCCGTAGACGCACAGGCCCAGCAGCGCCACGTGCACGCCGCTGACCGACAGAATGTGGGCCAGGCCGCTTTGGGCGTAGGCCGTTTCCATGTCGGCCGAGATGCGCTCCCGCGCGCCCACCGCCAGCGCGGCGTACACGGCCGCCGCATCGCCTCCGTTCGTCTTCTCGGCCAGGCGCTGCACGCGTGCTCGGAGCTCCGCCAGCGGGCGCTCCCACCCATGGGGCGCCGAGAGCGCCACCACCGTGGTGGGATCGAAATGCCCGCTGTGCGACACGCCACGGCGACGTGCCGCTTCGGTCGAGTTTCGTTCGCCCGGGTTCTGCGGAGCCACGAGCTCCCTCGCGGTGCCGACCAGTGCCACGCGCTGGCCCGGGAGCACGCCGGGAGGGGCGGGTTCGCTGCTGAAGCTGACCCGGGAGGCGATGCCACGCACGCGGGTGTTGAGGACGAGGCGGTGCCCGCTGCGCGTCGGCTCTGCCGTCTCCACCACGCCCTCGAACACTGTTCGGGTGTTCGGCGCGAGGAAGGGAACCTCACCCGCCCGGTGCAGCGTCGAAATGGCCATGCCGGCCGCGCCAAAGCCGATGGCCACGATGACCCGGGCCGCCCGTCGCCTCCGCAGCCACGCTGCGAGTCCGAAGGCGGTCGCCCCAAGGATGATCCAGGTCGCCGCCGGCCCGTGCGGGGCCAGCCACACGCCCGCCGCGAACGCTGCAAACGGTACCAACAGCGGGCGCTGGCCCGCTTCGAGTCTCTCCACGCCGCCCATCGCCAACCTCCCGAAACGACACCCGTTTGAGACGGTAGCGGGTGTGGGTTCTGGTCGTCAACAGTGGTTTCTGGTATGAGGCCCGTCCACCTCGCAGGGCGCGTGGCCGCGCAAATGGAGAAGTGATCCGTGCAGACGCATTTCAAAGTCGGCGACAAAGCGGTGTACCCCGGACAGGGCGTGGGAGAAGTCCTGGGCATCGAACACACCGAAGTGGCCGGTCAGCGTCAGTCGTTCTACGTGCTCCGCATTCTCGAGAACGGCATGCGCATCATGATTCCCATCAACAAAGTGGGCTCGGTCGGTCTGCGCGAAATCATCAGCGAAGACGACGTGCGTCAGGTGTACGCGATTCTCAAAGAGAAGGACATTTCGGTCGACTCCACCACGTGGAACCGTCGATATCGCGAGTACATGGAAAAAATTAAGACGGGCTCGGTGTTCGAAATCGCCGAAGTGCTCCGCGACCTCTACCTGCTCAAGGGGGACAAAGATCTGTCCTTCGGTGAGCGGAAGATGCTCGACACCGCGCGCTCGCTCCTGATCAAGGAACTCTCGCTGGCCAAAGAGTGCACAGAAGATGACATCGAGCAGGACCTGAAGAAGATCTTCGTTCACGCCTGATTCGCGTCGGGCGAACAACACCATGTCGCCCGAGATTGAAGACCCGGACTCCACGCCCGAAGCCCGCGATCGCCGCATCGCCGCGCTGGAGGCACGCCTGGCGCGCCCGCCCGCCGTGGGCGTCAAACCCGCCGTCGCCGCGCTGGTGATGGCCTGCTCCGCGTACCTGCTGTTCGAGCAGCGCCTCGACATCGCCTACTTCTTCTCGTCCAAAACGCCCATCAACCTGGGCGCCGAGGGTGGGTACGAACCCGCTCGGGCGGAGTCCAACCGCTACGCCGAGTTTCACGGGGCTCCCTCGTCTCGCGGTGTCTACGGCATGCGCGGCACCGACGTCTTCGTGGTGATTGGTGTGCGCGAGTCGCCCTTCCTCGTCAAACGCGCGGCGCTCCCCACGGAGCATTGGGAACCGGGGAAGAAGCCGCCGGCGCCCGACGCCCGCTCGTTCACGGTGCGCGGTCGCCTGCTCAGCCGCGCCGCCGCGGTTCAACTCAAGGACGCCTTCGAGCGGCACGACGCGTTCGGCGAGACTCGCCCGGAATGGATTCTGCTCGAAGGCGAACGGCCCGGTGAGAACCTGATGACGCTGCTGTGGATGACCGGCGTGGGCCTGCTCTTCGTCATCAACGGGTGGGCGCTCTTCCGGGGCCTTCGGCACTGGCTCTCGGGAATGGGGTCGTCCACCGAGGGCGACGAAGCGACGTAGGAATCCGCGCGGGCCCGGACGACCGGGTCAGTCGCCGAACGCGTCGTCGATCGCTTTGGCACGCGCCGCCGCCGGGTCTTTCCTGGGCGCCGCTTTTCGGGTCGGCTGCGCCGCAGCGGGCTCCGCCGTCTGACCGCCGACCTTGGACAAGCCCGCCTTCGCGGCGGCGTTGCTCGACTCCTGCTTGAGCGCGGCGGCGAAGGCCGTCCTGGCGTTCGAGTCGTTCCCCTCGCGGAGGAATTGCTCACCGACCGCCGTGTAGAGCTTGGAGAGCTCGTGGCGGATTTCCCCGGCGTAGACCGACGAGCCGTTGCCAAGCGCGCGCTCCTGCTTGGCCGCGCTCTCAAACGCCGCGATGGCTCCGCGGCCGTCGCCAGCCGCGAGCAAGCCCTTGGCAGAGGCGAGGGTGTCGAGGAACGCCCCGATGTCCTTGGCGAGCCCTGCCGCATTGTTCGATCGCGCGATCGAAATGGCTCGGGTGCCTTCGCCCGCGCTGAAGAGCGCCAGCACGTCACCTTTGACCCCCAGCTTCGACGGCGCCGGGTCACGCGCGTCGCGGCGGGTGGGCGTGGTCTCCGGAGGCACCGCCGGCTTGGCCGTGGCTTCGGTCTTCGGGCTCTCCGCGATCGTCGTCACCGCGGGCGTGGCGACCTCGATGATGTCCGGCTCTGCGGTCGGAATGGTGATGCGCGCGGCGCGCTGGGCGGTGTTCGCGGGCTCCGCCTTCTGCGACAGGGCCATGAAGACCAACACGGCGCCGATGGCGGTGGCGACGCAGCCAATCGCGATGCCGATGAACATGTTGTTCGTCGGGCGCTTTCGCTTGGGCGAGGTGGCGCGGAGCTCCGGTGCCGAGAGGCTGCGCGTCAACGGGCCTCGCAACTTCAAGGTGGCCGCGCCGATCACCACCACGTCACCCAGCTGAATCTCGACTTCCGTCGCGATCTTCTGGCGGTTGACGAAGGTGCCGTTCTGGCTGGCGAGGTCGCGCACGTAGAACCGCTCGCCCACGCGGGTCACCTGGGCGTGGCGACGGCTGATCGACGGGTGCTGCAGGCGCAGGTCGGCCACCGAGGCGCGCCCGAGCACCATGTTGCCCTGTCGCACCGGCACCAACTGCCCCTGGCCGGGCCCGCGCTCGACGTAGAGAAACGCCGGGGCAAACCCCGCGTCCGAGATTTCACCGGCGGCGAAGCTGGGAGAGAACGCCCGGTCGTTGCCGCCCCGGCGCGAACCCCGTTCGTCGATGTCGTCGCGGCGCGCCGAAGCACGGCCCGCCGGGTACTGAGCGACGCGCTGCGGTCGAGGGTCGTCGGCCCGCAGAATGTTGTCGTCCTCAAATGCCGGTCGCGCTTTTCGCGGTGGACTTCGTTTCGGCGGAGGCGCCATCGATTCTCTCCGGAAATTCGAGGTGAAACGCCCGTAGGCACTCCAAGGTTCTCCCGTTCCGTACCCGCCGCGCAAGGGACCTCCGCCGAATGCGTAACTTCGCCGATTCGCTTGCCTTTTCCCTCGGCGGGGGAAGCGCCGCGGACATACACTCCGCCCGCCATGAGCCACCCGGAAATCAAGGTCTTCAACACCATGTCGATGAGCAAGGAACCGCTGGTTCCTGCCACCCCCGGTCGGATCAACATCTACGTGTGTGGGCCCACGGTCTACAGCTACGTGCACATCGGCAACGCCCGGACCTTCACCTCGTTCGACGTGATCGTGCGCTACCTGCGCTACCGCGGGTTTGAAGTGAAGTACGTGCGCAACTACACGGACGTCGACGACAAGATCATCAAAGCCGCGAACGAAACCGGAGAGGCTGCGGTCGACCTGGCCGCCCGCTTCGTGCAGGAGTTCGAAAAAGACGCGGCGGCCCTCCACCTGCTTCCGCCCGACGTCTCGCCGCGCGTCTCCCAGACGATTCCGGAGATTGTGGACATCATCTCCACCCTCGTGGCCAAGGGCATCGCCTACGAGTCGAAGGGCGACGTCTACTTTCAGGTGAGCAAGTACCCGGGCTACGCGCGCCTGTCGAAGCGCAACCTGGACGATCTCGTTGAGGGCGACCGCGTCACGCTGGGCGAACAGAAGCGCGAACCGCTCGACTTCGCCCTCTGGAAAGCCGCCAAGCCTGGCGAACCGTCGTGGGAGAGTCCGTGGGGCAACGGCCGACCGGGCTGGCACATCGAGTGCTCGGCCATGGCCAAGAAGTACCTCGGCCATTCGCTGGACCTCCACGGCGGAGGATTGGATCTGATCTTCCCGCACCACGAGAACGAGGTGGCGCAGAGCGAAGCCGC
>CAZFXD010000214.1:0-8745 GCA_964522795.1 uncultured Myxococcaceae bacterium
GATGATGCCGACCTGCGCGATTTCCTTCTGGTTCTTGGTCGGCTTGGAGATCTTCTTCAGCTCTTCGACGACGATTTCCACCGCCGCGTCGATGCCGCGCTTCAGGTCCATCGGGTTGTGGCCCGCGGCGACCAGTTTCAAGCCTTCTTCGAAGATCGCGCGAGCCAGCACGGTGGCCGTGGTCGTCCCGTCGCCGGCCTTGTCCGAGGTCTTGGACGCGACTTCCTTGACCATCTGCGCGCCCATGTTTTCGAACTTGTCAGCGAGGTCGATCTCTTTCGCGACGGTCACGCCGTCTTTGGTGATCGTGGGCGAGCCGTACGACTTCTCCAACACCACGTTGCGGCCCTTCGGCCCCAGCGTGACCGCCACCGCGTCGGCCAACACCCGAACGCCGCGCAAGATCGCGTCCCGCGCCACCTGATTGAAATAGATCTCTTTCGCCGCCATTTGAACCTCCTGAAATCATTCGTTCTGGACAGACTGCACGCGTTGGCACTCTCGCCAAGCGAGCGCTAGATGTCGCAGCGAAGGTGATTTGTCAACGCTCGGTGGCGGACGCCGGACCGGCGGAGTGCTGCAGGGCGAAGCCGACGAGGTTCAGCAGCTTATCGAGGTCGATGGGCTTGGCGAGGGTGAGCGCAATTCCGCTCCGCATCGAGCGCTCCACCACGTCGTCGTTGGCGTACGCCGTGACCATGATGATGGGCGTGTCTTTGTAGCGCGGCTTTTCCCGGATCTGCTCGGCGAACTTGAGCCCGTCAATCTGCGGCATCATCAAGTCCGTGATGACGAGCTCGATCGGCTGTGAGTCGAGCAGGCCGATTGCGTGCAGCGGGTTGGTGGCGACGATCACCTGGTGACCGTGCTTGGCGAGGAACTTGGCGATCAACGTGCACACCGCCACGTCGTCGTCCACTACGAGGATTTTGCCCTTTCCCCGCTCCATCGCTCTATCTAAGCAGCGACCGGGCCCGAGGCGAAGATCTATGACGCTTGATGATGCGCATGACGAAGTCGAAGCCCTGCTCGAAGCGGGCGAGGTCGACGAGGCGCTCGACGTGCTCCGCCGATTCACGCGCGAACACCCGAAGAATTTTGAGGGCCTGTTGTCCACCGCCGCCTTGTTGCGCGACGTCATGGACGAGGAGCCTGCCCTCTTCGACGAAGCGCTGGCCATGTGCGACCGCGCCCTGAAGGCGGCCACCGACGATGTCCACCGCTTTGACGCGCTGCTCGAACGGGGCTGGTTGCTCCTCGATGGAGGTCGCCCCCGTGAGGCCCGCGCCGACGCCGCCCAGGCGCGCGCCCTGGCTCCCGACGAGCCCGACGCGCAACTGCTCGAAGCCATGTCGGCCTTCGAGTCGTGCGAGTTCGGTTCGGCCCGCCCGCTCGCGGAGGCCCTCGTCGAACGTCACCCCCAGACCGCTGGCGCGCACCACCTGCTCGGCCTGCTCGACGAGCGCGCCGGAGATCTGCGGCTCGCCGACAGCCGCTTCGCCCGGGCGCACCAGCTGGCCCCGGAAGACTTTCCCCGCGCAGTCCAGATGTCCGAAGCCGACTTCGACCGCGTGGTGCAGGGGGCGATTGACCGACTGCCGCCGTACGCGCGCGACGCCCTCAAAGAGACGCCCGTGATCGTCCTGCCGATCCCCTCCGAGAACGAGCTCCGGGGCGGCGATGTGGCCCCCACGGTGCTGGGCGTGTTCTCTGGGCTGCCCCTCAACGCGCGCGTGGGCATGGAGTCGGGCGACAACGTGCCGGCCACCATTCACCTCTTCCAGCGAAACCTGCAGCGGTTCGCGCAGAACCGCGAGGAGCTCGAAGAGGAGATCGCCGTCACCCTCATGCACGAGGTCGGACACCTCCTCGGCATGGACGAAGACGAGCTCTTCCGACGCGGGCTCGACTGACGTACAAGCGGCGGCGGTAGGGCGCCCTTGTCTGGTGAGAGGCCCGGTCTTCAAAACCGGTGTGGGACCGCGCGAGCGGCCCCGGGCAGGTTCGATTCCTGTGTCCTACCGATCCACCGCTGAATCGCAGGGTCCGAATTTTCAATGTGGTTTCAATTACTTAGGCTGATTTCCCTCGCCAGATACGCGCAATTCCCCTAGAGTGCGCGCCCGTGAAGGAACGCTATCAGGCCATCGAAGAGAAGAACTCGGAACTCAAAGACATTCTGGCGAAGAAAAAGCCAATCGTTACCGACTTCTTGAGCCGCTTTGAAATGTCGTGGATTTATCACGACAACGCCCTCGAAGGGACGGTCTACCCCGCCCAGGAACTCCAGGCCGCTCTCCACCCGGGCGCGGTGGCGACCGAAGCCACGCTGATGCCCGTGATCCTGGACATCCGCAACCACGTGGCGTGCCTTCAGTACATCCGAGAAGAAGCCAAGACCGCTTCCAAGCGGGCGCCGGCCGTCACCATGGCGCAGGTGAAGAAGATTCACGACCTGCTGTCGGGCAACACCCCCGAAGCCCGCGCGGCGCGGGCCGCCGTCGAGCGCCGCGAGAAGAGCGACCGCGAGCTGGCGAAGGAGAAAGAGCGCCTGGGCTACCGCCGCGACATGCCGCTCCACCGCACCTACTTTCACGAGATCGCCCAGCCTTCGAAGATTCCCGGTGCGCTCGAGAAGCTGATCGACACCGCGGCGTCGTCCGACTTCAAGGAGCTCAACCCCCTTCACCAGGCCGCGGCCATTCAACACGGCATCATTCAGATCTTTCCGTTCACTGATCACAGCGGCAAGGTCGGCCGCATGGCCAGCAACATGGTGCTGCTGCGGCACGGCTTCTTCCCCTGCGTGGTGCACGCGATCGATCGGCAGCGCTACTACGAGACCTTCCGCGGCCCGGTGGCGGGATTCCGGAACTTCATGCTCGACGCACTGGAAAACTCGATCGACAACGCGCTGAAGTATTTCCGGGACGCGGCTCGGAAGTACAAAGCCGTTAACTCCTAGAGCGCACGTGGGGGCTGACCCGACACCGTCGCGCAACTTTGCGGGCCAGCGCGCCTCGAAGAAGCTGCGCGCCCTGCTGGAGGTGGCGCGGGGCCACAAGCGCGGGCTCATCCTCACCCACGACAACCCGGACCCCGACTCCATCGCCTCGGCGCTGGCGTTGGCGCGCGTGCTGGAGAAGCGAGCGCGCGTGCCGACCGACATCGCCTACGGCGGCATCATCGGCCGCGCCGAGAACCTGGCGTTCGTCAAACTCCTCAAGATCAACATTCTGCCCGCGGCTGAGGTGCACCTCGACGACTACGATTTGTACGGTCTCGTCGATACCCAGCGTCTCGTCGGTAATCACGCGCTGCCCAAAGAGGTTCCCGCGACCATCGTCATCGATCACCACCCGGTGCGCGAAGAGGGCAGCGAGTGCCCGTTCGCCGATATCGGCGGCGAGTACGGCGCCACCTCGACGTTGTTGGTGGAGTACCTGCGGGCGGCGCGCATCGAGCCCGACGAAGCCCTGGCCACAGCGCTCTACTACGGCATCAAGGCCGACACGCGCGACCTGGAGCGCCAGACGCGCGACCCCGATATCGACAGCTACCTGTGGCTGTTCCCGCGAATCGACCGATCGCTCCTGGCGCAGATCGAGCACCCCTCCCTGCCGCCGCGGTATTTTCGGCTGTACCACGCGGCGATCGAGCGGGCGCGCGTCTTCTCCAGCGGCGTGATCACTGATCTGGGCGAGGTCTATTCACCGGACATGGTGGCCGAAGTGGCCGAGCGAATGAGCTTCCTCGAAGACCGAAAATGGTCGGTCGCCTACGGCAGCTACCGCAGCCAGCTGTACGCCTCGCTCCGCGTGAGCGACCGCCGCATGCGCGCCGGTCGGTTGATTCGCGAGATCTGTGTCGACCTCGGAGGGTCGGCCGGAGGCCACGGGAGCATGGCGGGGGCGCGAATTCCCCTGGCCGGCAAACGAGCCGACCGAGAGAAATTGAAGCGCGAGCTGGTGCGACGCTTCCGCACGGCCTTCGACGTTCAGGGTGAACGCGGCCAGTCGCTCCTCGCTGACGAGCTGTGATCTTCTGGGACCACAACGCCGGCGCTCCCGTCTCGGCGGTCGCCCGCGCCGCGATCAACGAAGCGCTCACGCTCGCCGGCAACCCGTCGAGCGTGCACGCCGCCGGTCGCGCCGCGCGCAAGGTGCTGGACGAAGCACGCACGCGAATCGCCGAGACCGTGGGTTGTCTCCCGCGCGACGTCGTCTTCACCGGGTCCGGCTCCGAAGGGGCCGCACTGGCCATGACCGGCGCCTGGGAGACCCGGAAGCCGGGCACGAGCGAGATCGTCCTCTCGGGGCTTGAGCACCCGTGCGTTTCATTCGCCGCCACCAGGCTTGAGGCCCGCGGCGCCACGCTGCTTCGAGTCCCGCCGGGGCCCGACGGCCGCGTCGACCCCAACGCGTACCGGCAGAAGCTCAGCGCGCGCACCGCCCTGGCGACGTTGATGTGGGTGAACAACGAGACCGGAGTAGTTCAGCCGGTGCCGCAGGTCGCCCGCCAGTGCGCGGAGGCCGGCGTTCCGTTCATCAGCGACGCGGTCCAGGGCATCGGCAAGCTGCCCGGAGTGATCGCCCAGGCGGTGCCGGGCGACGCGTTCTTCTTCAGCGGACACAAGCTGGGGACGCCGCCGGGCATCGGCGCGCTGATCTGGAAAGGGCCCGCGTCGCTGCCCCCGCTGATTCCGGGACATCAGGAGCGAGGTCGGCGGGGTGGCACGCTCTGGGTGGGCCTCGCTGATGCCCTCTCCCGCTGCCTTGCCGCCGCATGTCAGAACGCGGAAAACGAAGCGGCGCGGCTCACCGCGCTCCGCGACGCCTTCGAGCGGCGCACGATCGCAGCCTTGCCTGCAGTTCGGGTCAACGGCGGCGCTTCGCCCCGCGTCGGCAACACGAGCAACCTTCGCTTCCCGGGCGTCGATGGCGAGGCGCTGCTGATCGCCCTCGACCTCGAGGGCATCTGCGTGTCGTCAGGAGCCGCCTGCGCCTCCGGTTCGGTGACGCCCTCGCCGGTGCTCACCGCGATGGGCCTCACCGCCACCGAGGCGCAAGAGAGTCTGCGCTTTTCGCTCGGCCCGGCAAGCACCGCCGCGGAAGTGGACGCGGTGATCGACGCGCTCACCCGCCTCGTCCCCAGGTGCCGGGCCGAAGCGTAGCGGCGCCGCGCGACCTAGCCCGTGGTGCCGAACAACCCTCGGACCATCGACGAGATCGCCAGCGGCGTCCCGATGCGCTCGTCGTACAGCGGGGCGATCGCTTCGGCGAACTCCGCGGCGGACTGGAAGCGAGCTTCCGGTTTCTTCGCCAGCGCTTTTAGGATCACGTCTTCCACCGGCTTGGGGAGATCGGCGCGCGCGGCGCGGGGCGCCACGATCTTGAAGGCCCGGATCTTGGCGAACACCTCTTCGGGCGTCTTCCCCACGAAGGGGCGCTGCAGGGTGAGCAGTTCGTAGAGCGTGACCCCGGCAGCCCAGAGATCGACGCCCGCCGAGACGTGCCCTTCCAGCGCCTCGGGCGAGAGGTAATACGGCTTCCCCATCACCTCGTTGCCGCCTTGATCGATGAAGGCGCGCGCGACTCCGAAATCACCCAGCTTCAGGTCTCCGGTGCGCGAGACGAAAAAGTTCGATGGACTGACGTCGCAGTGAACGACGTTGAGGGCCTTGCCGCTGGGGCCCTTGGCCTGGTGCGCGTACCCCAGGGCATCGAGCAACGTCCGCGTGAGGTAGAGCGCAAAATCCGCGGGCCAGACGATGCTGCGCGCCTGGCACTGACGAATGATCTGCCCGGCGTCGCGCCCGTCTACCAGCTCCATGATCATGTAGTAGGCGTCGTTGTACGTACCGACTTCATGCACCTGCACGATGTTCGGGTGGTGGAGGTAGCGCGCGAGATCTGCCTCGCCGGCGAACAACGTCACGGCGTCGACGTCTTGTTCCAGCTCCGGCAACAAGCGCTTGAGCGCGAACTCCACCCCAGCCATCGGGCCGCTCAGTGCGCGGACGCGAAACACCTCTGCCATGCCGCCTCTCCCGAGGCGCCCCAGCAGTTGGTAGTTGCCGACCTGGAGCACCCTTAGGGTCCCCTCGCCGGCACCGCCGCCGTCAGCTGTTTGAACTCGACCGACTCGCGAATGGGGTCCAACTCGCTGTCGGTCAGCAGCCGGCCGCTGTCGAAGCCGGGGGTGGCCAGGGCCTGCCGAATCCACGCGCAGGCGTTGGTCACGTCGCCCTGGGCCGCGTACACCTCGCCGATGGCGAACTTCAGGTTGGCGACGTTCTCCGGCTTCGCCCGGGCGTCGAGGGCGATCTTCCGAGCCCGATCGAACCTCGCAATCGCCTTGGGCCAGTTCTTCAGCTGCAGGTACGTGTCGCCCGCCTGCGCGTAGGCGTACCAGTCATCTGGGAAGTAACTGATGGCGAGCTCCAGCGATCTGGCCGCGCGGGTGAGATCTCCGGCCTTCTCGCTTCGCGCACCGTCCTGCGCGTGCATCTCGAACTTCTGTTTCAGCACCGCCGCCTTGAGCGGCTTCGGGCGCGCCACCGCCCGAGCCTCGGAGTCACGAAGCGGGTCAGCCTTCACCCGCGCCAGAGACCCGGCCGGCGACGAGCAGGCCTGCGCCAGGTTGATGCCGAGGACCGCGCCCTTGCCGGCCAGTTCGAACCCGAACGCCGGGTACGGCTGCTCGGAGAGGCAGCCCTGGCCGCGTTGGCACACCACCAGCGTCCCCGCGAACACGTCACCTTCGAATTGGCCGAGCAGAATCTGCTGCCCCGCGGCGAACTGGCACGCGCCCTCACCCACGTATCGACCCTGGACGTGGCCCTCTTCGACGTCGATCTCCACCACGCCCAGCTCGCCCAGCCGGTAGTACCCACGCGGCAGGGCCGACGCCGGGAGCGAGAGAAATAGCAAGCTGAGCGCCAGCCCAATCCGCATGTGCGCGCGGAGATTACCCAACCAGGCGCGGAACCGCAGCGCCTTCCTTGCAGCGGGGCGCCCACGTCCGTACAATTGCGCGTCCCCTGCGGAGTGCGTGATTCGCGACAAAAATTCGAACCGATAGAGATCTAACGGGAGCCGGTTTCGGCGCCATGTGCAAGCCCTCCTCGAGAGGGAAGCCTACGGAGCATGAACTTCGGCACCCACCTACTCATGTGGGTTCAATCGACGTCTCGAACACGGCTATGGCGGGGGACTTTTTTCTTCCATCGAAGGCGAGCCTCCGAGAAACCTTTCTCGAGCGGACGCTCGCCCTGCCCCCTGCGGCCCGATCGTCCAAAGGCCAGGCGTTGGTGGACAGACTTCGGCCGATCCTGGCGAGCCACGGGCAGACCGTCGCGGTGTACCTGGCGCTCCGAAGCGAGCCTGACCTCGCGCCCCTGTTCGCCAGCGCGGGAGGCCTGAGGTTCGCCCTCCCGGTGATGGACGATGCCACCACCCTCCACTGGGTGGCGTGGGTGCCGGGGAGCCGCACCGTGCGAAACCACGCCGGCATTCAGGAACCCGCCAATCGCAGCGCGCGCCTCGAGCCGTCAGCGCTGTCTGCCGTCGTGATCCCGGGCGTGGCCTTTGCGCCCAACGGCGCGCGACTGGGTCGCGGCGGCGGGTTCTACGATCGCGCCCTGGCGCTGATGCCGGCCTCGGTCCGCCGGGTCGGCGTGTGCTTCGAGGAGGCGGTCGCCGACGCCCTGCCTCAGGAACCGCATGACGTTCGCGTTCACACGCTCGTGACCGACGCGTGGGTCATCGAGATCGCCACCGCAGAGGCGTGACGCCCCACGCTCCGCCGACGCTCAGACGAGCAGTCGGAGCGGGTGCTCGAGCAGCGCCTTCAGATCTTTCAGGTACTCGGCGCCAATCGCTCCGTCGACCACCCGGTGATCGCCGGACCAGGTGATGCTCATCATGCGGCGCGCCACCACCGCACCGTCGACCACCACCGCGCGCTCGCTCACGGCCCCGATGGCCAGAATCGCGGCCTGCGGCGAGTTGATGACCGCCACGAACGAATCGATCCCGTACATGCCGAGGTTGGACACGGTGATGGTGCCCCCGGTGTACTGCTCGGGCCGCAGCGCCTTTCGGCCGGCTTTCTCGGCCAGGTCTTTCATTTCGGCCGAGATCTCAAACACGCTCTTGGCGTCGGCGTTGGTGATGACCGGCGTGATCAGCCCGTCGTCGAGCGCGACCGCCACGCCCACGTCGCAGTTGTGGTGCACGAGGAGGTGATCGCCGTGGAAGGTGCGATTCACGCGAGGGTGCAGGCGCAGGGCCTGCCCGGTCGCCTTCACGATCAAGTCGTTGACCGAGACCTTCCGGCCCATCGCCTTCAGCTCTTCCCGCGCGTCAAGCGCGGCGCCCATCTCCACTTCCACCGTGAGGTAGAAGTGCGGCACGCCGGGTTTCACCGCGGTCATGCGCTCGGCGATCACCCGGCCCATGGTGGTGAGCTCGACGCGCTCGGGGTCGCGCCGGACCGTGGGGACCCGAGAGGTGCTGCCACCGGCCCCGCGCGCGCTCTCCACGTCACGGCGAACGATGCGGCCGCCGGGCCCCGAACCGGCGATGGCGTTGAGATCGACGCCGGTCTCAGCGGCGATCTTCCGAGCGAGCGGCGAAGCAAAGCGGCGACCGTTCGAGGCCGCAGGGGCCGCTCTGGGCAACACCGAA
The DNA here is from genome assembly GCA_964522795.1 of uncultured Myxococcaceae bacterium. Lineage (GTDB taxonomy): Bacteria > Myxococcota > Myxococcia > Myxococcales > Myxococcaceae > CAZFXD01. The sequence goes on from CAZFXD010000214.1 coordinate 8,691, forward strand.
GCGACCGCGGGCACCGGCGCTGGCGCGGCGGGCGTCGCCACGCCCGCTCGAGGCG
>CAZFXD010000215.1:0-4783 GCA_964522795.1 uncultured Myxococcaceae bacterium
AGCCTCGAACGGCTCCAGACCGACTGGGTGGACCTTTTCTATTGGCATACGCCCGACCCCCGCACGCCGTTCGCCGAGGCGCTCGATGGGGTGCAGGCCATTCTCGAAGGCGGTCAGGCGCGAGCGTGGGGCGTTTCGAACCACGCCGCCTGGCAGATTGTGGAGCTCAACGCGCTGTGCGACGCGCGAAAGCTGCCCCGGCCGGCGTACTCCCAGGTGCTCTACAACCTGCTCATTCGCCAACTCGACGTGGAGTACTTCGCCTTCGCCCGGAAACACGCCATTCACACCACGGTGTTCAACCCGCTCGCCGGAGGGCTCCTGGCACGGGCTCCCGCGCCCGGCGACGAAGCACCGAAAGATTCACGCTTCGGCAAGAACCCCATCTACCGGCGGCGCTATTGGAGTGAAGCCAACTTCCGCGCCCTGAATCGATACCGCGAGCTGGCGGCGGGGCAGGGCATGGACCTGGTGACGTTCGCCTATGCGTGGTTGGCGGAGCGACCGGGCGTGGACTCGGTGTTGGTCGGGCCCGCCACCGTGGCCCACCTGGACTCCGCCCTCGATGGCTGCTCGAGCCAGCTGTCTTCTGAAGTGCGGCAGCGCGTGGATGAGGTTCACCGCGAGCTGCTCGGGACCGACGCGAGCTACGCGCGGTGAGCCTCCTGGTGCCAGGCGCGGAGTCGATGGACCTGTCGCCGGTGATGGAGGCGTATGCGCGCGATGGGTACGCGCGCCTGGGGAGGGTGGCCACCGACGCCGCCCTCGATGGACTGCGCACTCGCGCGACCGAGCTGATGCTGGGGCAGGTCGAGTACCCCGGGCTGTTCTTTCAGATGGACGCCGAGAGCGGCGAGTACGCCGACGCTCCGCTCGGCCTCGGGTATCAGGGCCCATCGCTCAACTACCGGAAGCTCGAGAAGCTTGAGCTGGACGAGCGGTTTCGCGCGTGGATGCGGAACTCGCTGTTCGAACGCGTGGCGCGGGCCCTCATCACGGGGCCGGTGGTGTCGTATCGCGCCATCTTGTTCAACAAGGGCGCCCAGGTGAGCAGCGAGATTCCCTGGCATCAGGACGGCGGGAAGTTGTGGGGACTGTCAGCGGACCCCACGCTGCAGATCTGGACCGCGCTCGACGACGCACCGGTGGGCGGCGGTTGCCTCGAGTTCGTTCCGGGGACGCACCGCGCCGGGCTGGTGACTCCGTTGGGCGGCGTCGTCGGCGAAGAGTTCGTGGCGCGCGGAGAGGCCGAGGCGAAGGCGGTGCCGGTGCCCGCGGTCGCGGGGGAGGCCGTGCTCGTGCACAACCACGTGTGGCATCGCTCGGGCCGCAGTCGAAAAGGGCAGCGACGCCTGGGCTTCTCGGTGTGCCTGATGAGCGCGTCCGTCCGCTGCTTGCGCAAGAAGCGGGCTCCGCGCGTGTTCTTCCCTGTGTTCTCGTAGACCGGGCACGAAAAGGGGACAGGCTACTTTTCGTTTCGAAAAAGTAGCCTGTCCCCTTTTTACGGCGACGGGTCGCGGAACGTCTCGGTGGTGCCTTCGGGCGAGATCTTCACGGAGGCCGACCCGTCGAGCCGGTTCAGGTAGAGCGAGTGCTGGTTGTTGAAGATGATGCCGCCACCGTCGGGCAGCCAGTTGCCATAGCCCCCGCCGAGCGGCTCGACGGTTCGTCGCTGACCAGGCTGAATGACGGTGCCCGGGCTGAATGGCGCGACGTGGATTTGCCAGAACACGAATAGGGCCGGCTCCATCCACATCACCTGGGTCCCGTCGGGGGACACGTAGGCGTCGTTGCCCCCGCCGTCGTAGACGAGCGAGGTGTGCGTGGCCTTGACGCTGTCGGCAGGCACGGAGCGCAGCTGCGGCTGGGCGCACCCGGCCGGCACTTCGTCCGGGCAGCCGAAGAACACCACGTGGCCCCCATCGGCGGTGAAGCTGCAGTCGCCCGTCTGGCCGAAGCCGGCGTCGTTGACCCGGAGCGTGAGCTGTCGGAGTTCCAGGGTGTCGACGTCGAGAACGAACAGCTCGCCTTCGCCGATGGCCTGGAGGAGCGGGTTGTAGCCCATGAACATGACCACGTGCCGGTTGTCGGGCGACCAGTCGGCATGGCCTTGGTATGCGGACGTCGTCGGCCAGCCGTGCGCCATCGCCACGGCCTTCTTGTCGTCGTTGGAGAAGATGCGGCGAGCGCCGGTGCCGTCGACGTTGGCGAGCCACAGCTCCTGCACGTCATAGCGGCACAGCTCGGACGATTTCCCGATGGGCGACCGGTAGAAGACGAAGCGGCGTCGGTCGGGCGACAGCCGGGGCCACAGCTCGTCTCCCGGCCCGTTGACGCCTGCATCGAACAGCCCGTGCACCTTTCCATCGTGGCGCATGACGCCGATGTTGAAGTCAGGCCCTACGCCTCCGCAGGGGTCGGCGACCGGCGCTGAGGCTCCCGAGTAGAGGAGGAAATCAAGGGGGAGCCGTGCCACAGCGCCGGCGTCGCCTGGCCCTGCGTCGGGCCCTCCCGCGTCAGGAACTCCGGAATCGAAGAGGACTCCAGCGTCACCCGTGCCGGCATCGGGCGTGCCGCCGGGGCCCGTACACCCGGGCGCGCAACCCGCCTGCCACCAGACGCTGACCACGGTGAGAAGAAAGAGCCTGCGCGCCGTCACGGGCTTGAGCCTACGACGCAGCCGCCGCGAGGTCAGGGGGCATGGTGGGACGCGGGGGGGGCTTGCTCATTTTGTGCTCGTCATCGTGCCGCCCGTCGCACTAGACCGCCCGGCTTTCCGTGACTGGGGGTTGCCATGCTCAAGAAGATCTTGCTGGGTGTCGCTGCAATTGTGTTGCTGGGCTTGCTCGGCGGAGGGGCGTTCGTCTGGAGCAAGGTGGCGGCCTACGACGAGAGCATCGCCAAGGTGTACGACATTCCACTCACCGACGTGACGCTGTCCGAGGACCCCGCCGTCCTTGAACGCGGCAAGCACATCGTGGAGTCCATTGGCGGGTGCCAGGGGTGCCACGGCGATAATTTCGGGGGCGGAAAGTCTGAGCCGCTGGGGCCGCTGGGCACGCTGGTGTACCCGAACGTCACGGCCGGAAAGGGGGGGCGGTTGGCGGAGTACTCCAACGCCGAGCTGGTCCGCCTGTTCAAGCACGGCGTGAAGCGCAATGGGAAGACGGCGCTGATGATGCCGTCCAACGAGTTCAGCTGGTGGCCGATGGAAGACGTGGTGGCGGTCATTTCCTACCTGCGCACGCTGCCGCCGGTCGATGGGCAGCCGGGGGTGATTGAAGTGTCCGCGATGGCCAAGTTCATCGATCGAATCGACGGTATTCCGCTCGACGTGGCTCGACGAATCAACCACACCGTCGTCGAGACACCGCCCGCGCCCGCGCCGACGAAGGAGTACGGCGCGTTTCTGGCCCGTGGGTGCGGGTGCCACGGCGCGACGTTCGGTGGAGGCCCCATTCCCGGAACGCCGCCGGACTTTCCGGTGCCGCTGAACCTGACGCCGCACGAGACCGGCCTCAAGGAGTACAGCTTTGCTGACTTCGAGAAGGTGCTGCGCGAAGGCGTGAGGAAGAACGGTCAGAAGCTGAACCCCTTCATGCCTGTCGCGACCACGAAGAACATGAACGACACCGAGATGCACGCGTTGTGGGAGTTCATTCACGCGCTGCCGCCGGTGAAGTTCGGCTCGCGATAGGCGTTCGCGTCTCGGTCCACGACCTCGCCGCGGTGGTGGCGCGGGCCTGTGCCTTGAACTCGACGATCGCCGACGTGCTCAAGGCGATGGATGAGCGGTCGACAGTCACGCTCGTCGGAGGAATCGGCCGGCGGCCAGGTGATCGACGAGCTCAGCCGCGAGGTGGGGGCCGACGCCGATTGAGGCCTGGAGAAGGGCGATAGCTTTCTCGGGGGACGTCGGGCGCTCGAAGGCCGCCAGGACCGCGAGAAAGGCCCGAGCCTCGTCCCCCTGGACCAGCGCGGGGTCTGAGAACGTGCGGGGGTTGAGGGTGGGCGCGCAGGCCACGCCCGTGCCAGAAGGAGACCGAACGGCGATGACCGGTTCAGCGGCCACGGTTGCCGGAACGCGGTGGCGCCCGAGCCATTCGCCCAGAAGAAACGTCTCGGCTGGCGCGGCGGTGCTCTGGAGCCGGGTTCGCGGCGTGAACGTCACCGCTTGCCGCGTGGCCAGCTCGCGCTGCACCAGCGCCTCGAGCGACTGCAGCGTGTGCTCGACCGCGGCCTCCAGCTTCGCGTCCTTGAAGCGGACCATCGGCACATCGCCGATCAACGCCGGGTCGCTCTGTGAGAAGTGCTCCAGGAACTCGGTGAAGCTCGTCGCTTCGCTCACCATCCCGAACCGGCCCGGATGCTCCGTCACCAACGCGCCGGGCTGGGCTTCCAGCCGCTGGTAGCCGATGGCGCAGCCGAGCCCGAGCACCTCCTCCACCAGCGCGCGCTCCTCTTCGAGGGTGGCGAGCGACGCGAAGGGGAGCCCGGCGATGCCTGAAATCTCCAGCTCGAGGTTTCGGTGCCGGCCAGCCGCGGCGATGATCTTCCGCAGCTCGGCGTTGGTGGGGCAGGGCTTGAGCAGGCCGCGCGCGCGGGTCTCCAGTCGTTGCGATTCGGAGAAGCAGCCGATGTCGAGCACCATGAAGACGCGCTCGAACTTCGCCGCCAGGGCGTCCATCAACCCTGGCGCGGGAATGCCCCACAGGAAGTACGTGGTGGCGTGCCGGGACAGGTCGACGTCGCCCCAGGCCGCGTTGAGGAACTCCGCGGAGCT
>CAZFXD010000215.1:4793-8687 GCA_964522795.1 uncultured Myxococcaceae bacterium
CGCGAAGTCGTAGCGCAGCTGCCAGGTGCGCGGCGCGACCTCTCGATGGTCTTTCTGCACACTGGACTCCGAGCGGAGGAAGGGCAGGGCGCGACCGAAGGTGGCCTTCTGCATTCCGCGCGTTCCGCCGCAGTAGAGACAATTCTCGCCGCAGCCTTTGCCGGGCGCGACCCAGCCTGAGAAGGAGTGCGCGTCGAGCTGGCTCAGGAACATCTCGTCGAAGTGCGAGTAGAAGACGTCTTCGCTCTTCGCGCCCTGGACGTACCCGAAGGGGGATTGTTTCGGCAGTCCGTCTGCGCCGCGGCTGACCACGTTGGGGGCCTCGGCCACGCCCCGCGCGAGCGCGAGGAGGGGGACTTCGCCGTCGCCCAGCGCCACGTGGTCGATGTCCGCGAAGGTGATGAGGTCTCGCCAGAAATACGAGGCGCTGTTCCCGCCCAGCACGATCTCAATCTCCGGGTCGATGGCCTTGATGATCTTCGCCACCAGGCGCGCTCGCGCCACGTGGTGAAACCACTTCAAGCTGATGCCGACCAGCCGGGGCCGAACGTGCTTGAGCAGTTGCTTCAAGGAGCGTTTCAGCGCCGCGCTGGTGTCATCGGGGTCGTCGAGCCGAACGAACGTCTCGACGCCGTGCCGGCGCAGGTACCCCGCGAGGTAGAGAATGCCGCAGGTGGCTTCGCCCGTCCCCGCGCCGATGAGGAGCACGGGCGAGCGCGCGCCCGGCCGCGACCTTGACGGTGGCGTACGTTGTTTCCTTTGGGGAGCGCGCGCCGCCATCGAAGGGAGCTCCAGTGTGGCACTGGCGGGGCGCCCTGAGAAAGAAAGGCGCGGAAGGTGTCAGGACCCGATGCACTTGGCCGCTCATCGACGAGACACCTGCGACCGGGGAGAGCCGACTTTCTCTCGCCGGTCGTGCCTGCGCCCCGTGAAAAGCCGGGGACCTGGGCGGGCACAGCCGTTGCTGAAGTGACGGCACCATGCGAACCACCACCGTTGCCGCTGCCCCTCGGCCCAGGCCACCTTCGTCGATCTTCAAGCCGCTCCGCGCCGATGTTCGCGCCGCCGCGATGGAGGCCGCGACCCACGTCAGCGCGGCCAGGCTCAAGAAGACGCCGGTGCGTGGCCTCTTGCTGGGGAGCTACCTCGACGTGGGCAAAATCCGCTCGGGTCCCAACGGTGGGTCGAAGACGCATTCCTTCGACGCGTTCCTCTGTTTCCAACGCCCCCTCGGGCCGTCGGGCGCGAAGCCGGTCGACCCCAATCAGGCCAAACACTTCTACATCGTGGAAGACCGGGGCACGGCGCACGCGAAGACCTTCGGCCCGTTCGAGTTCAAGAACCCGCACCTCGCCTCGCATCGAACGGCGTCGGTCGCCGCCAACCTGCAGACGCGCCTGCACGACGCGTTCGGCTGAGCCTGCGGTCGTCGGCGCGACGTGCTAACTCGGGCCCATGAGCGCGCCCGAACCTGTGGATCGTGGCATCAGCCCCGCGGCGACGTTCCGGGTGGTGGTGATCGCCCTCAGCGTGGCCGTGCTCGTCTTGTTCTGGCCGTTGTGGCCGGCGTTGGTGCTCGCGGTCTGGACCGCGGCGCTCTCTCGACCGCTTCTGCTCAAGTTTGAACGCGGCCTGAAGGGGCGGCGGCGCGCGGCGGCGGCGCTGGGCCTGCTGCTCTTCTTTGCGTTGTGCGTGCCGCTCGGCGTCTCGGTGCTGGGCGTCATCTCCGGCGCGCAGGAGCTCCGGGTGCAGCTCGAACAGAGCTCGTCGGCCAAGAGCGCGCTGGAGTCGATTGCCTCGGGCGGCGACGGCCCTGACCTGCCGTCGCTCCCAACGGATCTCCCCGAGGTGCTGGCGCTCGTGCAGCGCTACGGCGCGCAGAGCGTCAATGTGCTCACCAATGTGGCGGGCGCGGCGGCGTCGTGGATGCTGGCGCTCTTCATCTTCTTCGGCGGGGCCTACGTGGTGTCAGTGGACGGAGCCGAGGCCTGGGCGTGGTGCAAGAAGCACTCGCCGCTCCACGTGCGCCACCTGGAGCGGCTCGCCGCCGCGTTTCATGAGACCGGCCGGGGCCTGTTGGTCGGGGTCGGGCTGACCTGTGCCACGCAGGGGCTGGTGGCGACGGTGGTGTACGCCGCGCTGGGCATCCCGCGCTGGTGGGTGTTGGGGCCGATTACCGGCCTCGTCTCGGTGGTCCCGCTGGTGGGCTCCGCGCTGGTGTGGGCGCCGATCGTGGTGGGGCTGTTTCTCACCGGTCACCCGATGAAGGCGTCGATTCTGGCGGTGGTGGGGGTGGGCGTCATCAGCACGGTGGATAACGTGCTGCGGCCTATCTACGCGCGCATGGGAGCGCTGAAGACGCCGATGTTTCTTCTCTTCGTGTCCATCTTCGGCGCGATGGCGGTGGTGGGGACCTGGGGAGCGCTGCTCGGGCCGCTGGTGGTTCGTCTGTGGATGGAGGCGGTGGAGATTCGCAGCGAAGACGCCGGCGCGGCGAACTCAGCCTGACTTCGCGCGGCCGCGCGTTGTGTTCCACGCGTGAAACGCCTCATGCGTGACGCGCCAACCTCGGTGCACACGCGTTGTGGCGCCTCGCCCCCAGGTCGAGGTGAACGCGATCGAGTTGACCGTGGAACCGTGCCTGGTGCCTCAATGCGACGGCACGGCGGGGCGGGCACGTGCGATGCAATTCACCGTCTGAGCCCACTCCGACGGAGGCGCACACGTGTCTACAGCTCGCCAGACATCACTCGCGGTCGCGTCGCTCGTTCTCGCTTTCGTCTCCGGGACCGCGAGCGCGGCCACCTGCAATTCAACAGCGACGAGCCTCGCGCAGATTCAGTCCCAGGTGGCGGCCGCCGACGGCGGCACGGTGTGCGTGGCCGCGGGCACGTACGGGAAGCTGACGCTCAACGCCTCCAAAGCCTCGGATGTGATCGTGCGCCCCGTGCCGGGCGCGTCGGTGACGCTGGCCGGCGTCGACATCACGGGAAAGCACATCGACCTGCGCGGGTTCGTGATCACGGGTGAAGTCGCCGTCCAGTCGCTCAGCACCCAGAGTTCGTTCATCACCATCGCGTGCAACGACATCAGCGGCGGGTACTACGGCATCAATCTCCTCTCGCAAGACTGCACCGCGCCCAACGCACCCAAGTGGTCGGGTTGCGGCCCTTCGCCCAAAGTGACCGACATCCTCATCACCGGAAACAAGATTCACGGGATGGCAGCGAGCGCGGAGGACGCGATTCACATCAACAACTTTTCGCGCGTCACCATCAGCTACAACGAAATCTACGGAGTCATCGAAGGCGGCAACCACAACGACTGTCTGCAGTCGGTCTTTGGCGGCAACGATCTCGTCTTCGATCACAACTACGAGCACGACAACAACTGCCAGGGGTTCTTCCTCAAAGACGGCGACGTGGTGAACGCCACCGTGACCAACAACCTCTTCGTTCGCAATCGCGTGGCGGGGTTGGACGAGAGCACGGTGCAGATCTTCGACACCAAGGGCTATGTCTTTCGCAACAACACCGACTGGTCCGGCAACGGGAACATCCTGCGTTCGCCCGATGGGACGAATTACGACGCGACCGTCGATCACAACGTGATCCAGACGTTCAACAACGGCTGCTGCAACGAGACCAAGTACCTCCTCACGGAAGATCACAACGTCTTCGGTTCGAACCCGTACACGTTCACCAAGTCGGCCACGAGTACCGTGGTGGCGAACCCGGCGTTCGTGGACGCCCCGCACGACGACTATCGGCTCGCGAGCAACCCGAACAACATCGGGGTGAATTGGAAACCGTCTGACTACGTGTACGGCCCGGGTTGCGTTGATGCCTTGCCGGGCAGCGGTGGCGGTGGAGGCTCGGGGGGTGGGGGCGGCGG
>CAZFXD010000216.1:0-8654 GCA_964522795.1 uncultured Myxococcaceae bacterium
GCTGTGCAGGTGCTTGCACGCCACCCTGGGGACCCGCCGGGTAACCCCCCACAACCGTGGGCGAAGTCTCCGGCGCGAGGACTGCAATTCCCCGAGCATGTCCCCCACGCTGCACACGGAGTTTGCCATGTTCAAAGCGATGACGGTGGTGATGGCGCTGACGGCCGGTGCGGCGCAGGCGGCCGTGGACGGCCCTGTGGGTGAGAGTGATACGCCGACCGTGAGCGGGACTCCTTCGCGCGCCGCGACGTTGTTGGCCACGCCGCGCTGGTCTTCGCCCACTGCGAAGGCGACCCAGAGGGCGGCTCCCTTTGGCGCGCTGTACGCCACCTTCGGCACCCTGGCCGGGGTGTCGCTGTGCATCGGAGCTCCCGTGGGGCTCGCGATGTTCGTTCCGGGCATCATCCATTCGACGCCCACCTCGTCTGCCGGTGCCATCCTCTTCCTCGTCTCGGCGGGCGTCGGGGCGGCCTCTCTGGTGGCGCTGCTGGCCATTCTCATTGCTGACGTCGCCTCGCGCAGCCGGGACGGGCACGGCGTCAGCCGGCAACAACGCCGAGAGCCGGTGGACCCGGTCGACGCGCCCGATGCGCCGAGCAGCTCGCTTCCGACCCGGGAGTGGTCGGGGACGGGGAAGGCTGTCGCGGCGCTGCCCTCGCCGACGTCGACGTCGCGCAGTCTGGCCGCCATTTCTCCCCCTCTGACGCAGGCCGTTCAGTTCGCCATCGCGTTCTGAAGCGGGCGCTTCACTCCGCCCTGACGCTCCCCGGCAAACGGCGTACACTCCGCGCCTCGCACTCGGAGAGGCCGATGACCCTGCACAACCACCTGCGTTCGAAGATTCGCGACGTCCCCGACTTTCCCAAACCGGGCATTCTGTTCCGAGACATCACCCCGGTGCTGGAAGACCCGAAGCTGTTCGGGGACCTCATCGGCGCGCTGGCCGACCCGTGGAGAAAAGAAGGCCTGACGCGCGTGGTGGGCGTGGAGAGCCGTGGCTTCATCTTCGGCGCGCCCCTGGCGCTGGAGCTCGGCGTTGGGTTCTCGCTCGTGCGCAAGCCCGGCAAGCTGCCTCACAAGACGCTGACCCGTTCGTACAGCCTGGAGTACGGCGAGGGCTCGCTGGAGATGCACGCCGGCACCGTGGGGAAGAGCGACCGCGCCATCATCGTCGACGACCTGCTCGCCACCGGCGGCACCGCGCACGCCGCCGCGCACCTGGTGGCTGAAGCCGGCGCTAAAGTCGTGGGTTATTCCTTCGTGGTGGAACTTGGCGCGCTGAAAGGCCGTGCCAAACTCGACGCGCGCGTGGAAGCGTTGCTCACCTACTGACGCACCGGGGAAGAACCGTGATTGGAATCATCGGAGGAACAGCCGTCGGTCAGGCGTTGGGCGCGCTGGGCGGGAAGAGCGTCACGGTGGAGACGCCGTTCGGCGCGCCGTCGTCGCCCATCGTCACCGCGAACGTGGGGGGCGTGGACGTGGCGATTCTGTATCGGCACGGCATCGGCCACACCACGCCGCCGTCCTCAGTGAACTACCGCGCCAACATCTGGGCGCTGAAGAAGGTGGGCGTCACCCGCATCATCTCGCTCACCGCGGTGGGCAGCCTGCGAGAAGAGATTCACCCGGGTGAGTTGGCCATTCCTGATCAGATGATCGACCGCACGCAGGGGCGGGCAGGCACCTTCTTCGACGACGTGGCGGTGCACGTGGAGTTCGCCGACCCCTACTGCGACCAGCTGCGCAGCGTGCTCCTCGAGTCGGCCGCGTCGCTCAAGACCAAGGTGCACCCCACCGCCACCGTGGTGGTGATGGAAGGCCCGCAGTTCTCCACCCGCGCCGAGAGCCACCTGCACCGCTCCTGGGGCGCGCACTTGATTGGGATGACGGCCGCGCCCGAGGCCAAGCTCGCCCGAGAAGCCGAGCTTTGTTACGGCGCCATCGCGCTGCCCACCGACTACGACTGCTGGCGCCCGCACTCAGGCAGCCGGGAAGCGCTGCTCACCGAACTCCGCCACAACATGGCGCAGGCCACCAACGCTGCGATGTCGCTGCTCACGGCGTCGCTGCCTCACGCCGGAAAGCTGCTGGGGAAAGCGTGCTCGTGCCTGCGTTCGCTCGACGGCGCGGTCTTCACGGACGCGGCGGCGCTCACGCCGGCGGTGAAGGCTCGGCACGAGTTGTTGCTCAAGCGCCGCTTCGGCGGCTGACAGCCTCACGGCGTTTCAACCGGCGCCCAATCGCCGCGCGGACTTCCATGGCTCGAGACCCACCCGGAGTCCCGAGCATCCACGCCTGGCCTCAAGTACACGCTGAGATGATTCGCGCGACCGGTGACCAGGCAGCCGCGAAGAAAGAGCGGCGGCACGGTCTCCACCGCCTCGAGCTGACAAGAGAAGTCGACGCCCCCATCGAGCTGGGCCTGTGCCACGTGCGTCACACCAGAATCCAACGGTGTCCCCTTCACGTTGGCGCCCGTCGGTCCCGAAAGGGCGATGGACGCCGCGTTTCTTGATTCGACCGTCGTCGCCGTGCCGGGTTCGAGACGACCGGGACGCGCGCTTCGACGGCCAGCGTCTCACGGTCGATGGCGCGAACGCGTAGCGGCTGCGACGCTGGAGCGCCTCCGTCGAGCTGCCACGCAAGCTCAGGGTTCCACAATGTCCTGACGCCGAGCAGCCCCGACCAGGTCACGCCGTGGGAGTCACTGTCGCCTCATCCACCAGTCCAGAGACATTTCCTGCTGCGTCCACTAAGAGCGCGCGCGGCGTTCCGCGCAGCACCACGGGCGACTACTTCACTCGAAAGCCACCGTCCCAGACGGCCCGCTGACCCGCACCGCCATCGGAATCGACCCAAAACCGGCCCTCCCACATGTCGCCGGGCCGACATCGCACCGACGTCAGGACCACGTGACACGCCGGAGGCTTGAAGGTGGTGATGGAGCCGCCAAAATTCTGCCAAACCGCATAGCAGCCAAAGGCCTCGGGCGTGCGTCCTCCGTCCAGCGAGTAGAAGGCGACGGTCGGAGGCAGGCTGCCCGGCGCCGCTCTTGCCGCCACCGATGCGCCGAAGACCGAGGTGCTCAGCAGTTTCGCCATGGGGCGGTCGTCGAGTCCGACCGTCGTGGTCACGCCATCCGTCGTCGTCCAGAACAAGGCGTCGACACCGCCGTCGGATGGAGGGCCGGGCGCACACGGAGGTTCTCCGCCGTCGGACGTTCCCAGACCAGCGTCAAAGTACTCTCCGCAGACGCCAGCGAAACACGCGCCGAACATTCCGCACCAGGCGCACTTCGCACCGCTCAAGCCACACGCGCCCGAGGACTCAGTCACGACAGGCACACAGCCGTAATAGTCGGAACAACAGCCGTCGCAGCTTGTGCCACCGCATGGGTCGATGCTGCCTGCGTCGCCTCCGTCAGCACTGCCCCCACCGCCCCCACCGCCCCCGGAACCGGCATCCTTCCCGGCGTCGTCACTGCCGCCATCGGCCGGTTGCCCCGCGTCTGGTGGCTTCATCTCGACGGTTTGAAGGCAGCCGAAAATCACCGCTCCCATCGTGGCGAGAGCGAGCCTCGACGTGCCAGGGCGAGCGTTCATCCGCGCAATGGTACCCGACCCGGCTTTGGAAATGCGGCCCTTCGCCAGGCTGAAGCACGCCGTTGCTTGTGTCGGGTCCGCGCGACGAGGGTGATGGCAGCTGCCATCGGTGCGCCGCCGATGCACCAATTTCCAGGACGACGCGGGGCCCAACCGCGCATTTGTCTGCGCGAGCCGTTGGCACGCGGCGTGGATTGTTGGAACGCATGCGAACTCAAGAACGCAGCGCGGCGCTTGCCGTCATTGTCATCGCTCTCTGCGGGTGTGGTGCGGTGGACGAGGTCTCCATCCGTCTGCCCGGCTCCTCCGACGCCGCGGAACAAGAACTCCAGAGCGCGACGTTTGTTGCGCAGGCTGACGCCGAGGTGCAGAGCGGTAGTCCCGCGGCCAACTTCGGGAGCGCCGCTGAGTTCGGCGCGGACCAGTCACCCGAACGGGTCGCATTCGTGCGCTTCAGCGTCGCCGGAGTGCCGGGCTCGTTCGTCCGCGCCACGCTCCGCTGCTACGTCACCAACGGCAGCGACGACGGCCCGCAGCTCTTCCTGGCGAGCAACACCTGGAGCGAGTCCACCTTGACGTGGAACACGCGCCCCGCCGTGGCCGGCGCGGCGCTCCTCGACCTCGGGGTGGTGGCGCCCAGCACATGGGTGGACCTCGACGTCACCAGCGCCGTGAAGGCCAACGGCACCTTCTCCTTCGCGCTCCTGCCGACGTCCGCTGACGCCATGGCCTGCGCGTCGCGCGAAACAGGAGCCAATGCGCCCCAGTTGGTCATTCAATATGAGACCGCTGTCCACGTGGCCGCGGCCGCCGACGCCGAAGCTCGCAGCGTTTCGCCCAGCAAGAATTTTGGAGCGGACACCCAGATCGGCGCCGACGCGAACCCCGTGCGCCACGCCTACGTGCGCTTCGAGGTCGCCGGGCTTTCCGCACCGGTGAAGAAGGCCACGCTGCGCTGCTACGTCATCAACGCCACCACCGACGGCCCCCAACTTTTCCTCGTCTCCAACGCCTGGACTGAGTCCGGCCTGACCTGGGCCAACCGCCCCCTCCCGCAAGGCGCGGCGCTGAAGGACACGGCGGCCATCGCCCTCAACACGTGGCTGGAGCTCGACGTCACAACGGTGGTGAAGGGAAATGGCAGCTACTCATTCCTTCTCCTGCCCACCTCTGACGACGCGGTGGCCTGCAACAGCCGTGAGGCGGCGAACAATCGGCCCGAGCTGCTGCTCGAACTGGGAGTCGCCACGGTGGACGCCGGGGTGGCCGTGGATGGGGGCAGCGCGGTGGTCGACGGTGGAGCGCCGGTGCTTGACGCCGGAACGACGGTGCTCGACGCGGGCAAACCCGTGGTCGATTCGGGAACGCCCGCGGTCGACGCGGGGACACCCGTGCTTGACGCTGGGACGACGGGGCTCGACGCAGGCAAACCAGGGGTCGATGCGGGAACGCCCGCTGTCGACGCGGGGACACCGGTGGTCGATGCCGGTGCGTCGTGGCCGCTCGGTGCCCTTCCGAAGACCCAGTACGCGTATCCCTCCAACGCGCTGTTCGTCTCTCCGGCGGGTGACGATGCCGCGGCGGGAACGCTGGCCGCGCCGCTGAAGACAGTGCTCAAAGCGGTGAGCAAGTCGGCGGCCGGCGGCACGGTGGTGCTGCGCGCTGGCGTCTATCGCGAAGAGCTGGGGACGGTGGCGAAGGCCATCACCCTGCAGCCGTACCCGAATGAAGACGCATGGCTCGATGGTTCAGATGTTGTCAGCGGCTTCGTCGCCGACGGCGCGATGTTCCGCAAAGACGCCTGGGCGATTGCGCAGACGCTCTGCCCGAGCAGCAGTTGCTACGACCCGAACCTCGTCACGTCGGCCAACCCCGCTGCGGGGCTGCCGGACATGGTGTTCGTCGATGGCGTGCCGCTGACGCAGGTGTTGACCCAGGCCGAGGTCACCGCGACCACGTTCTACGTCGACCGGCCCGGGCAGAAGCTCTTCATCGGCGTCAACCCCGCGGGCAAGGTCGTCGAGGCCTCCACTCGAAAGCGCGCCATGTTCCTCTACTCCGCGGCGGTGAGCGGCACGCGCCTGCGTGGGTTCGGTGTTCGTCGCTACGCCTCCAATCTTCAATTCAGCACGCGCCCTGGACAGATCGAGATGAGCAGCGGCGCCAGGGGCGTGGAGTTTGAGAACCTCGTCATCACGCAAAGCGCCAGCTCTGGCCTCTTCATCTCCGGCTCCAGCACCGACCTGGCGAGCGGGGTGGTCATGCGCCACAACCAGTTCGTCTACAACGGGGCGTCGGGCCTGACCGGCAATTGGATGACGGGCCTGGTGATGGAAGACAACCTCTTCGTCAGCAACAACCTCGAGAAGGGCCAGTACAGCGGCACCTACGGCTCGTTCGCGGGCGCCAAGCTCGCGCGTCTCAGCGACTCCACCATCAAGAACAACCTCTTCCGAAACAACGATGCCAAGGGGTTCTGGTGCGACCTCGAGTGCCGGAGCAACACCGTCGTAGGCAACGTGGTGAATGGCAACCTCAGCCACGGCATCTTCCATGAAATCTCGTACGACGGGCTCATTGCCTCCAACGTCGTCTACGACAACGGCGGCTATGGGCTGAAGGTGGGCGGGCAGACGGTGCGCGTGTTCAACAACACCCTGGTCAACAACGCCTCGGACGACCTCTACATCTACAACGACGACCGGTTGCCGTCGCAGAACATCACGGTGAAGAACAACATCATCGCGGGCGGCGCGCGGGCGCTCGGCGGCACCCACCTCATCAACGCGACGTTCGGTGGCGCTGGAGCTCAGGCGCCCGGCGTGGTGGTGGTGGCGATGGACCACAACCTCTACTTCCGCTCCGACGCGTCTAAGCCGCAGTACGTGCTCGGCTGGGATGGCCCGTCGTCGTCCAACGCCTTCACCGTCTTCGGCAGCGCGCTGCAGCAGACGACGAGCCGGGAAGCGAACGGGGCCGGCATTGATGGCGCTGCTCTGGGAACGCTGTTCGTCAACGCGCCGGCGGGGGATTTTCGTCTCGCGGCGGGCGCTCGTGCGGCGGGAATGGGGGAGGCACTCCCCGCTGATGCGGCGGCCGCGATTGGCGTCACCGCAGGCGTCATCGTCAACAGCGGGGCGCTGGTGTGGCGCGCGCCGTAAAGCGTGAGTCGCGACCGGGATCACCGCGACGCGCCCACGGTTGGTGTTGGCGCTGGTGACGACAGGTTTCAGCAGCATGCTTCGGCTCTGGAGCTGCAGAGCTCCACCAGGGCAACTCGCCCTGCGACGTCTGTTCGCGGCGGCTCGAGCTGCGCGGGACGTCGCGGGGAGCCCTGACGAAGCCGTCACGGAGGCTGGGACACGCGTGTCGTATGAACTCCGCTGTCGCAGCGGTTGTGCAGCCTTGCGCGCGGCACGCGGGTTGCTGCTGTCGCGGGCACCGGGCCGGTCGAGGAGTTCCTCATGCGCCGAAAGCCGTCTCGCGTTCTGCTCGCTGCTGCACTGAGTTTCGCTGCCTCTGCCGCGCTGGGCCTCAGCGCCTGCGCTTTCTCCCCGTCGTCCGCCAGTGCGGGCCCAGGTGGCGCCGGCGCGCGTGCCGGTGGCGCCCAGGACATCGCGCTCGCTCGCAGCAAGGTGGCGGCCGGCGAGGTGCCCACACCCCAGGACTTCCCGCCCGAGGGTCTCTTCGCCGAGCACGACCTCCCGCTCGAGGGCTCGCCCTGCGCCGACGTGTTCTGCGTGCGCGTCGGCACCGCCCTCGCCCCTGATGCCGAGGCCGGGCCCGACGGCGGCGTGGCCGAGGCGTCGTGGGTTCAGTTGGGCATGGCGTCGAACATCGACCTGTCCACCTTCCATCGGCGACCGCTCAACGCGGCCATCGTCATCGACAACTCCGGCTCCATGTCCGGCGGGAAGCTAGAAGCGGTGAAGGCCGCCGCCGAGGTGCTGGTGGACAAGCTGGGAGAGGGCGACCTGCTCACCGTGGTGCGCTTCGATGGCAGCTCCGAGGTGCTCGTCGGCCCGCTCCCGGTGACGAACAGGGAACAGTTCAAGGCGCGCATTCGAACCCTCAGCGCGGGCGGCAGTACCTGCATCGAGTGCGGGCTGCGCGACGGCTTCGACCGAATCGCCCGCAACGCCAGCGCGGACCGCGACGGCCGCCTCTTCCTCTTCACCGATGCCCTTCCGAATGTCGGCGCCACGGGAGAGAGCGAGTTCATGCGGTTGCTCACCGCCAACGCCGAGTGGGGCGTGGGCGTCACCGCCTTCGGGGTGGGGCTCGACTTCGGCCAGCAGCTGGTCACGGAGATGACGTCGGCGAAGGGCGCGAACTATTTCTACCTCGACACGCTGGAGCGCACGCGCACCATCTTCGACACCGACTTCGACCTGATGGTGACGCCCGTCGCGTACGACCTGCAGCTCGAGCTCGAGCCTGCACCGGGCGTGACGCTCGCCTCGGTGTACGGCGTGCCGGGCGAAAACGTGACCACGCTCAAGTCCACCGTGAAGACGGTGTTCCTCTCCCGCACTCGAGGGGCGCTGGTGGCTCGACTCGCCGCCGTCGCACCCGGCGCGGCCATCGCCACCGCGAAGCTCACCTTCACCACCGCTGCCGGTGAAGCGCGCGAGGCGACGCTCTCCGCTGTGGCGCCGGCCGGCGCGGCGCCCTCGTACTCCGGTCCAGGCGCGCGGAAGACCGTGGCGCTGACCCGCTTCGTGGTCGCGGCGCGAAAGGCCTGCGAGCGCTTCGGCGCGGGCGACGTCGGTGACGCGAAGGCGGTCGCCCAGAACGCCGCCGCAGAGCTCGCGGCCGAGGCCACGGCGCTCGGCGACACGGAACTCCAGAAGGAAGCGGACTTCGCTCGGAAACTGGCGGACTTGATCGCGGCGAAGTGAGCCCGCGGAGCGCGCACCAGGACGGCGGACGAGCCGGGGGCAAGCCGGGTGACGCGCTCCGCGCCTCCAAACACGCGGTGTTTGCAGCGCGGCGGTGGCATCATCGCGCCATGGAACTTCACGACGCTGCGGCGTTCTTGCGACGACA
>CAZFXD010000217.1:0-8635 GCA_964522795.1 uncultured Myxococcaceae bacterium
GGGCGTTGCGGTCAGTCGGCCCCGGGCGCGCCGGACGGTGTGGGTGTCTGTTCGATGGGCGCCAACGGTACGGGCACGTGCATCTGCCGCGCCGGCCGCGAGCCCCAGCTGTGCGACACATGCACGTGGGGCTGGTGGGGCGCCGCGACGGCGCGCCGCTGGTTCGCCAGCTCGAGGTGGCGTTGGAGACCGCGGCCGCCTCGGCCGGCACCCCGTGGACCCGCGTGCTGGCCCCCAGCGATCTCGAGGCCGCCCGCACCGCGTCCGCGCGCGGAATCGCGACGCTCCTCGACGTCACCGTCTGGCGGGTGGGAGACGCGCTCCATGTCGCGCTGGTGGCGCGCGACACTCGACCGAACGTGTTCTCAGGCGCCGACCTTCCGGCGCGACCGCCCCTGTTTGAGCTGCACGCCACCTGGCCTCTCGACGCGACCACGCGCGAGCTGGAGGCGTGTGCGCGCAGTGAGCTCACGGGCGCGCTCCCGGCCGTGAAGATCGCCTCGTTCTCCGAACTGCCCACCGCGCTCACCGTCGCCTTCTTGCGCAGCCCGACCGAGCCGCTCCTCATCGTCGCCGGCACCGAGACGCTTACCGCGCTCACCCTGAAGGGAGCGCCCGTGGCCAGCATCGAGCTGCCCCGATCGCGGAGCGACACACCGGCACGCGCCCCTTTCACCCGGCTGTTCGCGGCGCCGTCCGCCGTCGACCTGGTCGATGGGCGCCTCGCCCAGAGCTGGCGGTGGAGCCTGGCCCAGGGCCTTAACCCCGCGCCACCCGAGAGTCCTTCGCCCGCCCCCGGCAGGTCGCTCTGGGTCCAGCGCACCGACGGCGGGGTGATTGAGCGACAGCGCAGAAGCGACGTCGACGGCGCGACGCTGAGCGTTGCGGCCGACGGCGTGACTCGAATCGCCCGGAGCGGCGGCCCCGCCCTCTCACTCGCCGGAGTTCGCGGTGAGAGCGCACTCGCCCGCGCGGCCGATGACGCCCTGCTCCTCTTCACCACCACCGCACTCTCGGCTGGCAGCTCGAGCTGGCGCCTGCACCGCGTGCCCGACAGCGCGGCCAGCCCCTGGGTGCCGGCGACCGCGCTCGCCACGGGCGAGTTCCCCAGCGGGGTCGTGACCGACGCCCAGGCGCTGACTGACGGCGAGATGCGCGCGGTGTTCGTGGTCCTCGCCACCGCGAGCGGGTCTGGCGAGCTCTACCGGGTGGACCTGCCATGAACCTTCTGTCTGCGCTCGCCCTGACCTTGCTGTGGGCATCGCCGGCGCGGGTGCACGTGTACGACTCCGTGGTGGACGTGTCGGTCAAGAAGAGCGGCGCGGGAACGCCGGGCCCCAGCGGGCCGACCCGCGAGGCGCTGGCGACGTTGACCCGGTACGCGGTCTGCCGCGCGCTCCCGGACGGCACCCTTCGCTGGGCGAGCGACCTTCGCGCCACCCGAAAAGAAGACGCCTGGGTGCTGAGCTGGCCGAACTCGAGAGCAGGTCTCGCACGAAAAGCGGCGGTCCAGGCGCACTGGACCCGACCGGGCTCTTCGGCGCTGCCCGCGGGCCTTGAGGTGGTGGAGTTTGAGAACCCGTCCTCGCTGCGGGTGACGTGGGGAAAGAACCCGGGCGCCCTGCTCTTCATGCTGTGTCACCCGAACGCCTTCGTGCCTTCGGCCGACGCGGCCTACCTGCCCTCAAGTCGTGGCTACCGCGCGAACGAGCGGGCGGCGTGGGGCCAGCCGTTCTTCGCCGAGATGGTGGTGCGCGAACGTACCGAGAAGGACGCCCGCGTGGCGCTCGCCGCCGGCCGGACCGACCTCGTGCTGGGGCTGCCCGGCGAGGAGAAGAGGTCCATGCGCTTCGGCACCAGCCTGGTGGCCACGCCCGACGCCGCCGCCGCGCTGGCGTGCCTGCGCGACGCCGTCGACCGGGCCGACCTCGCGGCGCACTTCGTCGACGCGCCGGCCGAACCGTGGGCGGCGCTGGCTGGAGAGAAACCCGCGCCCCGCGCACCCGGCGACACCGCCACCTGCCCGCCCGCCACGCTGTCGTTTCACAGTGAGTGGCCCTCTCAGGCGCGCATCGCCGCCCGGCTGCAGATCGCCGCCAAGCGCCGCGGCCTCGCGCTGACCCTCGCGCCCCTGCCGGAAGGCGCGCCGGCCGCGCCCGGGCTGGAGCTGGCCACTCACCTGTTGCCCCCTGACGAAGTGCTCGCCACCGCGCTCCTGCACGCCGCGCATGGTCCCCACGTGGTGCCGCTCGTTCTCGAAGGCGTGGGCGTACGAACCTCGCCCACCCGCCTGCGCCCGGTGGAGTTCGACGCGTTCGGCCTGCCGCTGCTGGACGACCTCGAACGAACGGACAGCCCGTGAGACTGCGCCACTCGCTGCTCATCACCTTCGCCGCAGTCTCCATCGTGCCGCTGCTGCTGATCGGACCGGTCGCCTTCCGCTCCGTCGAGCACGCGCTCCGGAGCCTCGACGCCGAGCGCACGACGGCGCTGGTGCAGGCGGCGCGCGCGGTGGTCGATCGCAGCTTCGACGAGCTGGAGCATCAGTCGCTGCAGGTGGCCCAGCACGATGACGTGCTCACCTTCTCGCGCACCGAGAACGTCGACGCCGCCTCGGTCGCCGGTCCGCTCGCGGCCGAGCTCGGGCTCGAGGTGCTCGAGTTTCTGGGCCCCGACGGCGAGATTCTCTCGTCGCACCACGCTCCCGCGCGGCTGGGGGAGGTTGAAGAGGACTTGCGGGCGCTGCTCGCCTCCCGGGTCGTCCGCACTGGCGCCTCCGTCGACGTCGCCGTCGCCACCGGGTTCGAACGACTCCCCTGTCTGCTGGTGATTCGGCCCCTCGACATCGGCCAACGCCGGGTCTTCATCGTCACCGGCCGGCTGCTCAACCGCGCCTGGCTCGACCGGGCGGCCAGCGTGGCGCAGGCCGTGGTCCGCGTCGACGTGGGGGCCGGCGGCTCGACTCAGCTTTCACCGAATGGGTTTTCCGAAGGGTCGCTGCGCTTCACCCTCGCGCCGTCGGACGACGCGCTCAATCGCACCTTGCAGGGAATGACGGTGGCCATGTTGGCGCTGGCCCTGGCGACGTTCGCGCTGGCGCTGCTGGCATCGTTCGTCCTGGCGCGGCGGCTCAGCGTCCCCATCGAAGCGTTGACCTCGGCCTCGACGCGCGTGGCGGCGGGCGATTGGTCCACCCACCTCGACCCGGGCGGGGGGCAGGAGATTCGTGCGCTGGTCTCGGCGTTCAACGCCATGACCGAAGCGCTGGCGGTCTCCACCAACGATCGCCTCCGCGCTGAACGGGTCGCGGCGTGGCGCGACGCGGCGCGAATGCTCGCGCACGAGCTCAAGAACCCGCTCACCCCGATTCGAATGTCCCTCGAGACCCTGCAGTCGCTCCGCGCGCGCGCCGATGCGCGCTTCGCGTCGGTCTTCGACAACAGCTCGGCCTCGATGCTCGAAGAGGTGCAGCGCCTGACCCGAATCGTCGACGAGTTCAGCCAGTACGCCCGGCTGCCCGCGCCCACCCTGGTCGAGCTCGACCTGCACGATCTGGTGCACCGGGTGATGGCGCTGCAGCCCTCAGGCCGCACGGTGCTTCACGCCCAGCCGGGCACCCGGGTGCTGGCCGACGCCGACCTGCTCACCCAGGCGCTGGTGAACCTGCTCAAGAACGCCTTCGAGGCCATGGGCGAGACTGGTCAGGTCACCGTGACGCTGCGACCGTCGCCCGGGCTGGTGCACCTCGACGTCGACGATGAAGGCCCCGGGGTGCCACCGGAAGATCGCGAACGAATCTTCGCGCCGTGGGTCACCAGCAAGTCGCACGGCACGGGGCTGGGGCTGGCCATCGCGCAGCGCATCGCCGTCGACCACGGCGGCACGTTGTCGCTGGGCGAAATTCCCCGAGGGGCGAGATTTACGCTGACGCTGCCGGCGCTGAAAACCGCCGGCGCGGGTCGGACTACTCTTTGACCGGGCTCGCCTTGAGCGCGGCCTTGCCGTCTTTGACGTAGACCTGAAAACGAACCGTCTTGCAGTTGTACTTCTGCACGAGCTGCTCCCGGTTCTTCTTCAGCTTCACCAGGAAGCGATCGTACGTCAGGCCATCGGCCGGCTCGTTGCACTTCTCGCGAACCGAGACGAACTCTTTGAACACTTCCTGGAAGTGGGCTTCGTCAGGGTCCTGAGCCATGGGCGCGACCGACGCCATCTTCGGCAGCGCACCGGGCGACGTCTTACTGGCGCTCGCTTCGTCGGCACCCGATCGGGCCGCCGCGCGCAGCAGGTCCTGCGGGACCGCCGCTACGCGCGTCGAGTCCTGGCTGAACTCTTCCTGGGCGCCACCGCCTCCAATCAGGCTCATCGGGTCCTGCGCCACCATGGCCGCCGCCATATGCGCGGGGTACGCGGTGGTGCGCTGCTCGCCGTCTTCGAAGCCCTCCGGAGGGGGCGGCGGGGCCGCGGGAGGCGGAGGCGGCGGGGCCACGGCGGCCCGGGGCGGAGGCGGAGGCTCGGCCGCGGGAGGTGGCGGCGGCGGTGGGACCTGGCCCGTGGGCTTGGAGTCGAAGTTGAAATCGTCCGCCGTGGTCTCCTTCGGCGGGGCGTGAGTGCCGGCGGGCACGGGCGCTGGCGCGGTGTCGACCTTGCGCTGCATCCCCAGCTGCGGGGCCACCGACGGCATGCTGCCGATGGACATGGCGGGGCGCGGGGCTTCACCGCCGCCCAGGGCCACGAAGGCCACGGTGGCGAGGAGCAACCCGACCAGGACGAAGAATGAGGCCTTCTGATCATTGGCCACGGGCTCAAGCGCGGCACGCACCGACTGCACGGCGATGACGTTCCACGGTCCGACCTCGCGCTGGGCGCCCACGGCCAACGTCGCCGCACCGCCCAGGGGGAACTTCAGCGGGCCCATGGCCACGACCTCGCCGGACTCGACCGCGGCGGTGCTGTTGGCCTTGCCGCTCTTGGCCGCCTTATCGACCAGCATCTTGTCGCCGCCAGAGACCACCACCGTGCCCCCGACCGCGAGGCCCACGCCGGTGAGCTGGTGATCTTTCACCACCGCGGCGAGCGCGTCGGCGCTCAGCGTCGCTGGCACGGCGATGAAGGCCGAACCCACGACTTTGGCGTCTGCCTTGTCGAGCGCATGGAGCGGGAGCGCCACCACGTGATGAATGGCTCCGAACACCTCCACGGTCGAGCTGGGCTGGGCGAGGGCCTTGGCATCGACGCCTTCCGGCATCGCCTCGGGCGCCTCCCCTTTGGAGATCATGCTGCCGGCTTCGGTGATCAAGCCGACGATGGCGCCGGCCTTCAGACTCTCGGGCAGCGCTTCCAGCGCGGCGGCGCGAAACTGGTTCACGCGCTCGGCCGAGGGCGCCCCGCTGCGTCCCCACAGGGAGGAGTGGCTCGCCACCTTGAGCGCGGCGGCCTGCAGCTCGGAGCGAATCGCCTCGAGGCGGACCTGCACCGCTGACGCCGCGCCGAGCGTGGCCGTGGCTCCCTGGTCGGCGATTTTTGAAACCACAGCACCGGAGGCCATCAACAAGTGCGCGGCCACGGCACCGACAGCTACCAGTCCGAAAATGAGAAACTTGATTCGCGTCATGGGTGACGTCTTTTTAGAGGAAATTGTTGGAGGTCGGGTAGCCTTTCCGCATGTCCCAGCCAACCTCAGCACAGACCTACGTGGTGGCCCTCGAGACCGACAACCCGCTTCTGGCGGAAGAATTGGCGGCCACGCTCCAAAAATCGGGCACCGACGCCTTCGTTCGCGGTCGCAACGGCGCGTCGACCGACGCCCTGGGCGCCATCGTTCGCTCGACCTGGCAGGTGCTGGTGACCTCGGATTCGCTCGAGGCGGCCCAGAAGGTCGCCGCCGACCTGGAAGAAGCGGTGGAGCGCGACAGCGAAGCCAACGCGCAAGCGGCCGAAGAAGAGGCCATGAGCGGCGAAACCAAGATTCCCGACGACGTCTAGCGAGTCACGGGCGGAAGCGGTTCGAAGAGCGACAGGCCCTCAATCGTCCACGCGCCGAAATCGAGGTTGCGCTTGAGGAAGGCGTGCACGGGCTCGTCCACCACGCGATGGTGGGTTCGCGACGCGTGACGCAGGGCCGGCCCGCGCGGCGTCTGCACCAGAAATCCCACGTGGCTGATGCGCGTGACGCTCGCTGGTCGGTCTTTTCGCACCACCGTGACCACCAGACCGGCCGGCGCTCGCCGCAAGACCGCCTCGGCCTCGGCCACCGGCACGATGTCGATGGCGTACGTTCCCTGCGCGCGCTCACTGGCAGCGAGGTGCAGCGCCCGCCCCTGGGCTGAACTCCACGCGGCCGCATCGAGCTTCTTGTGCACGCGTCGCACCCGGGCGCCGCCTACGGCGCGCGTCACGTCCTTCAGCCAGCCCGAGGAAATGGCGTTGGGAATCCAGTTCGCTTCCATCACGTGGTTGCGGTGCGCCCAACTCGGTTCTCCGGAGTACCGGATGCGATCGAGGTTCGGCTCGACGTCACTCACCGAAGTGGAGCGGGCGAGGGCCAGCACCGTCTCGGTGTAGGTGAGGCAGTCGAACGCGTCGAAACGCAGCCGGGGGTCAGGGTCGGGTTCGGCGCCTTCGCCGAGCGGCGACTCGGTGTACGGTTCTCCGAGGAATTCGGCCGAACGGGCGAGCACGCGCTCCGCCATCGACAGCGGGGCCTGCGCCTTCAGCGCATCGTCGCCGGCCGGGCCGGGCGGCAGCTGCCAGGGGCCGAGCAGAAGCATCGAGACGAGCGCGCCGTTCACCACGACTCAAAGTAACATTCCCCTCGCGAGATGACGAAGATGCGGACCAGGAGCAATGGGGGGTGGGCGCTCGCGGCGGCGGTGGCCAGCCTCGTCGCGGCCGAGGCCGCGCCTCCTCCCACCGAGCTGCTCCCCTGCACGCCGAAGAGCGCCCGACGGGTGATCGACGCCCCCACCGCGCAGGCGGAGGCCGTGCTCGAGCGGTGTGCGCGAGACGGGAGCGCCGCCAGCGCCGAGCTGTTCCGCGTGGTCCTGAGCACGGAGGCCGCGCTCCCGGCCCTGTGCGCGGTGGCCCTGCCCGGGCTGGTGAGGTCGCAGGGCACCCGGGCGGCCATCGACGTGGAGCGGCACCTGACCTCGCACGTCGCTTCGTGCCGGGTTGGCGCGGCTCGCGCCTGCGCGCTGTTCTCGCGAAACCCCAGCGCGCAGAAGCTGCTGGTGGTGCTCCTCAAGGACACCTCGCCGACCGTGGTGGCGGCGGCGGCGGAGTCGGCTGGAGCGCTCCGCCTGGGCGCCCTGGGACCGACGCTGCTCGATCTGCTCCACGCCCCGGACGCGGAGGTGCGCGCGGGGGCGGTGGCCGGGCTGGCGCTGCTGGGCGACGCCGCGGCTGCGGCCGCCGTGGGACAGACCTTGTTGCACGACGAAGACGCCGACGTTCGAGCGGCGGCGGCCGGTGCGCTGGGGACGCTCGGCACCCCGAACGCGATTTCAGCGTTGACCCAGGCCGCCTCGCACGACACAAATGCGCGTGTAATGTTCGTGGCGAAGGAAAGTTTGAATAGGCTGGGCCTTCGCGACCGACCGAGGAACCCAACCGAATGAAAGTCTCACTCGCCGCCGTTCTTGAATCAGCTCCCGCGCAGCGGAAAGCGATCGTCGCTGGCCTGAAGAAGGCGGGCCTCAAAGTGAGTGCCGCCGGCAAGGTGACCGCCCTGTCGAAAGAGCAGCTGGTGGTGTTGGGGCCGTCGACCAAGCCGTCGCCCAAGCTGGTGACCGAGATTCGAACCCAACTGCCGCAATGCCTGGTGTGGGCGGCGGCGCCGAAGAGCCTCGCCGCGGGCTCGGCGGACAGCGTGCTGCCCCTGCCGGTCTCGGCGCGTGACACCCGCGCGCGGCTGGACGACCTGCAGCGCAAGCCCGCAGGCTCGGTGGGTAACCCGACGGCCGGAGAAGCGATGGTCGATGCGCTGACCGGCTTCTACACGTTCAATCACTTCAAAGAAGTCCTCTACATCGAGGTGAAGCGGGCGCGCCGGTACGGGTTTCCGCTGGCGGTGGCGATGATCGGGTTCGACGCCCTGCCCAGGTCCACGCCCCAGATGCGGGCCTCGCTCATGAGCGGCCTGGCGCTGGTGATTCGACGCTCGCGGCGAGACACCGACTACCCGGTGCAGTTCGCCAAAGATCGCGTGATGGTGCTGATGCCGCACACCGACCTCGCGGGGTCGCTGATCGTGGCGCGCCGCATGGTCGAACGCGTGGCGAAAGCCAGCGTGCAGGAACGCGAAGCCTCACTCCAGGCCACGGTGTCGATCGGCGTGGCCGCCACCGAGCCCGGGCGCAACGACGAGTTCTCTGAGCTGATTCGCCAGGCGCAGGCCGGCCTCGACTCGGCGCAGAACCAGGGCGGCAATCGCGTCGAGTTCTTCGACTGGTCGTCGCAAGGCGCGGTGCGCGTGGGCGACGGAATTCCCCGCATTCCGCCCGTGCGTCCGTAGTCGTCCTCCGCGTTGGTTTCGATTCCGCGCACGCGTCTCCACCGGCGCGTGGCGCGCCGTTCGAGGTGGGGCCGCCTAGGCGCCGCTGATGGACTTGGCGTCGACGCGATTCCGGCCGCCGCG
>CAZFXD010000218.1:0-8624 GCA_964522795.1 uncultured Myxococcaceae bacterium
GTGTTCCGCGCCCTGCAGGAGGCGCTGGGGCGAGACAAGGCGAAGACCACGGTTCTGAAAATTTCAGAGCTGGGACTGATTGAAATGACCCGCAAGCGCGTGCGCGAGTCGATTGGCCGCGTGCTGCACGAAGACTGCGCGTACTGTGACGGTCAGGGCTTCGTGAAGACCACCACCACCGTGGTGTATGAAATCTTCCGCGACATTCGCCGGCTCGGAAACGCGCTTAAGGAGCCGACCCTGGTGGTCGCCTGTCAGCCCGAGGTCGCGGCCAACCTGCAGAACGACGAGCGCGATGAGCTGCGCCACCTGATGGACCGCTACAACAAGTCCATTCAGGTCAAAGCCCAGCCCAATTACCACCGCGAACACTACGAACTGTTCGCGCGGCCCGTGGCCGGCGTGGAGTTTCGCGTGGGCGGCTCAAACGAACACATCGAAGTGGCCGACTACGGTGCGCCCAAGCGCGTGCAGGAGCCCAACCGCCAGCAGCAGGGGCGGGGTGGTGGCGATCGCGACCGCAAGGGCAAAGACCGAGGCCGCGGTCGTGATCGCGGTCGCCGCGAGGAGCGCGGTGGTCGATCGGGCGGCATGGAGCGGGGCGGGGAAGCTCCCCCACCGCCCGACTTGAGCGCGGCTTCAGGCGACGAGCGTGCGCCAGACAGCGAATAGCCAGAATCGATGAGCGAGAAAGCGAAACAAGAACTCGAGAGGCGCGTCGACGTTCGACGCCAGGTGAACCGGGAGTTCGCCTCGGCCGAAGAGTTCATCGGAGAGTACGTTTCGAATCTTTCCCGCAGCGGGGTGTTCATTCGGTCGACCGATCCGCTGCCCGTCGGCACTCGGGTCAACCTCAAGTTCACCGTGGTGTCCGACGACATCGAGATCATCGAGGGCGTGGGCGAGGTGCGGCGGGTGATCGCGCCCGGCGGTGTCGAAGAGCCCGGCATGGGGGTCGTGTTCGTCGAACTCTCCCAGGCGTCGCGCGAGCAGATTGATCGCATCCTGGCGCGTGGGCACACACGTGCCTGAGAGCGGCGCGCCGCCGCCGGACCGCGCGGGCCCTCCCGCTGGCACCCCGACCCCCTCGCCGGGCGCCGCGGCGCCGGCCCCCAATTCACGAGCCACGGCGTCGCGTGGGTTGCCGCACCTCGCCACCGAGTACCCGTTCGAGATCGCCCGAACCTTTTTCCGCCTCGTGCGCCACTTTCGAGGCGGGCCGATGGTGGTTCGGGCCGGGCACCTCACGTTTCTCTCGGTGACCACCATCGTCCCCACGCTGGCCGTGTGTTTGTCGCTCCTGAATGCGCTCCGGGGCCGGTTGATGGAGCAGACGTTGCGGGAGTTTGTGCGCGACATGCTCGCGCCGGGGGTGCACGACAAGCTCGAACCGGTGCTCGATTCGTTGTTGCGCCACACCGCCTCGCGGACGGGCAGCTCCATTTCCGTCGTGCTCCTGCTGCTCTCCGCCGGCACCCTGGTGCGGAACCTCGATGAAGCGTTGAACGACGTGTGGGCCGTGCGGAGGAAGCGCCCCGTGTGGCTGGGCGGCTTGCTGTACTTCGGGCTGGCGGTCTTCGGGCCCTTGTTGCTGTCGGCGTCGTTGGCGGGCATTCAGGCGTTTCGCTCGGCCCTTCTGGCGTTCCTTCCGGCCTCCAGCGCAGCGATGAGCGCTGGGCCCCTCTTGCTCGCGGTGCTGAGCCTGACGGTGCTCTACCGGCTTGCCCCGCGCGCCACGGTGACCTGGCGTGCCGCCCTCGGGGGAGGCCTCGCCGGCGGGCTCGCGTGGGAAGTCGCCCGCCACAGCTACGCTGGAATCGCGCAGGCGGCGTATGGCGCGAACACGGTGTACGGCTCGCTCAGCATCGTGCCGTTGTTTCTCGTGTGGGTGTACGTCTCGTGGTTCCTCGTGCTCTTCGGAGGGCGCCTGGCCTACGCGCTGGAGCACTCGACGGGTGACGACATGTGGTTGTACGGCGCGTCGGGAGAAGAGCGCCTGGGAATGCGGATTGTCGGGCTGATCGCGCGCGCCGCCATTCGAGGCGACAGCGCCCCATCGACGCATGACCTCGCGGACGATGCCGCGGCGCCGCTGCCGAGGGTCGACGAGCTGTGCGACAAGCTCCGCTCGGCCGGGCTCGTTCACTCGGTGCGGGGCGGGCTGCGCCCGACACGTGATTGCGAGGCCTTGACGGCAGCCGAAGTCGCGCGGGCGTTGGGGCGTTCACCCAGCATGACGTCGCACCAGGAGAACGCGGCCGAAAGACTCCTGAGCACGCTTGATCGCGATGCGCTGGAGCGGCTCGGGTCCCTGACGTGGAAAGATCTCGCGGCCAGCACCTCAGCGCCTTTGGCGTGACGCAAAGTTGCGAGTTGGCGACAAGAGGGTTAAAACTGCGACACCACAAGGGTTTTTCGGGGAGGAGCCATGCTCAAGTCCGATCTCGTCAACATCATCATCGCCAAGCGCGGCCTGACGCAAAAACAGGCCGAAGCGACGGTTGAGACCGTGTTCGGTTGTATGCGCGACGCGTTGGTCAACGGCGAAAACATCGAGATTCGCGGCCTTGGCGCGTTTCACGTCAAGCACTACCCGGGGTACCCCGGCCGCAACCCGAAGACGGGCGAAGTCATTCAGGTGAAGCCGAAGCGCGGCGTGCTGTTCCGCACTGGCAAAGAGCTGCGCGAGCGCGTCAACGCCGGCAAGTCGACCCCGTCGGGCTCCAGCTCGACCTGACGCTCAGGCCGCGCGCGGTTCGTCCACCGCGTCAATCGACAGACAGCCGATGGGAGATACCCGCGTCTCTGGCGCGAGTTCTCCGTACGCCAACACCGTGAGCGCCTTCACGCTGCCTTCGAGGAGTCGGCGAATGCCACGTCGCGTGTCTGGCGCGGTGAGCACGACGAGGCGTTGTTCCCCCGCCAGCGCGGCGGCTCGCTCGGTGACCCGTTGAATGGCGCCCGGGTCGACGGCCTCGCCATTCCGACCGCGCCGAACCAGATCTTCAAGGCGGGGACTTGCCACGAACGCAAACAGCGTTCCGTTGGGGGCCAGGTGCCGTGAAAAATGAAAGCGAAGCGCCTGCCTCGCGCTTTCGCTCAAGGTCGCGACATCGGCCCCTCCGGGGGCGGTCACGAGGGCCTCGAGAATCGGGCGCACCGGCCGAATACTCACACCTTCGGAGACCAGGTTCTTGAGGACTTCGGCCACCACGAACAGCGGCACGCGCGCGTGAATCTCCCGCACCAGGGCGGGTGAGAGACCTTCGCAGCGCTCGAGGTATCGCTGCGTTTCCTGCACACCCATCAAGTGTACGGCATGGCGGCGAAGTGTGGCGGCCAGCTGCCGGGCGAAGAACTCGAGCGCTTCCAGGCGGGGGAGTTCCGCAACCGCGGGGGTTTCGCTCGCCACGGCCACGCATCGCCTGCCGGTCCACGCGTCGGTGATGGGGATGCCCTGCACGCCAAAGGGGCGCAACTCGGCGGGGCTGGCGAGGACGACTGCCATGGTCGCGTGAACCTCCAGCGCGTCGACGCAGGTCCCTTCGATGCTGATTCGGAGCTGTGCGGGAGGCAGCCTCGAATCGAGCGCCAGCTGGAACGGGGGCACCTCCACGCCGAGGTCCTGGACGACGAGGGTGCGAGCGAGTTCAAGCGATTTCGAGAACTCGGTTCGAGCGCTCATCAATCGCTCGGCCCAGGCCGGGCCCAGAGCGACGGTCACGCCCACGTCAAACGTCGAGACCTGGCCCTGCTCGGCGGGTTGAGCGTCGGGCTCGGGGCCACCGGCGCCGGTCTGAGGAGCGTGCGCGGGCGCTCCGGCCGAGGTGGCGCGAACGGAATAACCAACCCACGCCAGCGCTCCACTCACGACGAGGAACGCCGCATGGGGCATCTCGGGGAGCAGCGCGAGCACGCCGCACGCGCCTGCGGCGAGGTAGAGGGGGTTCGATCGACCGAAGATGCTCTGCGCGATCTCGGTGGCCAGGGAGCCCTGCGCGTCTTCCGCGGCCACGCGAGTCACCAGGATGCCGGCGGAGAACGCCACACACAGCGAGGAGAGCTGAGAGACCAGTCCGTCTCCGATCGCGATCAGCGCGTACGCCTGGAAAGCGTCCCCGAACGAGTGGGACTCGCGCGTCATGCCGAGGGCCGTGCCGCCGATCAGATTGACGGCACAGATGCACAGCGAGACGATGACGTCCCCTTTGACGAACTTCATCGCGCCGTCCATCGCCCCGAAGAACTGCGATTCACGCTCGAGGCGTCCCCGCCGCCTCTGAGCGCCGCCTGCGTCGATGAGCCCCGCCCGCAAATCGGCGTCGATCGACATCTGCTTGCCCGGCATCGCATCGAGCGTGAACCTCGCGGCGACTTCGGCGACGCGCTCGGAGCCTTTGGCGACCACCACGAATTGCACGAGGGACAAGACGGCGAACACGACCGCGCCCACCACCGGGTCGCCCCGCACGACGAGTTCCCCGAACGCTTGGATCATCTGTCCCGCGTGACCATCGGCGAGGGCCAGCCGTGTCGAGGAGACGTTCAAGGCCAGCCGAAACAGGGTGGTGCCCAGCAGGAGGGTAGGGAGTGAGGACAGCTCCAGCGTTTCGCGCGCGAACAACGCGGTCAACAGCAGCACGAACCCCGTGGCGAGGCTGGCCGCGAGACCGGCGTCAACCAGACTCGGTGGGAGCGGGACAATGAGTGCCGCCACCAGGCCCAGCACCGCGACCCCCAGCCAGAGATCCGCGCTTCCTCGATTCGAATGCATGGTCCGGGCGTCTCTCTTCACGGGTGGTCCTCCCTGGCGTGTCGTGCCTGGCTCGCCGCGACCGCCAGCACGGCGGCCGTCGCCTCGAACAGTTCCTCCGAAACCGCCGTCCCCACGTCTTGCACGATGAGGGCGCGAGCCAGCGCGACGTTCTTCACGATGGGGATCTCGAGCTGCGCGGCGTCGCCGCGGAGACGAAGCGCGGCGTCATCACGCGCAGCGGCCACGATGTAGGGCGAATCGCACTCGCGTTCGTCGTACCGAAGCGCGACGGCGATGTGGGTGGGGTTCACCACCACGCAGTCGGCTTTGGCCACGCCTCGGGCCGCGCCGCCTGAGCCGAGCGCGCGATGAAGCGCCTGCCGCCTGGCTTTGTGGTGGGGGTCGCCCTCCTGCGACTTGTGTTCGCGGCGGACCTCTTCCTTCGTCATCATCAGTCGTTTCCTTCGGGCCAACACGGCGCGGAGCAGGTCCACCAGCCCCGCCGCGACCACCGCCGCCACCCCGATCTGGAGCGCGCGAACTGGCGTGACGAAGGTCGTCGCCAGCTCGGAGACACTGGCTCCAGGTGGGCGCTGTCGCAGCAGGAGGTCCCGGCCCGACGCACCGACGAACACCACTGCCCCCACAACCAGCAGCAGGGCGCTGGAGGTCTCCTTGATGCGATCCCACGAGAACCAGCGACGCGCGT
Source organism: uncultured Myxococcaceae bacterium (assembly GCA_964522795.1). Taxonomy (GTDB): domain Bacteria; phylum Myxococcota; class Myxococcia; order Myxococcales; family Myxococcaceae; genus CAZFXD01. Next base: position 5,466 of record CAZFXD010000218.1, read on the forward strand.
TCTTGCCCAGGTCGAGGAACCCGAACTCGAACTTCAGGCGGCCGTGCCACGCGTTCCCGCGGAGCACCGCGAGTTGCGTGAGCACCGAGGCGAGCAACCCAAGCCCCAGTGGCGGAATGACCATCGCCCGAAATGTCTCCAGGGCCTGTGCCCCCGCTTGCTGCGGCGCGACGGCGGGCCCGCCGAGCATCTGACGCGTGAGACGGAGGAGCGTCTCAAGGCTTCCCACCGTCTGCCACAGTCCGAGCAGCGCTCCGAAGGAGAGCGCGGCGGCGAACAAGATGCGACTCCGAGCGACGTCGCCGCTGCGAACGGCCTCACGAAGGCGTTTGGGCGTGGGCTGCTCTGTCTTGTTCATGACGGCCGGCCCCACTGTCCGAGGGCGAGACCGTCCACGCGGACGAAGTCAGACAAGCGGCCGAGTGCCCCCGGCACGGTGATGAGCAGCACCGCGGCGCCGACCAGAATTCGAATGGGAGCCGCCTGCGACGTGGCGTTCAGCTCGGGGCAGATGCGGTGCAGTGCGCCGCTCAGCCCGTCAATCACCAGGCACGCCACAACCGGCGGGGCTGCGATTGCCAGCCCGAGCGCGGTCGATTGCTGGGTGAAGTCGACCACCGCCTGGAACGAGTCGGGGAGCGCCGCGCCGGGGGCCGCGATTCGGAACGAATCCCACACCCCCGCAAGGAAGGGGGAGAGCCCCTGGGTCGCGCAGATGGCCGCCACCAGGAGTTGCTGGAGGAAATCTCCGCTGGCCGCGTCTGTTGATCCCAGGAACGGCAGCGCCGACTCAGCACTGGCGCCGCGCGACGCGTCGATCCACCGGCCCGCCAATCGGGCGGCGACGAAGGGGGCATTGGCGATGAGCCCCAGCACCAGTCCGCGAAACGCCTCCCGCGTGACGGCGAGCCCGAACCCCCACGGCGAGACGTCCGGGGCTTCCCAGCGATCACCGCCCGAGGTGCAGAGCAGTGCCGCGATCGCCAGAACGAGGGCCAGTTTGACGTGGCTGGGGACACGCGGACCTCCCAGGACGGGACACAGGAACGTCACGGGCGCGATGCGCGCGCTACACAGCGCCACGATGACCACCGCGTGTTCGAGAAGTTCTCGGCTCATCGACCGACCTCGGCGATGAGCGCGAACAGGTGGCCCGCCAGGTTGCGCAGTTCACCTCCGATCCAGGGGGCGGCGATGACCAGCGCTCCGATGGCACCGGCGAGCCTGGGAACAAACGTCAGCGTCTGCTCTTGAATCTGGGTCATCGCTTGAAGGGCGCTGACCACAAGCCCGATGACCAGACTGGCGCCGAGCGGCGGCAGCGACACGAGGCAGACCAGAATCAACGCTTCGCGACCGAAATGAAGCAGGGTGTCGAGGCTCATCGCTATCGATACCCCGCGATGAGCCCGTTGCTCACGAGCGACCAGCCGTTCACCGCCACGAAGAGAAGAATCTTGAACGGGAGGCTGACCTGCGTGGGAGACAGGGTCTGCATCCCCAGCGCGACGAGGATGTTGGCCACGAGCATGTCCACCACCAGGAACGGCAGGAAGAGCAGGAACCCGATGGTGAACGCCTCGCGCAGCTCCGTGACGAGGAACGCGGGCAAGAGCACTGCCCACGAGCTCTCTTTCAGAGGAATGGCGCCCTCGCCTCGAAGTTCGGTGGCGCGCTCAAGGAACTGTTGGCGTTCTTCGTCACCCGCGTGCTTTTCCAGGAACGCGCGGAGAGGCGCGGCCGCCTGCGCGGCGGCGTCGACGAGTTCAGCCGGTGACGACACGCGACCTTCGAGCGATCTGGCGCGCTCCACCATCGCCTCCACGATGGGACTCATCACGGCCAGGGACAGCACCGCCGCCAGCCCTGTGAGCACGACGGTGGGCGGAGCCTGCTGCGTTCCCAGGGCCGATCGGAGCAATGAGAGCACGACCGAGATCTTCGCGAAGCTGGTGAGCGTGACTGCGGCGAACGGCAGCAGGGCCAGCGCCATCAGGCCTGCCATCAGAGAGGCCGGCGATCCCAGGGACGGCAACGACCCAACCGCAGCGTGAATGGCGTGGGGGTCGTTCACGGGTACACCTCGAGGATTCGCGCGCCCAGCTCGCCTTCCAACTCGACGAGCTCCGCCAACGCGAACTTCCGGCCCTCAATTCGGAGGGTGATGGGGGCGATGGGCGAGATGTGGAGCGGCACCACGGTTCCCGTGCGGGTTCCGGCGAGGGCTCCGAAGGGGACGGCGAGGCGTGCGAGTTCAACTTCAACGCTGATCGGGACGTCTTCAATCGCGGTCGATTCGTCAGGCGAGGCATGCGTCATGGCGGGGCTCCGTGGTGCGTGGGTGTGAACTTCGGACACGGTGAAGCCCGAAGTGCCGGCGATTCCCGTGAGCGTGAAGCCGCGGGCGCGCAGGTGCATCGGGCCTGTGAGGTGGCCTGTCGACCGGGGCACCAGCCCCAGCGTCACCACATCGCCGCGGCTCACCCCGGCGAGCGAGGTGGGGCGCGTGGCGACGACGCACAGCGCCCGCATCGAGATCGACGCTTCGGTCGCCGGCGGCGGAGTCGCCACCGGTCCACCGAGCTGCGACAGCGTCTCGGCCGGGACCCAGAAGCGGCCGTGGTACGGGGCGTCCGCAAGCTGGAGCGCGAGGTCGAACACGCCGTGGGGCGACTCCCGCTCGAGGTGCGCCAGGGCGTGATCTCTGCGGTCCGCCACGGCCAGCAGCCTCAAGCCGCTCGTCGTCGCCGCGTGCGCTGAGGGGCTCAGGCGCCGCAGGCAGGTGAGGCCCAGATGGGTGAGGGCGGCTCGCTCCAGCGGAAGGAGTCCGCGCGGCTTTGAAGGCTCGGCGGTGCCTCCGATCAGTCGCCGTGCCAGATCGATCGCCCCATCGCCGTCGAGCTCCAGCACGGAGGGTCGCCCGACCGGGCCATCGAATAGGAAGAACACGGTGTGGTGCGCGAACGATCGGCCCGGCACGTGCAATGACGGATGCAGCGCAATCTCGACCTTGAGGCTGACTTGAAGGGTCTCGGACAAGCCGTCGGAGGCGGCGCGGGCCAGACCGGCCGCCAGCGCGGCACGACTTTCCAGCTGCGGCTGGAGTCCGTGCACCCGACAGACGCTGGGGAGCCGACGCCACCTGAAGGCCTGGATGCG
>CAZFXD010000219.1:0-8611 GCA_964522795.1 uncultured Myxococcaceae bacterium
GTAGCAGACGAGGTCGATGACGACGTCGGTGTGAAAGCGCTGCCGATACTCGGTGGCGAGCTGCATCACATGCACGCACGCCTCGGCGTCGTCGCCGTTCACGTGGAAGACCGGCACGTCGAGCATCTGCGCCACGCCGGTGCAGTACAGCGGAGTGCGCCCCTGGTCGGCCTCGGTGGTGTAGCCGACCTGGTTGTTGATCACGATGTGCACCGTGCCGCCGGTGTCGTACGCGGGCAGGCCGGACAGGTTGAGCGTCTCGGCCACCAGCCCCTGCCCCGAGAAGGCGGCGTCGCCGTGCACCACCACCGGGACCACGGCGTGCTTCGCTTCGCCTCCGAGGCGGTCCTGCTTGGCGCGCACGCGCCCTTCCACCACCGGGTGCACGATGCCCAGGTGGCTGGGGTTGAAGGCCAGCGTGAGGTGAATGTTCTGGCCGGCGCGGGTGGTGTGATCGGAGGAGAACCCCATGTGGTACTTCACGTCGCCCCGGTGCAGGTAGCGCGTGGGGTCTTTGGGGCCCATGAACTCGCTGAAGATCTGATCGGGCGCCTTGCCCATGATGGTGGCCAGAAGCGAGAGCCGCCCGCGGTGCGCCATGCCCACCACCACTTCGCGAACGCCGAGCGAGCCGCCCAGCTCGAGGAAGGCGTCGAGCATGGGGATGAGCGCTTCGCCCCCTTCGATGGAGAAGCGCTTGGCGTACTTGAACTTGGTGTGAATGGTGTTTTCGAACGCCTCGGCGCGGGCGAGGTTGGTGAGAATCCGCCGCTGTTCGTCGCGCGTGTAGTCGGTCTTGTTCTCGCAGCGCTCCATGCGGCGCATCAGCCAGCGGCGCTTCTCGCTGTCCAGCATGTGCAGGTATTCGACGCCGATGCGGCGGGTGTAGGTGTTGCGCAGCCGCTCCAGCACCCGACGAATGGGCGTGCGCTGCTCTTCGAACAGCTCGTGGGAGTCGACGATCTGCGACAGCTCAGACTCGTTGAAGTGCGCGCGGCTGACCATGCCGATGTCCGCCACGTGGTCCAGCGGTGGTCGCGGCACCCCCAGCGGGTCGAGCTCGCTCAGCAGGTGGCCGCGGAGGCGGAAGGAGAAGATGGTCTGATCAATCTTCGCCTGGAGCTGCATGCTCTCGGGCACGCCTTCGGTACGCGCGGCGGCGCCGTTGGTGCGCGCCACCGGCCGGCGCGGCTCCACCGAGGCGATGGGGCGGCCCACCCGGGCGGTCTGCCCGAAGTACGCGGCCCAGCTGGCGTCTACGTTCGCCGGGTTCTCGAGGAAGCGGGCGAACTGCGCCTCGATGAAGTCGATGTTGGCGCCATTGAGGAACGAGTCTGATTGCGTCGCCATGATGAGTTCTTTCTAGCTACGGGGCCCCTGGCACTCCACTCGAACTGACCAAAGGCCGCTAGGGAGCGGGAGGTGGGTTGAGCCGGCGGCGGAGGTTGTCGCAGAACGCCGCCGGAAGGAGAAATCTCGCGGACACGTCGCCAAAACGCAGCGTGGCGCCGGCACGCAGCGGGGTTGGCCCGCCGCTGACGCGCTTGCCGTCCACGTAGGTGCCGTTCTTCGAACCCACGTCTTCAATGCTCCACTCGCCGGCGTCGTCCTTCCGGAAGCAGCCGTGGGACTTGGAGATGGCGACGAAGGGCAGGGCGACGTCGTTGTCGTCGGACCGGCCGAAGGTGACGATCTTCTTGCCGCGGCCCCGCGGCTCGACCGGCACCACCAGGGTCGGCATCATGGTCACGCTGACGTGGGCCGCTTCTTCGAGCCGAATCGCGGTCGTCTCTCCCCAGGCCTCGGAGGGGGCTACCACCAGCATCACCGGGCTCTGAAAGTAGTCTTCCAGCGGCTCTTTCATCGTGCGCGCTTCGGCGACGATTTCTTCCAACGTGCTTAAGGGGCCGACGGGGCTGTCGATGGGCATGAAGACCCGCGGAGCGTAGATCAGCGCGGCGCGATTTCGAGAACGGAAACGGCCTCGACGGCCCTCCGCCCCGCCCGGTACGTTGCCCTCATGACGACGGCCGCTGCGCTCCCGTTTCGAGGCGTCATCTTCGACCTCGACGGAACGCTGATCGACTCGATTGAAGACATCGCGGCGTCGGTCAACGCGGCCCTCGTCGAGTTCGGGTTTCCCACCCACACCACGGCGGCGTACGTGGCAATGATGGGCGAGGGCGCGTCCATGCTGGTGTCTCGGGCGCTGCCTGCGGGGAACGAAGCCCGGGTGGTCGAGGTGCTGGAGCGCTACCGCACCCACTACGCCCGACGCCTGACCCAGGCCACGCGGCCGTACCCCGGCATTCCCGAGCTGCTCCGAGCGCTGCAGTCGCGCGGAGTCCGGCTCGGGGTGCTCTCCAACAAGCGCGACGACTTCACCCGTGCCATCGTGGCCGCGCTCTTTCCCTCCGTGCCCTGGGTGGCCGTGTTCGGAGAGCGGGCGGGGGTGCCGAAAAAGCCTGATCCGACCGCTGCGCTCGAGGTGGCGTCGCTGATGAAGCTTCTGCCGGGCGAGATCGCCTTCGTGGGAGACACCCGCTACGACGTTCACACCGCTCTCGCCGCCGGCATGCAGCCCGTGGCGGTCAGCTGGGGGCTCTGCGGGGCCGACGACCTGCGCGCGCTCGGGGCGCGCCGGGTGATTACGACGCCCCTGGCGCTGCTCGAGTCGTAGGCGAGGCGCCTGGGCCGCCCTCAGGCCGCGGCTTGAAGGCGCGGCAGCCGTGCGGGCGCGTTGATGATGACCTCGAACTCGAACCGCGGTGCACCGTCGTCGGCTGGGACGGTCTCAAAGATGACCCCGGTGGCCCGCAGCTGCTGTCGCTGCAGGCTGTGGAGAATTTCCTCCAGCGCGCGCTCCAGCACGCCCGGGGCCGCCGCCACATCCTGGCCCCAGGTCTCGCGTGCGTCGGCCCGCAGGTCGGCGGGAGCGAAGATGAACGCCACCGCGTCTTTGCCTGAGGGCTTTTGCGCCACCCATTGGCGATAGGCTCCGACCAGCCGTTCAACCGCCGCGTCGACCAGCCGCCGCGCTTCGCTTGGGGAGTACGGTTGGTCTGGCATCCGGACGACCTCCTGTCCGGGACCCATTGCATCGCCCGCGCCGGGCAAACCACGAGGGCGTTCCAGCGCTTGCGGTGTGCCTCACATCGGCCGTGCATGCGGGGCGTTGTCGCCTGACTCCGTTTGGGGACACCCGCGAATGACGTGTTGCCCCGGGTTCCAGGGCGGTCGTGGGCGGCCCTTCACATCCGCGAAGGCCTTGAGTCGCCCCGCTTGCGCCTGGGTCCGGAGGCCCGCGCCTACTTCAGGCAGGCGTTCCACTCGGTGCACTGCGCGTCCAGACACGAGCTGAACGTGTCCGAGGGGCCGGTACAGCAATTGGTCGCGGGGTTGCCGGCCGAATCGACGCACATGCCGTTGGCGACGCGCACATTGCACGCTTCGAGCGTGTCGTACTGCGTGCTGCAGATGCCGCGATTGACGCAGGCGATTCGCGCGTCCTTCAAGCAGGTCTGGCACTGCGCTCCTTGAGGGTCGCGCCCACACGCGGTGTTGCTGGACGTCCCACCGCAACTCAACCCAAAGAAACCCAGCGCGAGACCGAGGGTCATCATCGTCAGCGTTCGCATGGCCGCGAAATACCAGACCCGCTCCGATCTGGGGGCGGAAACCCGCGGCCTTCGACACGAAGTCTCCCCGTGGCGACACTTCCGCGACTGCCGCGTCAGACGGCAGTGGTACCTTGCGCCGCGTTCCCACACCGAGGCCGACGTGACTTCACTCAAATGGGTTTGGCCGGATTCCCCGGGCGATGAAGTCATCGCGAAGCTCGCCACGCAGGTGAACGTTCACCCCCTGGTGGCGCGGGTGCTGTGGGCCCGCGGCAAGACCAACCCGGCCGAGGCTTCGGCGTTTCTGGCCGCCTCGCTCACCGACCTGCCGGACCCCTTCGCCATGAAGGGCATGACCGCCGCGGTCGAGCGCCTGGTCAAGGCCGTCAAAGAGAAGGAAGCCATCACCCTCTACGGCGACTACGACGTCGACGGGGTGTGCAGCACCGCGGTGATGAAGTCGTTTCTTGATCAGCTGGGCGCCAACGTGGCGACCTACATCCCCCACCGGCTCGATGAGGGGTACGGCCTCAACAAGGCGGCCATCGAGAAGGTCTGCGCCGACGGCACGCGGCTTCTGGTCACGCTCGACTGCGGCATTACCTCGCACGAAGAGGTGTCGCTCGCCGTTCAGCGCGGCGTCGACGTCATCGTGGTCGACCACCACGCGGTGCCGGCGACCATGCCGCCGGCGCTGGCCGTGTTGAACCCGCTCCAGCCTGGCTGCGAGTACGGCACCAAGCACCTGTGCACCGGCGGCGTGGTGTTCAACGTCTGCATGGCCCTGCGCAAGACGCTCCGGCAGCAGGAGTTCTTCGCCGGACGCGCCGAGCCGAACTTGAAGGCGCTGCTGGACCTGGTCGCCCTCGCCACCGTGGCCGACGTGGTGCCGCTCACCCAGGCCAATCGCGTGCTGGTGACGCACGGGCTGCTGGAGCTGAGCGAGGGACGCCGAGCGGGCGTGCGCGCCCTGAAAAACGTCGCCGGCCTGACCGGGTCTGACATCTCCGCCGGGCAGGTCGGTTTCCGGCTGGCGCCGCGCATCAACGCCGCCGGTCGCCTCGACGACGCGTCGGTCGGTCTGCGCATGTTGCTGGCTGACACCACCGCCGCCGCCGACGAGTTCGCCCAGGTGCTGGAGAAAGCCAACGCCGAGCGCCAGGCCATCGAGCGCACCATGGTGAACGAAGCGCTGGAGCAGGCGGCCGAGCACGCGGCGCGAGGGGCCCGCGGGCTCGTCCTGTGGAGTGAGTCGTGGCACCCGGGCGTGGTGGGTATCGTCGCCTCTCGGGTGGTGGAGAAGTTCTTCCGGCCCGTGGTGGTCATCGGCAGCCACGAGGGGCAGTGGCGGGGCTCCGGCCGCAGCATCGAAGCCTTTCACCTCTACGACGCGCTGGCGAAGTGCCAGCCGCACCTGGCTCGCTTCGGCGGGCACAAGCACGCCGCGGGGGTCTCGGTGGAGAAGTCCTCGCTCGAGTCCTTCCGCGCGGCGTTCGAAGCCGAGGCTTCCCAGCGGCTGGCCCCCGATGACCTGCACGGCAAGCTGCGGGTGGACGCGGTGGTGACGCCGACCATGCTCGAGTTCGGCGCGGTCGAAGCGCTGGAGGCCATGGGGCCGTTCGGCGCCGGGAACCCCACGCCGGTGGTCGCGTTCAAGCGCGTGTCGGTGACGCCCAAGGTGCTGCGCTCCAAGCACACGGGCGAACCCGAGCACCTGAAGCTGTCCATCGACGGGGCGCCGCAGATTGACCTCATCGCTTTTGGCATGGCGAACCGCGTGGCCCTCACCGAAGGCCCGGTCGACGTGGCCGGGTCGCTCGAAATCGACGAGTTCAATGGGCGACGGAAAATCAGCGTGAAGGTGAAAGACCTTCGCGCTTCGGCCTGAGGCGTTCGCTCGCGCTGTCGCTCCCCAACGGCTCAAGCGGTGCATCGGGCGCTGGGGTCGGTTTCAGTGCCCCGCTCGGGGAGCGCCTCCCCCTCGTGAGGGGGCCATGAGCGCGACACCCATATTTCACCCGCAAATCAGAAATACGGGTGAAATACGGGTGAAGTTCCGAACGCCCCCCTCTGAGTCGTCGACGCTCCACGACGTTTGAGTTGCCGCCCGCGCGTCGAGCCCCACGCAGCCCACTCGGGCCGACGAGGAGCCAGACTAGAAGAGGAGCCCCAGGCTGCCGCCGATGAGCGTGTCGTCCATGTAGGCGCGGCGGAACCGGGTGAACTCCAGGCGACCGGAGAACCGAACGCCGCCCTCGGGCGACAGCGGCAACCTGAAGCGAACCCCGCCGCCATACTGGAACACGAAGCGCAGGGCTGAAATCGCCTGCGCGCTCATCTGCGCCGTGGCGGTGGACGAGGCCATGTTCAGCCCCGCGCCGACCTGGCCGTAGACGGCGATGGGGGAGAACGAACCCAGCCCCGGAAGGGGCCAACTGAACGCGGGCGCGAACGTCACGAAGTGGTTGGTCGCGTCCGTGTAGATGACCTGGGTGCCGTCGTGGCTGGAGGCCACGCCCCAGGTGATGTCGAGGAAGAAGAGCTCACGCAACAGCTCGGTGCGGAAGGCCGTGCGGCTCCACTCCCAGGTGGCACGGGCGCCGGTGAGGAAGCGCGGCTCGAAGCCGCCGCCGCGCGTCGACTCGTTGAGAAACAACCCCACCAGCCACTCGGCTGAGAGCCCCACGTTGGGGTCGTCGAAGCCGGCCAGCGAGCGCTCGCGCTCCCGGCGGTCCGCTTCGGCTTCCTCATAGGCCTGGCGCTTCTTGAGCGACTGACGCTTCCGGGGCGCGGGCGTCGCTTCCTCGTCGTCGTCCACGTCGGAGTCTGCCGCGTGCGCCGCCACGGCCGTCAGGGGCGCCAACTGGACGAGCAGAATCAGGGACCACCAGAACATTCGGTTCATTGGGTGGGCGGGGGGAGCGGGGTGCACGCGCGCACCGGTTTGGGGTTGTTGGCGCAGGAAGGCAGCACAGCGCTGCACGGCTGACCCGCGGCCCCGGGGCAGTCGAGCATCAGGCGGTCGAGGAACTCCTGACAGACGCGGGTCCGCAGGGTGAGGTCGGGAATGTTGGCGGCGAGGCGCTCGGCGATGGATTCCAGCGTGACCGACGACGGATCGTTGGTGATGGTGAACAGCTCCCGCAGGCTCTTGGGCGCGTCGAGCGCGGTGAGCATGTTGCGCTCGAGCTCGGTTCGCAGCGTCTGCGCCTCGGTGGGGTTGGCGGCGCGGCCCACCGAGGCCTGATAGAGCGAGGCCGCGAAGAGCGTTCCGATGCGGTAGTGCATGCCGTTGCCCACGAAGTTCGGCCAGGAGAACGTCTTCAGCCCGTCGCGCACCTCCTGGGCGAGACAGGCCGTCTTGGACGAGAGGTCGCGCGCCGCCACCACCGGGTTCGAAACCGACGTGGTGAGGAAAGATGGTTGGCAGCCCCATTCGAGGGTGCAGGTGGTGCCGTGGCCGTGAAAGTCGGCCAGGCCTTCGTCGATGGCTTTGAGGAGCGAGAGGGTGGGGTTGGCGTTGGCCCAGCTGGTCAGCGGCGGCGGAATGCGCATGCCGTCGAACACGCGCTGGTTGAAGACGAAGTGCGAGAACTCATGGCCGATGATGCCGGGGTTCATCGCGAACGGAATCAGCTGCGCGTCTTTGAACGGCACCACCACGAACGCTTTGACGATCGCGTTGAAGAACGCGTTGTCGACTTGATCCGCTTCGCTCTGGTTCTTGTCGATGTACTGCGCCCAGTAGAGCACGCGCGGCGAGCGCAGGGCGTCGGTCGACTGCCCCGCGTAGCTGGTCTTGAAATACGCCTGGGCCTTCTCGAACGCCCAGTACATCGAGGTCATGTTCCAGGTGTGAAAGTCGGCCGGCCAGTAGGTGCCTTCGCGGTCGATGAAGTTGGCGCGAACGTCCTGCCCGTAGTCCTTCTGCACCAGCTTGGAGATCTGCTCGTCGGTGAGCATGGACGCGCCGGTGGCGGTGAAGAGCGGGTCGTTGGGGTCAATGACGATGCGCGCCCCCCCCACGATGGTCGCCGCGCCGCCCTTGAGCGCCGTGAGAGAGGTGAGGGTGGTGAGCTCGGTGGCGGTGATCTGGAACGCCCCGGCCCGGGTGGGCAGCACCGCCATCACTTTGACGGGCGCGGCCGGGTTGGGGCCGCAGGCGACCAGCGGCAGGAGGAGCAGGAGCGCTCGGCGAATCATGGGCGAACACCTTACCCCACGGGAAATGGTGGCGGGGGTCTTCCCGCTCCCGTGCGTTGCGAACTCGTTCGCTCGCCACTACGGTGCCCGCTCCCTGTTTTCGTGAGGTCCCCGTGGCCAGCAAGTTCATCTCTGAAGTGAAGCGCACCCACTCCTGCGGCAGTTTGACCGGCAAGAACGTCGGCGAAGACGTCGTCTTGTTCGGTTGGGTTCATAACTACCGGGATCACGGCGGCGCGGTGTTCATCGACCTGCGGGACCGCGACGGACTGACCCAGGTGGTGTTCGAGCCCGACTCCAAGGTGGCCCACGACGTCGCCGGCGCGCTCCGCTACGAGTGGTGCGTGGGCGTGCGGGGCAAGGTGCTCTCCCGCGGCAAGAACGTGAACCCCAACCTCAAGACCGGCGAGATTGAGGTGAAGGCCTACGAGCTGGAGATCTTCAACAAGTCGGAGACGCCGCCCTTCCTCATCGAAGACAAGATCGACACCAACGAGTCCAAGCGGCTCGCCTACCGGTACCTCGACCTCCGCCGGCCGTCGCTGCAGAAGACCATCATCACGCGCTCGAAGATGAACACCATCACCCGCGAGACGTTGGTGCAGCAGGGGTTCCTCGAGCTGGAGACGCCGTTCATGGGCAAGTACACGCCCGGCGGCGCGCGGAACTTCCTCGTGCCCTCGCGGCTCAACCCCGGAAAGTTCTACGCCCTGGCCGAGAGCCCGCAGCTCTACAAGCAGCTGTTCATGGTCGCGGGCATGGATCGCTACTTCCAGATCGTGCGCTGC
>CAZFXD010000220.1:0-8594 GCA_964522795.1 uncultured Myxococcaceae bacterium
GGCCCCGAAGATGCGCTTGGGTTTTTCCAGGGCGCGTGAGTCGACGCCGCCGGTGAGGGTGCGGCCCGAAGACTCGACCTCTTTGTTGTACGCGCGGGCGAGGCGGGTAATCGAGTCGAGCAGCATGATCACGTCTTTGCCCTGTTCCACCATGCGGCGCGCGCGCTCGAGGCCGAGCTCAGCCATCTTCAGGTGATCAGGCGTGGGGCGGTCGCTCGATGACGCCAGGACTTCGGCCTTGGAGCCGATGGTGCGGCGCATGTCGGTCACTTCTTCCGGGCGCTCGTCGATCAGCATCACCATCACGTGCATCTCGGGGTGGTTCTGCAGCACGGCCTGGGCGATGCGCTGGAGCATCATCGTCTTGCCCGTCTTGGGGGGCGCGACGATGAGGGCGCGCTGCCCTTTGCCCAGCGGGGCGATCAGGTCCAGCACGCGGGTCAGCATCTCCTTCGGGCTGTGCTCGAGCTTAATGCGCGTGGTGGGGTCGACCGAGGTCAGGTCCGAGAAGTGGGGCAGGCGGGTGGACTGATCGAGCGGCCCACCGTCCACCGTGTCCACGCGCTGCACGAGCCCTTTCAAGCCGCGCATCTGGGCCTGCGCCACCAGGTACTGGCCGGTGCGCAAGCGGAGCTTCTGAACCAGGTTCTTGGGGATCTCCGCGTCGTCGGGCCCCTGCAAGAGGCTGCGCTTCAACTGCCGCAGCATGCCGTTCTGACCTTTGACGTCCATGTCGAGCACGCCCTCGACCGTCTGGGTGGCGGCGACCACCGGCTGACCCGAGGCGACTTGCTGAATGGCGACGTTGCGCTGCTGCTGGAGCGCCTGCTGCTGCTGCACCCGCAGCTTGTACGCTTCGACTTCGGCGGCGCTGAGAAAGACGTGAACCTGCTGGCCGTCGGGCTGAGAGACGACGCGATAGGCCTGCCCGTCGGCAGTGAAGAGAATGGGGTTGCCCTTGCGGCGGCGTCGGCGGCGGCGCTTGCGGCCACCCGGGCCACCTCCGCCGTTCAGCTGGCCACCGTTCATGGCCCCGGGGGGCTGCGGGGCGCTGGGGCCGGCTTCCGCGGGCCCGCCCTCGTCATCTCCTTCGTCACCATCATCGCCGTCGTCGCCATCGGGGGCCGGCGTGGTGGGGGTCTCGGGGTCGGGGAATTCGGTGGTGTCGTTCATAGAAATGTATTTCGGCCGGAGAGCGACTTGCGCCCGGCGAGTGCAACCGTCGATGTGGCGCAGGGAGCCTTGTCGAGCGGAGGGCGGCGAGTGCCGCTGCTTCACCCCGGTCCCTGATGTCCGAACGACCGCACCATGCCGCCGTATCGAACGATTTGACCCTACCAGCGTCGCCCCAGCGACTCCACGCGCAAATCGAGTTGCGGGGTGGGGTGCAACCCTCGAGCGACTCGGCCGAGGTCAGCTCGCCGCGGCGTCGCGTTTGCCGGGGAGCTCGACGTGGTGGTGCCGGGCGAAGGTCTCGAACCACGCCTCCAGGGCGGGGAGCGAGTGCGGGTGATCATTGTGCATCAGCGCCGGGTTCCTCTGCGCGTACTCAGGGGCTTCACCGATGCCGAAGGCCCAGTCGTTCTCGGCGTGGGCCGGCATGTGGTGCCGGCCGTGCTTGTCGGTGGAGTAGTCGACGCCATGGCACATCTCCACCAGGTGCAGCACCCGGCCGGCCGGCAGTCTGGCCACCAGCTGGAGCATCTGGGATTCGGAGAGGCCCACCCGGCGCGCGAGGGCGGACAGCACCGGGGCGGCCGAGCGACCGTCCGAGTCACAGTCGACGAGGTGGTCCGCCACCGACGCGGAGAGGCCGGCGCCTTTGAGGAACTCGCGGGCGCTGTCGGTCTCGTGCTTGTTCGATTCGAGCACGGACTGGTACTGGCCGTAGGCGAACGCCCCCACCACCGCCGCGCCGCTGAACGCCGCCCCGAGCCCGGTCATGCCCGCCAGGGCCAGGGCCGAGCCGGCGACGCCGAGCGTCGAGAGGGCGCCGTCTGCGACGTCGCCGTGTGCGAACGAGGCCACGGCGTCGATCGCTTCGAACGCCACGGCGATCTGACTGAGGGCTCTCTCGCCCGCCTTCAGCCCTCCTTTGATCAGGGCCGAGTTGCCACGGATGGCGGCCACGAACTTGGCGCTCATGACGCCCGCGTTGCTGGAGGTGAGCAGCGCCTTGGCCACGTTCTCCACCGAAGGATCGTCGATCGCCTTCACCACGCGTTCGGCGGCGCTGAGGGTGCCCAGCGCGGCCCCCATGGCGCGAAAGGTTCGCCCGATGCGGGTGCCAAGCGACAGCGTGTCGAGGCGGGCGGTCTCTTCGCAGAGCGCCTTCTGTGCGGCCACGCGCTGCGCTTCGCTCAGCCCCGGCTGGAAGACGGCGTTCAGTTTTTCCTGCAGGCGGCCCAGTTGCTCCGGGGGCACGCCGAGCACATCGACGTGCTTGGAGAGAATGGACACCAGCTTGGTGGCCAGGGCGGGCTCGCCGGCCAGGAGCAGCTGCTGGGCGCCGACGCCGACGCCCGTGACGAGGCCGTTGGCGACCTCTTTCGCCCAGTCGGCCTTGTCGGCCACCATGCTCCGCAGGGAGAACAGCTCCTCCAGCAGGGGAGACTCGCCGTCCATGTCGCGTTTTGTCTGGCGGGCCATGGCCGCCACCCCGCCGCTGCTGGCGAGCGCGCCTGGCAGGTTCTGGGCCAGCGATCGCAGCCCCTCGTCGAAGTCGTGCGCGCCGCCGTCCACCGACCGCCGGAGGTCGAGGAGCGTGCCCAGGGTGTCCACCGCGGCACCGCCCAACTTCGCGTAGCGGTCGTACACCTCGTGATTCTGCTGCTGGAAGCTCTCCACGGCGTGGCGCAGCTGTTCCGGGTTCATCAGCCGGCCCCAGTTGCTGATGAGCCACTGGAGCTCCTGCTGCTTCTTCTCGTAATCCGCTTTGGCGCTCTCGAAGTTCCTCCCCAGATCGACGGCGCCGTTCTGAACGACCATGCCCAGGCCGACGGCGAGGTCGTGCTCACCGCGCGCCTCGAACACCTTCGCCATGCGGCTCGCGAGCACCGCGCTCCCGCCTTCGCCCAGGACGGACGCCATCGCCGTCGACAACGTCTGCAGCTGGGTGGACGCGCGCTCGCCCTGGAGGCGCGGAGACAGCGTGCACAGCTTCTCCGCCACCAGCGTGACCGCCTCCTCGCCAGCGGGTGCGGGAGCGTCGGCCGCCAACTCCGCCGCGCGACTGAGGTCCTTCACCAGCGCGCACAGCGCGAGGTTCTGGGGGGTGCCTGAACGAAGGGCGGTTGAGTCGCTGGTCAGTTTGCCGATCTCCGAGCGAATGCGATCCAACACCGGCTCAGACGCCTTGAGGATTGCCGCGGCGACCTCGGCGTTGGGGGCCTTCTCGATCTGCTCTTTGATCGCTCTCGCCCCCGCCGCCGCGCCGCCGTTGCGAGCGGCCTGGGCGATGTGTTCGGCGGCCACCGCCGCCTGCGAGGCCACGACAGATTGCTGCGTCTGCGCTGCGTCGACGTGCGCCTTGGCGTGCTTCTTGTGCGCATGCGCGCCGTGGGCGTGTGACGACGCGGGCTGGAAGGAGTCGCGCGTCGGCGTGGCGTTGGGCTTCGACTCGCGGTGGGCGTGCACGTGGTGTCGCGCGTGGGGCTGGACTCGGAGGCTCATGGGGCGTTCTCCCGGGTGGGCATGCCTCTCACAAAGCAAGGGCGGGGCCAGCGGTTCCGGGGCCGGCGCTGCATGGAACCCGAGGGGTTGCGCGGTGGGGTGGGACGACCTGCCACCAGGGCGCATCATTTATGAGTCAGGCGTCAACGCGCGCGCTGAGAGCGCAGCCGGGGCCAGGCAGGCCGGGCGCGGCGATGGAGAACGGCCGCTACTCCACGCGGAGGTCGAACTCGGTCCTGGCTTGCAGCCCGGGCGCGACGCGCAAGGGGAACGAGAGCTCGCTCGCGGCGGCGCCGAGGACCCTGGGGAGCGTGGGCGAGCGCACTTCGATCTCCTGCAGCACCTCGGCCAGGCGCGTCTCAGCCAGAATCGAGTTCAGCACTCGCGGCCCGCTGTGAATGAAGGTGAGCTGGGTGTCGGCCACGTCGTCGAGTCCGGCGCGTTTTCTCGCTTCGTTGATGGCGTCGATCAGCGACCCGTCGGTGTCGACGAGGCCGCGCGCCAGGGCGTCCGTGCCGGACCAGACGCGCCCGCGTGCGATGGCGTCGATGTCGGCCTTGGGCTTCTTCCGGGACGACGCCACCTCGGTGATGAAGGTGTCGTAGAACGAGTCCACCCACGCCTGGGCGGCCGACTTCTGCTCGGTCGTCCACGGCTCGAACATGTTCAGCATGCCCACCCGCGCCGCTTTGTTGATGGTCTGTTGGTGCGCGCCCAGCTTGCCGGCCAGCTCCTTGAACGAGGGCTTCAAGAAGAAGACGCCGATGCTGCCGGTGATGGTGGTGGGGGCGGCGAAGATCTGATCAGCGCCCATGGCCACGTAGTAGCCACCCGAGGCCGCCACGTCGCCCATGGAGACGATCACCGGCTTCTTCTTCTTCGCTTTCAGCACCGCTCGATACATCAGGTCGGAGGCGAGGCCGTCGCCTCCTGGAGAGTCGATGCGCAGGACGATCGCCTTCACCGTGCGATCCGCCGCGGCGGCGTTCAGCGCGCGAATGAACGTCTCTGAGCCGGAGCTCCGGTCTCCCGAGAGCGGATCGAGGTCGTCGCCGCCGCCGGTGATGGAGCCAAGCACGGGGATGAGCGCGATCTTCGGGCGCTCGCCCCAGCGCCCGAAGGAATCGAGCGGCGGGTGGTAGGCGAGATCGACGTGCGCGTCGGGCAGCAGCGTCTTGAGCTTCTCGTCGAGCGCCGCGGGGGTGATCACCTCGTCGATGAGTCCCAGCGCTTTGGCCTTCTGCACGCCGGGGATGGCCTGGTCCACCGCGGCCTGCCACGCGTCGGGCTTCAGGTTGCGGCCGGCGCCGGCCTTCTCCAGCGCAGCGAGGTTGGTCTTGAGCAGGGCCTCCACGGCTTCCTTCTGCTCGGGGCTCATGTCGGTGCGGGTCAGCTGATCAGGCGCATTCTTGAACGCCCCCACGCGCACCACGTCCCAACTGACGCCAGCCTTCTCCATGGTGCCGCCCAGGAAGAGCGACGACGCCTGAAGCCCATCGATGATCAGCATGGCCTCCGGCACGGCGAACACGTGATCGGCGGCCGAGGCGACGAGGTAGTCCGTGTCGTTGGCGGACAGGATGAGCGAGATGACCGTCTTTCCGGAAGCGCGGAACCGCTCGATGGCTTGGCGGAGCTCCCACGCGCGGCCGAGCCCGAGGTTGGTGTTCTCGATCTTCAGCACCACGCCCTGCAGTCGGGAGTCTCGCGCGGCCGCTTCGAGGAACCGGGTGAAGCGCAGGTAGCGGTCGATTTCGGACAGCCCCAGAATCGACGCCACCGACACGCCGGCTCTGCCCGAGCCGACGCCGGCCAGGCTGATCACCGCGATCTTCTTCTCGCCCAGGCTGAGCGCGGGGAATTCGTCCAGCGAGGCGCGCGCCTGAAAGACGTGCTGCATGCCGTTGGGTGCGTTCGGTTCTCCGGCGAACGCGTAGCCCAGCCCCACGTTGGGCGCGTCGATCGACAGCCCGCCCTGAAAGACGAAGGGCGCGACCGCGCTGAAGCCGTGCACGGCGGCCGCGAAGAGCGTGAGGCCTTTCACCGGCACCGCCTTGAGCGTGTACGACAAGCGCCCGTTGATGGGGCCGAGCGCCTCAGAGAACGCGTAGTCGACGCCGAGGCTGATGCGATCGGTGAAGGGGCGAAACCCGACCCCGACGCTGTACACGCGCGACAGGGTCACGTTGGCGTTGGAGGGTGCGTCGAGCTGCCGAACGGTGAGGCCCATGGAGAAGCCGCGGCAGGGGCGCGACATCAGGCCCACGTCGACGGAGACCAGCCCTTCGGCCGGGCCACCCGCGAAGACGTTCAAGGCGACGCCGGCGGAGAGGTACTCCGGGCCGACGCCGAAGCCGTAGGTGGTCTTGCGGGAGTTGGCGCCCGGGCTGCGCACCCACTGCAGGCCGAGCCCCGCACCCACGCCGCTCATCGCGGCTCCGAACAAGAGCCCGTCTGAGAGCTGGTCGAGCGAGGCGTTTCGTTCGTGGGCGTAGAGGGCCTCCAGCGCGCTCATGCGCGGCAGGCCGGCCGGGTTGAAGGTGAGGGCCCCCGGATCATCGACGAAGGCCACCGACGAGGGCAGCAACCCCACGCCGCGAGACGCCGAGCCGTTCAGCATGGCGCTGACCTGGGCGTTCGCGACCCCGGCGAACATCGCAACCACCACCGCGAAGTGTCTCATGCGGCTGCTTCTAGGCCGCTACCACTCCTCGGTGCCACTGACGCCTTCCAGAGGGTCGCCTTTCTTCTTCTTGGCCTTCTGGGTGGCGCGGCCGCCCTTGTCATCGGCGGACCAGTCTTCCGTGCCGTGGGTGCGCTCCAGCGGATCGGAGGACCGAACCTTCGCCTCGCCACCGCGCGCGTTGTTGACGAGGTAGTTCACCAGGCGGCCCACCTCGGCCTTGAGCTGGCCGTACTCGTCGCCCTGAAAGACCGAGCGCCGGTTGGCGAGCTTCTTCCCCGCGCCGAGATCGTAGAAGGCGCTGTCCAGCACGAGCGAGTTCTCGCCCTCGGTCTTCAGGGTGGCCACGATCGCGTCGTCGAGCCCCA
Source organism: uncultured Myxococcaceae bacterium (assembly GCA_964522795.1). Lineage (GTDB taxonomy): Bacteria > Myxococcota > Myxococcia > Myxococcales > Myxococcaceae > CAZFXD01. Next base: position 6,724 of record CAZFXD010000220.1, read on the forward strand.
TGCCCTTGCTGATGGTGTTCAGCGACGCGGGGAAGGGGGACTTGTCGAACTCCGCCCGCAGCCTGGCGCGCGCGGCGTCGTACGCGGTCATCGACGAGGAGGGCGTGAGGGTAGGGAAGACGATGGCATCCGCGGGAGTCACGTCGACCAGCGAGCCGGTGCGGGTGAAGCCGGCCTTTTCGACCACCACCAGGTGTTTCCCCACCGCGAGGTTGTTGAGCGCGAGCGGCGCGTAGCCGGCCGACTCGCCGTCGATGAACACGGCGGCGCCCGCAGGCTTGGAGCGCACCGAAAGGGCGCCGCGCTGCGTGCCCACCTTGGCCGACGCCACCGTCGCTCGCAGCACGATGAACTCCTGAGGGTACCGCTTGCGGTCGAGCTCGAAGGTGGGGGCCAGGGCCAGAAGGTCGAGCAGGGTGAGCTTGGCTTCCTCGACGTCGCCGCGAATGAAGAGGCTCGCGGCGTACATGGCCACCGCGTCGCAGAGCCGATCACAGGCCTTCATCGCCGCGGCGGCCGCGGTGTAGTCGCGAATCGCCGTGCGCAGCTTCTTCTCGGCCTCGTCGAACTTGCGGGCCTCGTAGGCGGCCTTCCCTTCGGCCACCTCGCCCTCGGCTTTCTTGAGCGCCGCCTCCGCCGCGGTGTCGACGACGACCGGGAAGACGTCGTCGCTCGTCTTGACCCGATAGCGCTCGAACTCCTTCAGCGCGTCGGCCGCGTAGGTCTCCATGCGGGTGGTGAGCGCTTCGCTGGCGGCGTCCGTGGCGAGCAGCACCACGCCCACCCGGCGCGCGGAAGGATTTCTGGTCGCCTCGGTCGCCGGTTTGGCCTCGGGCTTGGGGGCAGGCTCGGCGGCGAGCGCCCAGGAGGCAGCGAGCGCAACGGCGACGGACGCGATTCGGAACATGCGGCGGATGGTATCGGAACCGCGGCCGAAGTCACCCGGCGCGGTCGCTCGGTTCTCGGCGGCGGGCCGTGGCGTCCACATGCGAATCCGACGCGAACGCGCTGCGTTTCTTTACTCGACGATCGCGCTTGGTACAGTCGCCGCGAGTTCGGTCCTGTTGCATGTGCCACACGTCCCTAAATGGGCAGAAACGCGATGGAATCTGCGCCGATGTCTGAACAAATGAGCATGTTCATGGAACCCACTGACTCCAAAGAGAAGAAGAAGACCAGGGCCAAAGGCGGCGGCGGGGGCGGCCGACGCGGTGGCGGGGGAGGCGACGACAGCGGCGGCGGCGGTGAGAGCCAGCGTCCGGTGTCGTTGGCTGAGGAAGCGCGCCGGCGGTACCTCAACTACGCGCTCTCGGTCATCACCTCGCGTGCGCTGCCCGACGTTCGCGACGGCCTGAAGCCGGTCGGTCGCCGGATTCTGTTCGGCATGCACAACGATCTCCACCTCTCGGCGGACGCCAAGTTCCAGAAGTGCGCCCAGGCGGTCGGTGTGATCATGGGCCGCTACCACCCGCACGGCGACTCCTCCATCTATGAAGCGCTGGTCCGCATGGCGCAGGATTTTTCGCTGCGGTACCCGCTGGTCGACGGCCACGGCAACTTCGGCTCGCTCGACGGCGATGCCCCGGCCGCGATGCGCTACACCGAGTGCCGGCTGCCGAAGCTGGCGGCGGAGATGCTGTCAGAGCTGGGGTCGAAGACGGTCGACTTCCGCCCCACCTACGACGGAACTCGCTCCGAGCCGATCGTGGTTCCCGCGCGCGTGCCGCAGCTGCTGATGAACGGCACCACCGGCATCGCGGTGGGCATGGCGACGAACATCCCGCCGCACCACCTGGGCGAGCTCGTGGAGGCGTGCCTGGAGTTGATCGCGCACCCCAAGAGCGAGACCAAAGACCTGCTCAAGTTCGTCA
>CAZFXD010000221.1:0-8542 GCA_964522795.1 uncultured Myxococcaceae bacterium
GCAATCCACGCGCGCCCGCTCCAACTTGCCATCAGGGAGGCGAGCGAGAGGGCTTCCCGCGTGGCAGAAACGGCCTGCTCGACAGGAACGACCGTGGTGGTGCTCGAAGCCTTGCGCAGCGCTGGCGTGGCCTTCATGAACGCGCGCAGCGCGGGCACGAGGGCAACGAGGCCCCACATCGCGCCGAAGATCAGAGGCCCTGCGAACTCGCGCAGGTCGAGCACGAGCACCCGGATGAAGTAGAACAGGGCCAGCGCAATGGCCGGGAAGTTGCCCACCACGCCCGAAAAGACGATTCGATGAAACGAGCGGTGGAGCGGGTTGTTCGCGCTCATGACACGCTCTTGAATCTGGCCGCGGCGAGCCGAAGCTGGTCGGCCAGGCCGAACAGGCGCTGGTTGCTTTCACTGAGCTGCGCCGACGCCGCCTTCCCCTCCAGCGTGCTGGTGAGGATGTCGGACATCGCCACCGACAGTTGATCAGTTCCGCTGCGCTGCTGCTGCGTGGCGAGGGTGATGCTGCGCACGGCGTCCGACGTCAACGCCGCTGAGTCCAGAATCGCCGAGAGGTTCGTCGCCACGTCATTCGCCAGCGCCGTTCCCCGGTCAGTCGTTTTGACGCCGGCTTCGGTCGCCATCACCGCAGCGTTGGTGGCGTCGCGAATCTCTTCGATCAGCTTGGTGATCTGCTGGGTCGAGCTGAGCACGCTCTCGGAGAGCCGCCGCATATCGGCGGCCACCAGGGAGAAGCCCTTGCCGATGGCCCCCGCCCTCGCCCCTTCCAGCTCAGCGTTGACCGCCAGCAGGTCGGCCCGGTCGGCGATGCCGTCGATGAACTCCACCACGCGCCCCACCTGCTGCACGCGCTTGTTCAAGCGAACGACGCTGGCGGCGATGGCCTGGTTACCGCTGCGCACGCGCGACATGGACCGCCCGAACCCGTCGGCGGCGTTCTTGCCCGCTCGAGCGGCGCCGAGCGTCTGCGCGGCGAGCCGCTGCACCTCGGCCGCGCTGTCGGCGATACGCCGCGCGCTCTCCGCCAACAACTCGGTGGTCGACGAGGTTTCCTGCAGAGCGCTGGCCTGCTCGTTGGAGCCTTGATCGCGCCGAGTCGAGCTCGCTTCTAGTTGGTCGGCGGTGGCGGCAATTCGCGGCGCCTGCTCCTGAATTTCCTTCAGCGTGCCGGACAGCTGCTGCTCGATGTTGACGATGCCCCAGATGGCCGCCCAGATCTCGCCTTCGCCAGGCACCACCGGCATCGCTCCCACGGTGCCACCGGCGACCTGGGCCGCACCATCGGCGAGGCGGGTCAGCGAAAGCCCGATGCTTTCGCCCGACTGCCACGCGCCGAGGAGCGTCATCGCCAGCGCCACCACCGAGCACAGCGCCGCCGGCCAGAGGATGAAGAGCGACACGTGGTCGATCGCCTCGACGTGCGCGCCCGCGGCGTTCACGCCGAGCAGCGACTCCAACGCGACGGAGGCTCGGCTGGCGATCACGCCCAACACGAGCGTCGCGGAGCAGAGCAGCACGATGAAGGAGAACGTCACGAACCGGCGCACGATCGAGCCGCGGTCCGTGGGCACGGCCATGGTGGCCTCGGGCGCCGTCAAGCCGAGCTCGACCAGCGTCTTCACAGCCAGGCTCGCGTCGCGCGAGACCGTGGCGTTGGTGACCACGGAGAGCAGCGGCGCGACCAGCAGCCCGATCAGCATGATTCGGCCGAAGAAGCTCCACGACACGCCCGGGTAGAGCGGGTAGCCAACCGCGACCATGGCCACCCCGAGTCCCCAGCCCCACCAGCCGATTCGATAGGAGATCCCGCCGATGCGATGCAGCTCTGCGAACGCTGCCCGCAGCGTCTCGGCGTCGCGCGCGCCTTCCACCAACTTCCGAACGGTGCGCAGGCCCCGTTGCTGGACGACCTCGCTCAAGAGGGTCGCGGCCACGGTCGCCACGCCCACGAGCGCGAAGAAGTACACCAGCGTTCCTTCAACGAGCTTGATGGTGAAGGTCGCGTACAAGGCCGCCAGCGTCGCGCCGGCGACGCCGAGGATGGTCCCCGAGAACACCACCTGCCGATGCAGCTTGGGAATTTGCGTCATGTGGGGCGTGAGGCGAGCAGGAAGCGGTGGAAGGCCAACATTTCGAACACCGGGAGCAGTGACGACTCGCCGGCGAAGAACCCCACGATGGCGCCACCAAACACGGCGCGCAGGAGTGCGGGCACTTCGAGGATCTCACGGGGGCCCGGCAAGACTTCCAGCCGATCCACCACCACGGCCGCGCCCGGGGAGCGAATCACCCGCCCCTGCGTGCCGGGCAGGTTGAACGCCCAGCGCGCGTAGGGCAGCTGGGTGTCCACGTCCTCCCAGGAATCTTCGAGCGCATCGACGGTCGTCAACTGGCGCGCCATCACGGCAAATTTCTGCGGCCCTGCGTCGCAGAGCACCAGCCCCTGCTGTTCAGACGTCGCGGGCACGCTCAGGCTCCTGACGAGAGAAATTCGAACAACCCTTCGGGGTCAACCACGACGACGTCACCCAGCGCCGCTCGCGCCGGCCCTCGAAGGTGGGCCTTCACCCCGGTCCCCAGGGGGGCCAGGTTGCCATCGACGTCGGTGACGCCGGCCACTTTCAACGCCGCGACCGCCACCGCGCCTTTGGCCACGCGGAACACCACGACCCGCTTGGCGTTCGCGGTCGGCGCGCTTCCCAGCAGCACGCTCAAGTCGACCACCGGGAGCACCTCCCCCCGGTGGGCGAACACGCCAATCACGTGGGCGGGGGCGCCGGGCACGCGGGTCAGCTTGGGAACATTGACCACCTCCGACGCGCGGTCGGCGGGGACGGCAAACAAGCCTGCTCCTGATGCGAAAACGAGGTGTTCTTTGCCGGTGTCGGCCATGGGCAGTGCTGGGTTCTAGCCGAAACTGCCCCAAAGCCGTGGGGAGAAATCAGCCCCGCCTTCGAGGTCGGCGGGGGGCCGTACGGCCTCCGGAGATCACCTCGCTGACCATGCCTTCGTGGAGCCAGCTGGCGATGGCGCGAAAGGCCCGTCGGGGGCCCTGCCCTTTGACGGCGAAGGGCTGACAGATCGCAGCGATCGAGGCCCCCGTCGCGGCGCGGGAGAGAGCCGTGAACTCGGGACCGTCGATGGCCACGTGGAACACCTCGAACCCCTTTCGCCACACCACGCACCGCACCGGTGCTCGGCGGGGCCGCGGGAGCGCCGCTTTGGCGTCGACAGCACGGAACAGGGCCAGTGCATCGAAGGAGAGCTTCAGCACGTGAACCGACGGGTGGAGTCGAAGCGTGGCGTTGGCGAAGACTTCCGCCCCCAGGGTGGCCACCGCCGAGGGCGATGTCACGGGCGCCTCGGGAGCGACGAAGCTGCGGGAACGGGCCCACTCAAGCGCGGCCAGCGACGGGAGATCTGCGCGCCCGCGCCCCCGGCGGCGCCCCAGGAAGGCGGGAAACTCGCGACCGAACTGGGCCAGTGAGTGGTGCATCGACGGGTAGCGCGCCATGTAGCCGCGGACGGCGTCGTCGAATGGCCCCTCCCCCATCACGGCGCGCGTGCGCGAGAAGTCGTCCGCGAGCGCGTCTCGCATTCGCAGGAAGTACATGCCGGCATAGACGCCGATTCGCTCCTCCGCGCTCAGCGCTCCGCCTCGCACGTGGGCGGCAGCCGCCGCGGCGGACTGCTCGCCGGCGATGGCGTGGAACAGGGCGCGCTGCAGAGCGGAGAGCTTCATCGGGCCCGAGCTCCCCGCTGGGCCGCGCGCTCCACCGCCGCGGCTTTCTGGCTCTCGGCCAACAGCGTCTCGAGTGGAGGCACGCCCTCATCCCATTCGATCAGGGTCGGCACCTGGCCGAAGCGGCGCACGGCCGCCCGGTAGAGTTCCCACACCGGCTCACTCACATGCCCCTCGTGCGTGTCGATGAGCAGGTCGCCCCGGTCGAAGTGGCCGGCGAGGTGGAACTGCCCCACCCGGTCGATGGGAATGCCGTCGAGGTAGACGCGCGGGTCAAACCCGTGGTTTCGGCTGCTCACGTAGACGTTGTTCACGTCGAGGAGAATGCCGCAGTCGGCGCGGCGGGCGACCTCGGCCAGAAACTCCCACTCCGTCAGCTCGCTCGCTTCGAACTCGAGGTAGCTGGAGACGTTCTCGAGCAGAATCTGCCGCTTCAGGCGTTCCTGGACCCGCTCCACCCGCTCCACCACGTGCCGCAACGCCTCGCGGGTGAACGGCATCGGCAACAGGTCGTGAATGTACCGACCCGGCACGCGCCCCCAGCAGAGGTGATCGGACACCAGCGCGGGTTGGAGCCGCTGCTCCAGCTCCGTCAGCTCGTCGAGATAGCGGCGGTCCAGGGGCGCGGACGAACCGATGCCCAGCGAGACGCCGTGCATCACCACCGGGCGATCGCGGCGAACCTTCTCCAGGATCGCTCGCGGCCGACCGCCGAGCCCCATGAAGTTCTCGCTGATGACTTCGACCCAGGCGATGTCGGGCGTCTCTTCCAGGAATTGCGTGTAGTGCCGCTTCCGCAGCCCCACGCCGTGACCGAGTGACACCCGTTGAAACACCGAACCCAGCTCCACAAGAAGGGCCGGCAGGAGCTTTCTCCCGCCGGCCCGAGCGTTCAAACGACGACTACATCTTCTTGGCGGCGACGACTTTGCCCTTCTTCTCGGCGCAGTCCTTGGCCGAAATCTTCAGCACGCCCTTGCCCTTGCACGCGTTCTGCCCCGCGCAGGAGGACTCGGCCGACGAGCACGCGCCCTTGCCCTTGCACTCATTCACCCCGCCGCAGTTCACCGAGGCCGTCTCCTTGGTGTCCTTGGCCGGAGCCTTGTCTTCGGCGTACGCCGCGAATGCGAACAACCCAGCCACGGCCGAAGCCAACACAGTTCCCTTCTTCATGTCGTCGTTTCCCTTTGTCGGTCGAATCCGCTCGCCCACGATGGGCGGCGGCGCTCCCCCTGTGCGGGGGCCCTGCGGTTTCTACTACGGACGTGCCGAGATTCGGTTTCTTCGAACACGCTCCCAAAACGGCGAACGCCCGGTCTTCCAGAGCGTTGGAAGCCGGGCGCCCACAGTTTCGTCAGCCTGCGTCGCTTACGCGATCGACTTCTCGTAGAGCTCTTTGACCAGCTCGGGCAACACGAAGGGGTTGCGCGTGTTCTTCCCGGTGAAGGTCGCGTCGGTCTGTGGCCGCCAGAGGAAGTCGGGCGAGTCGCTGTTGGCCGCCCAGCCGCCGTTCACCAGCTGGCCGTTCTTCTCTTCCAGCCAGTAGCGGTAGTTCTCCGTGCCGCCCGTGCCGTCGCCGAGGAACACCTTGCGCTCCACGTAGGTGATGGTGCCGCCCGACGGTGCGCCGTTGTAGCCGGCCAGCGTGGCGGGCGCCCAGGAGGGCTTGGCCGTCGCCGGGTAGATGGTGTCTTCGGCCTTGGCGAAGTTGTAGTTCCACACGTGCGCGCCGTTGTCGCGGTCCATCACCGCCGGGCGGCCCGACTTCAGCCAATCAGCGATGGTCTTGTGGAACACGATGGGGTTTTCCATCTTGTCCTCGCGGCCGATGGACGCGATGTCGGCCTTCTTCACCGTCTGTTCCGTCCCGTCGGCCAGCTTGACCTTCACCTCGTCGGGAATGGCCCCGGCGATCTGGTAGCCGCTCTGGAACTTCGACCCGGCGGCCGACCAGTCGACGGTCGACTGAATGGTGCCTTCGAGCGTCTTGCCGCTCTTGAGGCGCACCACGTCGGGCTCGCCGTTGTATCGGCTGCCCACGAAGTCAGAGCCACCGCCCTGGCTGTCCGCCAGCACGGTGAGCAGGCCCTTGATGTCCATCGCGGTGAACGTCACGCCGTCAATGGTGACGTCTTTCTTCGGCTCGGCGAAGAGGATGCCGGCGCGGGCCACCTTGTCGCAGCTCCCCCACCAGCCGACGCTCATGGTTCCCTCGGTCTTGCCGTCTTTGCCGAAGTTGCCGCGTGCATCGAGGAAGTCCCACTTGATGTTCGCTTCGACCTTGCCGTTGCCGTCGAGGTCGACGCCGGTGGTGGTCTCGGCGTCCACTTCCTTGAGCGTGTTGGAGGGGATGTACTGACCGCCCGGCTTGTGCACGAGCGAGTTCATCATCGGCGTCTTCTCGAAGTTGAGCGCGCCCACGGGCTTGTTCCGAGCCTTGAGCAACAGGTCGAACTTCTCCAGCGGGCCACCTTTGGACCACAGGTTCGACGTGGGCGAGCCGGCGTCCGTCGGGTTGTTGGCGGCGAGAGGCCAGTAGGTGCAGGTCCACGGCTTGCGCGTCGCTTCGTAGACCACGGTCTTGGGCGCCCCGGCGGGCACGGTCGGGGTCGACGGCGTGGTGGGCGTGGTCGGACGGTTGGTGATGGGCGTAGTCGGCGTGGTGGTCACCGGGGGCGTCGGCGTGGTGACCGGCGGAGTGACGACCGGCGCGGGAGAGTTGAGGCCCAGCTGGCGGGCGAACTCGGCTTTGGCCGCGGAGGTGAACCGCGAGCCGTAGGTGTTCAGAATCGCCTTCAGCTCAGCGAGCTCCTGACGATCAGTGACGCCGCCGTCTCTGGCCGCGGTGAACAGCGCCCGAACTTCAGCCCGCGAGATGATGCCGTTCGAGCGGGCCGTGGTCAGTTGGGTACGAATCGTGGCGACAGTCATGGTGGGGCTCCAGGTAGGACAGTTGGCGACATTGTCGGCAAATGACGCTCTGTGTTGCGTCTGGGGCGTTGGATCCTCCGCACCTGGTGCAACCATTTGATATTCGAAGGCCGATGCCACCTCCGCCGCGTCGGCCAATGCCAAAGAAGAAAGGTCCGCCGACGCTGGACTGGGCGTTGGCGCGAGAGCGCGCCGAGGGTGCACTGCTCGGGCTGGCGGTGGGCGACGCGTTCGGGACGACCAACGAGTTCAAGCGGCTCGACGCCCCGATCTTCCCCGAGCTCTGCACCGGGCTGCAGACCGAGATCGTGGGCGGCGGGCCGTTCTCGCTCAAGCGGGGGCAAGTCACCGACGACACGCAGATGGCGACCTGCCTCGCCCACGTGCTCAAGACCGAGCGGCAGCTCGACCCGGTCGTCTTGGCGAAGTCGTATCGAACGTGGGCCGACGTGGCGTTCGACATCGGCACGCAGACCAAAGGCACCCTCCTGCTGCTCGACGACCGGTGGCCGCCCACGCACACCGGGAAGAAGTACTGGGTGGAGAACGCGCAGGACGCCGCGGGCAACGGCTCGCTCATGCGCACCGCGCCAATCGGCGTCTTCTATTTCCAGGACGACAAGGCCCGGCGGGCGGCGTCGTTCGACGACTCGGCCATCACCCACTTCGATCCTCGCTGTCAGCTGGCCTGCGCGGCGTTCAACAGCGCCATCGCCGCGGCCGTGGGGCGGGTGGAGCCCGAGCTCAACCTGGAGAAGTTGGTCGCGGCCGCCGAGAAGGAGCTGCACGTCGCAGCGGCCGAGCTGGGCCACCGACACCCGGAGTTCGTCACCCGCATTCAGCTGGGGTCGGACGACCTTCAGGAGGACCTCCGGCTGGCCCGCGCGTCAGACCCGCTGTTGTACGGGCCTCAACACCACCTGCTCCAACAGCAGGGCTTCGTGCGGATCGCCTTTCGCCTCGCCTTCTGGGAGTTGCTCCACGCGCCGAGCTTCAGCGCGGCCATCATCGACGTGGCCAACCGCGGGGGCGACAGCGACACCAACGCGGCCATCACCGGCGCGCTCCTCGGCGCGACGTACGGCGCAGGGGCCATTCCCCGCGAGTGGGGCGACACCGTGCTGCAGGCGCTGGAGCTCGACCGCAGCCCCTTCGGCACCACCTACCACCCGCGCGAGCTGGTCTCGCTGGTCGAGGCGCTGCACCCGGTGGAGCCCGCGGCGCCCGCCAAACGGCCGATGCCCCCGCCGAAGGGGTCCCGGTAGCCCGCTCAAGCTGCTAAGAGCGCCGGCCCATGTTCACCGTCACCAACGTCTCCAAGGGCTTTGGCCCCAAGAAGCTCTTCGAAGATGTGAACACGTCGTTCTCGATCGGCCGTCGCTACGGCCTGACCGGGCCCAACGGCGCTGGCAAATCGACGTTCATGAAGATTCTCGCGGGCGACGAGCACCCCGACACGGGCGACGTGGCGCGCCCCAAGCGCCTCGGCATCCTGCGGCAAGACCACTTTCGGTACGAAGACACGCGCGTGCTGGACGTGGTGCTGATGGGCAGCGCCGCCCTCTGGGGCGCGATGCAGGAGAAGGAGAAGCTGCTCGCCAAGGCCGACCTCAGCGAAGCCGACGGGCACCGGCTGGCCGACCTGGAAGGCGTGATCGCCGAGGAAGACGGGTATTCCGCCGAGTCCGCAGCGGCGGCGCTCCTGGAAGGTCTGGGCATCGAGTCGTCGCTCCACGAGGGCCCGATGAAGAACCTGGTGGGCGGCTTGAAGTTGCGCGTGCTGCTCGCCCAGGCGCTCTTCGGCAAACCGCAGGGGCTGCTCCTCGACGAACCGACCAACAACCTCGACATCAAC
>CAZFXD010000222.1:0-8527 GCA_964522795.1 uncultured Myxococcaceae bacterium
GGAGAGCGTCGCGTTCGCAATGCGAAGGTCGTCGGTTCGATCCCGTCCGCCTCCACTCGCTTCAGCTTTCGACGCACTTTTCGCGCTTTTCAGCGGCGAAGAAGCAGGGCGGCCATCAGCGCACCGGCCGCCAGCCCCAACAACAACCACACCGCAGTTCCCCAGAACCCGTTCGCGTTCGATGACGGCACCAGCCCCTTCGCCCGAGGTGATTCCGGGTCCGTCGGCGGGCCTCGCTCCGCCACCACGGGCTGCACGGCGACCGAGACCTCCTTGTCAGACGTCTCGCGCGGCGACGGCCCGCGGCGATCATCCAGGCGCACGGCGGGGAGCTCGGGCTGCGTGACGCGCTTTCCGGTCATCATCGCCACGTGTGGGTTGGGCCGCGACAGGCGCGCCACGGGCAACGCGCCGCCCAGGTGAGGCGACGAGACGCGCCCGCTGACCACCGCGGGTTGGTCCGGGTCGCTGGTCACTTCGGCCAGCGGCGACATCTGGGTGGCCGCGGAGTCGAGCAGGCGCTCGGCGAGCTGCGCGCGCCGGGCCCCGAAATATCGGGCCACCAGCGCGCCGCGTTGATCCGGCAGCCAGAAGTGTTGGCGGGCCGCGTCAGCCAGCGCGCGCCCGAACTCACGCGCCGAAGCGAACCGCTCCGCACGATCTTGCGCCAGGGCTTTCAGGACGACCTGATCAACCGCTTGCGGCACGCGAGCGTTCTTCTCTGACGGCGGGGTGACCTTGCCGAAGAGAACGGCCTCCAGGATCTCGCTGTGAGAGCGGCGCAGGTACAACCGCTGCCCCGTCAGCAACTCGTGGAGCACGATGCCGAGCGAGAACACGTCGCTCCGGCCGTCGAGGGCTTCGCCGCGAAGCTGTTCGGGCGACATGTAGCCGCCGGTTCCCTTCACGTGGCCGAAGGCCGTTCGCGATTCCTGGCCTTGCTGCTTGGCGATGCCGAAATCGAGCAGCTTCGTCTGCCCATCGAAGTCGACCATGATGTTCTTCCCAGCGACGTCGCGATGCACCGTGGGCCGCGGCACACCGGCTGGGTCGACGAAGTGGTGGGCGTAGTGCAGCGCTTCAGCCGTGTCGCACACCGCGGGCAGCGTGAGCCCGATGGGAATGTGTTCTTCGTGAAGGAGCAGTTCTCTGGCCAGCTCGACCAGGGTCGCGCCCGGCACGTACTCCATCACCATGTAGAGCTGCTCGGCCTCCATCACCAGGTCGTACATCTGGGCAATGGACCCATGGGTGAAGCCGGCGGTGATCTTGGCTTCCGCCACGAACATGTGAAGAAAGTCGGGCGAGTCGCGGAAGTTTTCTTTGATGCGTTTGAGCACCACAGGCCGCTGAAAGCCGGCGACGCTTCGCTGCCAGGCCAGAAACACATCGGCCATCCCGCCGGAGGAGAGCTTGCAGATCAGCTCGAACCGGCCGACCCGCTGACCGCGAACCTCGTCCGGAGACAACCCAGGAATGGCGACGACTTCGAGCCCCACGGCGCGAATCTGACCACGACTCGCGGTGGCACCAAAGCTGATGTTTTGACGCTACCCGTCGACGCTCGCCGCTTCGACTTCCACCGGCGAGTGTTCGTGCGATTCAGGTTCGACCGCCGGGCTCGGCGCGCTCGGCGATGGCTCTGGTGCCGCGGTGCCCAGCGTGGGCGAACCCGTCGATTCCTGCACGGCCATCGCCGGGGCGACCTCGGCGTGCGCGGCCTCTTCCTTCTGCGCACGCTTTCGCTCGGAGCTGGAGCTGGAGCGACACGTCCGGCACCACGGCTGATTTCGAATGGCCCCATCGGCCATCTTGCGCAGGCCGAACATCGTCAGCGGCTTCATGGCCCGACACTTGAGGCACATCATCGTCACCAGCACTTCGTTGCCATCGGCGTCGTAGACGGCCGACTTGCGGCGCTTGCGCATCTGAACGGGCGCGCCCGGTTCCACTGGAGCTTTCTTCTTCGCTTCCGGTGCCGGCATCATCGGCGTCACTTTGTAGAGCACGGGCTTTCTCCTCGGTGCGGCGTTGCGACGTAGCGACCTTGTTGTTCACCGAACTTCAAAGACGCAACAGGCCCCCCCAGAATCTGGGCAAGACCAACCTGTTGGGAACTTTCTACTGAAGGGGTCTGACATCGCCGACCCGTTTGAGGCCGAGAAATCGGCCCCGCGCCTGTTTTCACAGGCAATTCATACTGTTGCACGCTCTACGGCGAGTTGGGGCGGGGCCCGGGCGGCGTGGTCTCCGCGCAGTCGCCATCGTCGGGGGCGAATTTTACCCGACCGGGTTTGGGCGCCACGAAGGCCGGTTTTTGGTGCGCCCAGAACTCCACCAGGGTGTCGCGAAAGCTGAGCCCCCGACTGGCGCCAAAGTCGATGCGCGATGGATCGACCGTGGCGAGAAACGGCCCCAGCCCGTCGCCGCCACGAGCGAGAAAATCTGGCATCACCACGCGGTAGGACGACTTTGAATCGAGCGCCTTTCCTCCGGGAAGCGTCACGTCTTTCAGTCGACGCCGGGAGGGGCACCGGCTGATGAGCAGTTCAATGCCCGACACCTGAAAGACGCCCTTCCGAGAGGAGAACGCCGCTTCGAGGAGCTTGCGCACGTCGGGGGCCGACAGGGTGAGCGTCGCCACCGAGTTGTCGAAGGGCAGAACCTCGTACACATCGCCATAGGTGAGCGGCCCGGCGCGCAGGTCGGCGCGCAGCCCGCCCGGGTTGAGCAGCGCGATGTCGGCGCTTTCGGCAGCGCGGAGCGAATCAGACAAGAAGCTCCCCAGCGGACTCTCGCCTTCATAGTCCCGGGTGAGCGCGACCGGCGCGGAGGCTCCGAGCGGCTTCTTCTGTTGGGCGCTCACCAACTCCAGCGCGGGCTTGAGCAGCGCCTCAATCGCCGGGTCGGGACTGACGGGCACGCCGTGAATCGACGCCGGCACCATGTTCACTTGAGGCCGGCTCTTCAACACCTTCACGTCGCAGGAGCCGGTGCTTTCATCGACCGTGCCGCAGACCGGCACCGCGGGGTTCATCACCGTGCGGTCGCTCAGGACGCGGCGCGCCACCGGGTCCCACCACAGCTCGAGCAGGGTCAGGTACCGCCCCAGGCCGGGGTTCTCCACCACCGGCACGCCGTTGAAGTAGTGGCCCACGACGGCGTGGGTGTGGCCCGCGACGACGGCGTCGAGCGTGTTCTCGGGAAGGCCGCGGAGCATCTCGAAGATTTCGCCGGTCGAGGTATCGCACGAGGAGAGGTTGTGCGGGTCCTTCCAGTCGTCGCAATGCCCGCCCGCGTGCACCAGCGCCACCACCACGTCCGCACCGCGCTTTCTCAATTGCCTGGCCGCCGTCAACGCTTCATGCGCCAGCGAGGAGAATTTCAGGGTGTCGACATTGATGGGCATCGTGGTCATCGGCGTCTGGGGCGTGGTGAGCCCGAACACGCCGACCTTCACGCCCTTGCGCTCGAGAATGAGCGTGCCGTCGAGTGGCAGCCAGGGGGGACGGCGGGCGTTGGCCTTTTCGTAGATGTTCGTCGACAAGAGCGGAAAGTGGGCCTGCGCGATGCGGGCTTTGAGCGCCCCGAAGGAGTCCTGGTCGGGCGTGCGGGCCGTCGGCAGCGGGCCCACGGGCCCGTAGTCGAATTCGTGGTTGCCGATGGCGGCCGCGTCGTAGCCGAGCGCGTTCATCGCATCGACCACCACGGCCCCTTCGGTCAGGTTGGAGATGAGGGTGCCCTGAAACAAGTCGCCCGCATCGAACAGCAAGACGCCGCCCGGGTTCTCTTTGCGGAAGACCTTGAGGTACTCGGACAGCAACGGGAGCCCCCCGAACGTCACGCTGTGGCCGCCGCCGAGTGATTCCTGGCGCGTGTGGACCCACCCGTGAATGTCCGTCGTGGCGAGCAGGCTCAACTTCACCGGGCCCTCGGGGGCCCGGCCTTCGCCCGGCGGAACCGGCACCGTTCGGCACGCCAGTGCGAAGAGCGAAAGAACAAGGAGCGACAGGGTTCGAACCATCGGGGGGCTGGCGTTTTTCACACCGGCGCGCGTCTGTCTACGGAGCCGCACCGAGCTCAGCGACAGGTCCCGGCCGAACACATGCCTCCGTCGCCGCAGGCGTGCGCCGCGCAGTCGGGGTCGGCACAGTCGGCGAGCGCGTCGAGGTCGTCGTCGAGCCCATCGCCGCAATTGAGTTCCACCGGGGCGCAGAAATTCGCGGCGCCGCCGTCGGCCGGGAAGCTGAGCGTGCCCGCGTCCTCGCCCGCGTCGGGTTGGCCCCCGTCGGCCAGCAAGGCGATGGCGCCACAGTTGCGATTGAGGCCACAGCTTCGGCCCCGGCACGCGCTGTCAGTGCAGTCCGCCACGCCGCTGTCGTCGTTGTCGACTCGGTCATCGCACGCCGCTTCGGCACATTGGCTCGCCTGGCACCGCGTGCCCGTGGGGCAGGCGTGACCGCAGGCTCCGCAGTGTTGGTCGTTGGAGACGAGGTCGAAGCCGTTGTCGATGGTGCCATCACAGTCGTCGTCGAGTTCGTTGCAGCTCTCGGCCTTCGCCTGTTCACGCGCCACGCACGTCACCTCGCCCGCGACGCATTGCTTGGTCCCGGGGCCACAGATGCCGGCCTTGCCCGTGCTGCACGACTCGCCGTTTTCAGCGAAGGCTTCATCGACCTGACCGTCACAGTTGTCGTCGAGCCCGTTGCAGACTTCGTTGAGCGCGCACGTCCCTTCTTTGTGGCAATAGGCCACGCCCGAGAAGTGCCCCACGCATTGCCAGCCATCGCCGCAGTCCGAACTTCGGGTGCACTGGAAGAGCCCTTTGTTCGGGTCCACGCTGGAGCGGCAGGCGCTGAAGGTGCACACGAACCCCGCCGCGATGGCCGCGAGATGAATGAACGCGCGGCGCATCAGAAGCTCCCCCTGACCAGAAGACCGGACGCTCCGGCCGAAACAGCCGGCGCGACGGAGACGTCCGGCGCGTCCCGCACGTCGAGAATGATGGAGACGACCGTGAGCGCCGCGGCGACGCCGGCGCCGATGAACAGCCCGTTGGCCGCCGCGGCGAACGTCTGGGCCGACAGCGCGTCCTGTCGGGTGCCCTGGTAGGTGTCGGTGGTGGGGTTGTAGCCATCGAGCAGCGTTCGCTCGCTGCCCTTCGCCGCGAGTGCGACCCCGAGCGCCACGCCGGCCGCCAGCACGGTGACCGAGCCGCTCACCCACGTCAGCGGCGAGAGGGCCACGCCGGGTGCCGCCGTGTCCTTCACCGTCAGGGCAGGCGCCTTCTCATCGTCTGGGGTCTCCCCGGGGTTGAGAATGAGTTCGACCGCGAGGGTGGCGGTGCGGTTGGCTTCGACGTCAATCAACCGCGTCACGGAGCGGTAGGCCCGCTTCTCCACGCGGACCTCGTGCTTGCCGGGTTTCATAGGCAGGGTGATGGGGGCCTCGCCGACCAGGCCGTCGTTGACGAAGACCCTCGCGTGATTCTTGTTGGCGGAGATCTGGAGCTGCCCCTGGGCTTCCTGCTCGCCGCGCAGCAGCCTGGGCACGGCTTCCTTGAGGTCGCGCTGGAGGCGACGCGAGGCGATGAGAACGGTGCGGTCGAGGTCGGCGATGAGCGTTCCGGTCTTCACGTCGAACAGCCAGAGCTGAACCACGTACGCCTTGTCGTCGCGGCCGAGAATTCCGACCACGGCGCGATCGACGCCCAGCTTGGCTAGCGCGGCGGCCACACACCCGCCCTTTCCCCCGCAGCGCTTGAGCGAATCGTAGTCAGCGGCGCCAAGCTTCTGTCGAATCACGTCGGGGCGAACGATGGTCAGCTTCAGCGCCTCCGCGGCCTCGACCAGGTCCGCCGTCGTCTGAGCCGCCAGGCCGACCAGGTTCTGCTGGGCATCGACATCGACGATGGCGGTGGTTCCCGCCGCCATACTGCTTGTGGCACAAAGGGCCGCCGCTGCGGCAAGGAGCATACGCATGCGGCGGAAGATACAGGCATGACGCGCGTCAATCGAGAAACAGAGTTCATCGAAATCGCCTTTGAGGTGGAGCCGAACTACGCCGGCTGGCGACTCGACCGATACCTGTGTGAAAAAATCAAACGCCTTTCGCGGACGCGCGTGCAGAAAATCATCGAGACGAGCCTGGTGTCCGAGCGGCCGATGAAGGCGTCCTCGCTGCTCGTGCGTGGCCAGAAGTTTCAACTCCGCCGGGTGGCCCGGGAAGAGCCCAGTGTTCCCGACATCGAAGCGCTCAAAGAAATCTTCAAAGACGATTCGGTGCTGGTGGTGGACAAGCCGGCCGGGCTGCCGATTCACCCCACCGCGCGGTACCACCACCACACCATGACCGCTCAATTGAAGCGGCGGTACGGCGATGCCTTCCAGGCGGACCCGGCGCACCGGCTGGACCGCGAGACGTCGGGCCTGTTGGTCTGCGGCATTGGCGCCGAGGTGAGCCGGCGGTTGATGGAGTCGTTTCAGTCGAGCGAAGTTCACAAAGAGTACGTGGCGGTGTGCGAAGGCCACCCCGCCGCTGACGAATTCGAGGTCGACGCGGCCATCGCCGAAGGGACGGAAGAAATCCGCATCGCGGTTCGAATCGACGCCGTCCAGGGGCGCCCGGCTCAGACGAGGTTCGTGGTCACGCAGCGCTTCGAGCGCGAGGGGACGCCGTTCTCGCTCTTACGCTGTTTCCCGCTCACCGGGCGCCAGCATCAGATTCGAATTCACGCCCGCCATGCCGGGTTCCCGCTCGTCGGCGACAAGATGTACGGACCAGACCCGATGTACTTCGACCGTTTCTCCAAGCACACGCTGGAGCCGGAAGCCTGGGCACGGCTGCGGCTGCCGAGGCACGCGCTCCACGCGGCCCGGCTTTCGTTCCCCCACCCGCGAACGCGCGAGCGGCTGACGTTTGAATCACCGTTGCCTCATGACCTGGCGGGGTTCGTTCGGGGCGAGGCGGTGGAGTGGCCCGCAACGAGCCCCCCCGCCACGGAATGGACGGCATGAGAGCGCCGCGGTGGTTGCGGGCGCTGGGGTGGCTGTGCGTGCTCACCGCCGGGTGTGGCTACGCCTACCTCTCGCTCGACCATTGCGGCGCGTGGACTCCCGCCGGCGCCACGCTGCAACTTTCGAAGGTCGGCTCGGGGCAGTTTCGAGCCGGGGCAGCCCGGGTCGAGATTCGCGTGCCCTTCCCCGCCGTGGTGGCGGGCTACGGGCCGCCTCGCCCGAGCGTGGCGAGCTCCACCACGCCGCTGCACGCTCGGGCCCTGGTGCTGGAGGTGGGCGGCGTTTCGGTGGCGTTGGTGACCGCGGACGTCCTGCTCATTCCCGACGCCGTGGCGGACGCGGTACGCGCTCGCACCAACGTGGACGACGTGTTCATCGCGGCCACGCACACCCATTCGTCGTTCGGCGGGTACGACGCGCGCTGGGTGGCGCAGTTGGCGGGCACCGGCGCGTACGACCCGCGCATGTTCGAAGCGCTGGTCGCCGCGATTTCTTCGGCGGTTCAGGATGCCGCGGGTCGACTCGAACCAACCGCCGCCTGGCGGGAAGAGGGGACATCGGCCACGCTCAACCTGGCTCGCAGCGGCAGCACCGTGGACCGAACGTGGACGCATTGGCGTTTCGTCGCGAGCGGAACAGCGGTCTCTGACTTGTGGCTGGTCGCGGGTCACCCGACGTTGGCAGGGCGGAGGCCGGCGGCGCTCGACGGTGATTACCCTGCCCTGGCCGCGCAAACGGCCGAATCGAAGGGGCACGGGGTCACGCTCGTCGTTCAGTCAGCGGCGGGCAATGCCTCCACCCGTCCCGAGCAGCTTCCGGCGTTCCTCAACGCGTGGGCGGAGCGGCCGGCCCCCAGCTTGGACGCGGCGGGACCGGCCGACCTCAGCTCCGGGGTGGAGGTGGAGCTGCGCGTGGAACGCCGGCAATTTACCCTGCCCCGGCCCGACGCCACTCGCGCGGTGCCGTGGGTGATTCGTGCGGTGGCCGACAATGCGCTCTGCCACTCGTTCTCAAAGAGCGCGCAGGTCTCGCGCATCGCGCTCGGGCCCCTGCAGCTCGTGGGAGTTCCGTTCGAGGTGACTCGCTCGGCCGCGGACACGCTGGACCCTGGGCCCGGCGTCGGGTTGGTCTCGATGGTGAACGGGTACCTGGGCTACGTCGACGACGACGAGGCTGTGGCGAGCGGCTCGGGCGAATCGAAGCGTCAGCTTTTCTCGAGCCCGCTGCGGGGCCTGCTCCACGACGCGATTTCTTCGGAGGCCCGGGAACCATCGCGGCGTTGATCTCGGACAAGGACATGACTCCTCCCCCGGGGGATGAGTCGCCGTTTCAGGAGGCTTGCCATGCATCGAGTGTCTGGGTTGTGTCGAATGCTGTTGCCGCTGGCGATGGTCGGGTGTGTGGGTAAGACGCCGCCGGCTGAACCTTCGCCAGCCGCGGAGCGCGCAGCGATGACGGAAGCCGCGCCAGCAGCCGCGGTCCCCACTCCGGCAGTCGCGCCTGAATCAACG
>CAZFXD010000223.1:0-8522 GCA_964522795.1 uncultured Myxococcaceae bacterium
GGGAAAGACGGTCGGCGCTCCGCTCACCCAGGTGACCACCCGCGCGCTGGTGTGGTGGCTGTCCGTGCCGGGTGACTTCAAGCGCGGCGACGAGCTGTCGGTCATCTACGAGGAAGTCGCGGGTCGCGAGCCGGTGGTGCACGCCGTCCGCTACAAGAGCGAGAAGTACGGCAAGACCTTCGAGGCCTACCGGTTCCAGAACGAGGGCGATGCCTTCTCGCGCCTGTACAAGCCGGATGGCGAAGAGATGGAGCAGCGGCTGGTGGACGGGCCTTTGGACAGCTGGGAGCAGGTCACCTCGCTGCTCAAGGACGGTCGCCGTCACAAGGGCGTCGACTTCAAGACGCCGGTGGGCACGCCGGTGAAGGCCACGTTCGACGGCGTGGTGGCGCGTCGCAACTGGAACTTCCGCGGCAACGGCAACTGCGTGGAGATCGCCGAGAGCGGCGGCTCAGGACGCAGCGCGCTCTTCCTCCACCTCTCCGAAGTGGCCCCATCGGTGCGCGACGGCCAGGTGATTCACAAGGGCCAGGTGCTCGGCCGCAGCGGCAACACCGGCCACTCGTTCGCGCCACACCTCCACTATCAACTCATGCGAGGCGAGAAGGTGGTGGACCCGTTCGAGAGCCACAAGACCTACTGCGCGAAGCTCGACGTGGCGGGGAAGGCCCGGCTCGACGCCGAGGTGAAGCGCTTGTCAGCGATGTGGCCGCCGGTTGCGCAGCTCGCCGCGCGGTAACGCGTCCGACCCTCGGGGTCGAACCCGCGCGGCCTTCTCAACTCAACGACGCGTTGACGTGAGCCTCAGGGCGCTTTGAGCGCCGCGTCGATCGCGGCCAGCAGCTCCGGCGCGTCGGGCTGCACACTCGACTTGAAGGCGGCGATCACCTTGCCGTCCTTGCCCACCAGGTACTTGTGGAAGTTCCAGTCGGGCACGCTGCGGCCCTGCGAGAGGAACGTGAAGATCGGCTGCTGGTCGGCGCCTTTGACCGCGCCCTTCTCGAAGAGCGGAAACGTGACGCCGTAGTTCCGGGTGCAGAACTGGCGAATCTCCGCCGCGTCACCCGGCTCCTGCCAGAGGAAGTCGTTCGAGGGGAACCCGAGAATCACGAAGCCCTCGTCCTTCTTCTTCTCGTAGAGCGCCTCCAGCCCCTTGTACTGGGGCGTCTTGCCGCACTTGGAGGCGGTGTTCACCACCAGCGCGACTTTGCCTTTGAAGGCGGAGAGCGGCGCCGGCGCGCCTTCGAGTGATTTGGCGTCGAATTCGTAGAGCGATTGTTGGGGCATGGGGGGAGCCGCCTGGGTGGTGGCGCAGGAAAGAAGGAGGAGGGTCGAGATGGAGGCGCGTCGAATCATCACCGGCCTACCGTAACGGGCAGGGGCGCACCTCGCACGCCAAACGACGGTTCCACCTCAGCCGACGTCGAGCAGCTCGACCTCGAACACCAGCGTGGCGTTCGGGGGAATGACCGGCGGGTAGCCGCGCGGGCCGTAGCCCAGCTCGGGGGGAATGGTGAGCTTGCGAACGCCGCCCACTTTCATGCCGGCCACGCCCTGGTCCCACCCCTGAATCACATCGCCCGCGCCCAGCGTGAAGTCGAAGCCTTCGTTGCGGTCGCGCGAGCTGTCGAACTTGGAGCCATTGGTGAGCGTGCCCACGTAGTGCACCGTCACGCGCTTGCCCGACTTCGCTTCAGCGCCGGTCCCGACCTTGATGTCTTCAGACTTGAGAGCCATGTGTATCTCCGGTGAGTGAGGGCGGCACCGTATCAAACTGACGATCAGCGTCCTCAGGAACTTCGTCTTCTGGTCGACAGATTCCTGAGGCGCTGCGCTCGGCGTCCCTCAGGAAACCTCGTGTTTCACGCGTGAGACTGCGAACCGTCTGGGTGCGAGGTGCTCCACCTTGTGCGCGCTTAGCGGGGGCTCCAGCGGCAAGTCGTGCGTGGCATCGGTTCTGCAAAACGCCGGCAGCACCAACACTCAACGAGGTAACGCCATGATTCGAAGCATCCTGTCCGCTGTCGCGTGCTGTCTGCTGTTCACCCAGTGCGGCGCCGCCGCGCCCTCCGTGGAGGCGAAGCTGACTCAGCTCACCGCCACGATCTCCGACGCGGGCGCGTGCGTGACCGCGGACACCTGCATCCTCGCCGGGAAGAGCAACTGCTCCTGCGACGCCCCGGTGAACGCCGCCGCCAGGAGCCAGATCGACGCCCAGGTCGCCCAACTCAATCAGACCTGCCGGGCCGAAGACTTCCTCGGCGATTGCCAGAGTCTGACCAGGCCCCGTTGCGAAGCGGGGCGTTGCGTGGCGGACGTCAAAGGGGCTCCATAGCGATGTTGGTGGCGCCAGACATGGCGGGTAGTCACACCGCGCGACGTGAGGTAGAAGCAGGTCAGGAACGCAAGGGGAGGCCGCGATGGACACGAACACACCCAAAGTGAATCCGACGAACCGCCGCAAAGACGCGCGCTACCCGCGCACGCTGCCGATTGAGATTGAAGGCCACACCAAAGGCGAGACCGTCGACGTCTCGCACGGTGGCTTCGCGGCCGAGGCGCCGGCGACGTTCGTGCCCGGCCAGTCGATCTCCGGCACCATCATCGTGCTGGGGCAGCGCTTCGGCTTCGAAGCGCAGGTCCGCTGGGTGGTGCCCAACGCCCCGGCGAGCTTCGGCGCGCGCTTCACCGGCGTTGATCCGCGGCTCAAGGCGTACACCAAAGGCGTCGCCGGTCAGCTCCCCACGGCCTGAGCCACGCGGTTGAAGTCTCGACGCATCCTTCTCGGTGCGCTCCTCCTCTCGCTCGCATTGATCGCGGCGGCCCGCTTGTTCGTGCTGCCCAGCTTCTCCGCCGCTCCCGCGCCCCCGAATGACTCGCCGCTCGGGGCAGACGTGGCGTCGGGCACGGGCCCGTCCGCTGCGCCGCTGCGCCCTGCCGCCGCGAACGCGCCCTCCAACTCAACGGTGGCGCCGCCGCCGTCCCCTTCGAGCCCGGGAAGCGTGGTGGCCAACGCCTCGGCCGACCGCGCCGGTCAGCCGTCGCCCGAGGGCCCGGCTCGCCCGCGATTCATCGGAGGCCCGTCGCGCGTCGTCGACGGCGGGGTTCGCTTCGCCATCAGCCGCGAGGGCATCAAGGCCGCGATGCGCGGCGCCATCCCTGAGCTCAAGGACTGCTACGAAGCCTGGCTGAAAGTGAAGCCCGGGCTGGCGGGCAAGATTGTCCCCCGCTTCACCATCGACACCGACGACGGCGAGGTGGGGAAGGTGACGCAGGTCTCCCTCGGCGACGCCGGCCTCGGGCACGCCGCCTTCGAAGGGTGCGTGCTCAACGTGGTCTCGGACTTGCGCTTCGACGCGCCGATGGACGGCGAGGTGCAGGTCACGTACCCGCTGGTGTTTGAGAACCGCGACGCCGGGACCTGAAGTTGGTTCGACTTCGGGTGGCGTACGCCGCCACTCGCTTGTAGGAGTGCTCCCGCATGCCGCGCCGCATTCTCGTGCTGTTCGCCCACCCGGTGTACGAGCGCTCGCGCACCAATCGCGCGCTGGTGGAAGGCGCCGCCACGCTGCCCGGGGTCACGGTGCACGACCTGTACGAGACGTATCCGGCCATGCACCTGGACGTGCGCCGGGAGCAGGCGCTTCTGCTCGAGCACGACGTGGTCGTCTTTCAACACCCGTTCTATTGGTACTCCGCCCCGCCCATCATCAAGCAGTGGCAGGACCTGGTGCTCGAATACGGGTGGGCCTACGGGAAGGGTGGCAACCAGCTCCGCGGGAAGTTGACGCTGAACGCCATCTCCACCGGCGGTCCAGCGCACGCGTACGAGCCGGGCGGGTACAACCGGTTCTCCATGCGGCAGTTTCTCTCGCCGTTTGATCAGACCGCGCACCTGTGCGGCATGCGCTTTCTGGCCCCGTTCGTGGTCCACGCCTCGCTGCGCTCGGAGACGGAGGCGGATCTGGCGGCGCTGAGCGCTGAATACAACAAGCTGTTGACCGGGCTTCGCGACGACACGCTCGACGTGGAGCGCCTCGTCAGGGCCGAGAAGGTCGAACGCAACGTGGACGAGTTTGTCGTCGGAGCCGCGGGCCGTGTGCCCTCCGGGAGCGCCGCATGAACGACAGCGTGCTCCTCCAGGCGTTCATCTACCTCGCGGCCGCGGTGGTCGGCGTTCCGCTCGCGCGACGGGCCGGGCTGGGGTCCGTGCTCGGCTACCTGTTGGCCGGAATCGCCATCGGGCCGTTCGCGCTCTCGCTGGTCGGCGGCGAAGGGCATCACGTGATGCACTTCGCCGAGTTCGGCGTGGTGATGATGCTCTTCCTCGTCGGGCTGGAGCTGAAGCCCTCGCTGCTGTGGCAGCTGCGCCGCCCCATCTTCGGGCTGGGCACGGCCCAGGTGGTGGTGACCGCCGCGGCGGTGGTGCCCGTGGCCATGATGTTCGGGCAGACCCTCAACAGCTCCCTCGCCATCGGACTCACCCTGGCCATGTCCTCTACCGCCATCGTCCTCTCCACCCTGGCGGAGAAGTCGCTCCTCAAGACGCCCGGCGGCCAGTCCTCTTTCGCGGTGCTGCTGTTTCAAGACGTCTCCGTCATTCCCATTCTCGCCGCCTTCCCGCTGCTCGCGCCGGTAGCGCTGGCCGGCGCCTCGCAGAACGACGCGGGCCGTCCGGGCTGGGTGCAGGCGCTCCTCATTCTCGGCGCGGTGGCCACGGTGGTGCTGATCGGCCGCTTCGTCGTTCGGCCTGCGCTGCGGGTCGTCGCCCAGACTCGCCTGCGCGAGCTCTTCACGGCCTTCGCGCTCTTCCTCGTCATCGGCATCGCGCTCTTGATGACCCTGGTCGGGCTCTCGCCAGCGCTGGGCACCTTCCTCGGCGGGGTGGTGCTGGCCGACAGCGAGTATCGCCACGAGCTCGAGGCCGACATCGAGCCGTTCAAGGGACTGCTCCTGGGCTTGTTCTTCATCTCCGTCGGCGCCGACGTGGACTTCGGGCTGCTGCGCGATCGACCGCTCGCGGTGGCGTTCGTGACGCTGGGCGCGATGTCCCTCAAGGGGCTGGTGCTCTTCGGACTGGGGCGCTTGTTCAAGCTCGATCGGCCGGCGCGGTGGACCTTCGCGCTCAGCCTGCTTCAGGTGGGCGAGTTCGCCTTCGTGCTCCTCTCGCTCGCGGCCTCCACGGGCGTCATTCCCAAAGACGTCACGTCGCTGCTCGTGATCTCCACCGCCATGTCCATGCTCCTCACGCCCCCCGTGCTGGTGGCGCTCGAGCGCCTGGTGCTGCCGCGCGTGACCGAGAAGGCGCCGGCCCGCGCGCACGATCAGATTGAGCACGCCGACAACCCCGTGGTGCTCGCCGGGTTCGGCCGGGTGGGGCAGGTGATTGGGCGCATGCTTCGCTTGTCGGGCACCGGCGTGACCGTGCTCGACCTCGATCCCACCATGGTGGACATGCTGCGCCGCCTGGGCCAGCAGGTGCACTACGGCGACGCCAGCCGGCTCGAACTGCTGGAGGCGGCCGGCTGCCGCAAGGCGAAGCTGTTCGTGCTCGCCATCGACGACGTGGAGAAGTCGGTCGAAGTGGCCGAGCTGGTGCTGCGCCACTTCCCCGGCCTGCCCATTCTGGCCCGCGCCCGAAACCGCACCCACGACTACCGGCTGCGCAAGCTCGGCATCACCCACATTCACCGCGAGACCATGGGCTCGGCGGCGGAGATGGCGGTCGATGCGCTGATGCTCACCGGCATGCGAGCGCACACCGCCCACCGCATCGCCCGGAGCTGGAGAGATCACGACGAGGCCAGCCTGCGGCGCATGAGCAGCCTGTTTGGCAAGACGCAGGACGAGTTCTTCGACAGCGCGCGCAAGGCGATCGCCGCCGCGGAGCAGGCGATGCGCGAAGAGCACGCCTCGGTGCTCGGGCGCGAGCACGACGCCGCCTGGGACAACGAGCTGCTGCGCCAGGGGGTTCGCAGCGCGGCCGCCAACAGCGCCGCCACCACCGCGCCGCCCAAGAGCGGATGAGCCGCGTGCGCTTCGACGTGGTGTGCGTGGGCGAGGCCCTGGTCGACTTTCTCCCCTCGCGGCCCGGCGGCCCCGTGCACGAAACCCGGTTGTGGAAGATGTGCCCCGGCGGTGCGCCGGCCAACGTGGCCATTGGGGTGGCGCGCCTGGGGGGCCGGAGCGCGCTCGCGGGCGTGGTGGGAGACGACGAGCTGGGCCGGTTTCTTCGCGACGCCCTGGGCGCTGAAGGGGTCGATGTCCGCGCGCTGCGGCCCACCACCCGGGGAAAGACCGGCATCGGGTTCGTCGCCATTGATCAGCGCGGCGAGCGGAGCTTCATCTTCTACCGGGACCGCTCCGCGGAGTCGTTTCTCGATGCCCGTGAGACCCCGGCGGCGCTCCTGCGCGACACGCGCATCGTCCACTTCGGGACCAACTCGCTCCACACGCCACGCGCGCGGCGGGCCGTGCTCGAGGCGGCACGGCGGGCTCAGCGCCTCGGCGTCATCACCTCTTGCGACCCCAACCTTCGACTGAAGATGTGGAGAGACCCGCGGGTGTTGCAGAAGCTGATTCGCGACCTGGCTCGCCACTGCGCGGTGATGAAGCTGTCCGACGAAGAGATGGAGTTCGTCACCGGCGCGCGCACCGTCTCCAGGGCGCTCGAGGTGATGGCGGGCTGGGGCGTCAGCCTGGCGGTGGTGACCCGGGGGCCCCGGGGGGCCGTCTACCGGTTCCGCGGTGTCGAGACCTCGGTCCCCGCGCCGAGGGTGCGCGTGGTCGACACCACGGGTGCGGGTGACGGCTTCAACGCCGGGTTTCTGCATGCGCTCTCGCGCACCTGCGCCAACCGAGGCGAGCTCGAAGCGGCCCCCGCGGCGGTGATTCGCGAGGCGGTGCGCCGCGGCTGCCGGGTCGGCTCGCGGGTGGTGACCCGAATTGGTGCGGTGGCCGGACTGCCCTACGCCTCAGCGCGTCGTTCCCGGCGGTGACGACGGGGCGGTGAGCGCGCGCCGCTCCACCCAACGCCACAGCTCGACGGCGCGGCTCTTGCGGGGGCCGCTCAAGAGGAATGTCGGAACAGGCGTGTCGATGCTGGCGTTGGTCTCGTACGTCAGCGTGGCCCCGCCGTCGGCGCTGGCGGTGGTTCGCCAGAACCCTTCGATGCGTTCGATGCGCACGAGCTGTGGACTCGGTTTGGGCCCCAGATCGTTCCGGCTGGCGAAGGAGACGTTGCAGAACCCGGCGTCGCGGGTGCGAAACGACTGCAGCGTGTAGTCGCGATCTTTGACGATGGGGGCGGCGACCTGCTCGTGGCGCACCCGCGAGTCTTCGGTTTCGACCAGCACCTCGCGGGTCTTGATGCCCGGGGCGCCGGCATCCGCGCCGCCGATGTGCCAGGTGGCCTCACACACGTCTTCCCACGACGCGCGAACGGACCCGGTGATGCGCACGCCGCTCAACGCCTGCGCCTCATCGTCGCGCACCTCAATCACCAGCGCCCCGTCGCTGCCGCCCGGCTTCCAGGCCGCGCCCAGCAGCACCGCGGTGAAGAGGATGGAACGCATCGAGGGGACCGTAGCGCGCTCGATGCCGGGGCGCGAAACGTGAGAACATGCCGCGCATGCTTCGTTCCTACGCGCTGGCGTTCGTGCCCCTGTTGATGCTGGTCGCCGCGTGTGGCGCGAGCCCTGAACCCGCTGGGCTGGAGCGGCAACGCCAGGCGCTGAGCGCGGGCGTGGTGGTGAGCCAGATCTACGGTGGCGGTGGCAACTCCTCCGCGGCGTTCAATAACGACTTCGTCGAACTGCACAACAACGGCGCCCAGGTCGTGAGCGTCGCCGGGTGGTCCGTGCAGTACGCCTCGGCCGCGGGCTCCACCTTCAGCGCCGTGCCGTTGCCTGATGCGAGCATCCCCGCCGGCGGGTACTTCCTCATTCAGCTGGCCGCCGGCGGCGCGATGGACGCGTCGGTGCTCCCGACGCCCGACTTCACCTGGTCCACCAACCTGGCGTCCAGCGCGGGGAAGGTGGCGCTCCTCAACACCGCGGCCACGCTCGTCCCCGACGGGGGCCCCTGCAGCTACCTGTTCGACCCCAACGTGGTCGACTTCGTCGGCTACGGGAGCACGGCCAGTTGCTTCGAGACCGCGGTCGCGCCCGGGACGAGCGGCAACACCTCCTCCACCACGCGGAAGAAGTCCGGGTGTCAGGAGACGGACTCCAACGGGAGCGACTTCGAGCTGGTGGCTGCGAACCCGAGAAACTCGGGCGCGGCGCTCGTGGTCTGCAGCGCCGACGCCGGGGCCATCGACGCGGGCGCGGTCGATGCCGGCGCGGTGGACTCGGGCGTTCCGGATGCAGGCGCCGTTGACGCGGGTGTGCTGGACGCAGGCACGGCTGACGCGGGCAGCGTGGACGCGGGCGGCCTCGACGCCGGGCTGCCCGACGCGGGCGCGCCTGACGCCGGGGGCCCGGGCGACAGCGGTGTGGCTGATGCGGGTGTGAAGGTCGATG
>CAZFXD010000224.1:0-8522 GCA_964522795.1 uncultured Myxococcaceae bacterium
AGGGGACACGGGGGTCTAGTTGGAAGGATTGAGGCAGGCTGCCAAGCAGGGGATTGAGGCCCTGCTGGCCCGGAGCGGAGCCGGGAGGGCGCTGGGGGGGAGCGGCAGGGGTGATGCGCTCGTCCTCGCGTATCACAACATCCGGCGGTGCAGGCGGTGGGGCTGTCGGCGGCGGCAGCGGCGGCGCGGGTGGCGGCACCGTCGATGCGGGCAAGGTCGACGCGGGGCTCCCCTGGCTGCCGTGCCTGGGAGCCACGTACCTGACGCTGGACGCCGGAGCGGGCGGGCTGAGCGCTTCGGATCGCACGGCGCTCATCAACGCGCTCGACGTCATCGCCTACAACTGGGTGCAGACGAGCGTCGATCAGGCCAACGCGGTGTTGATGTCGGGGCCGTACAGCGCCGCGGCCTACGAGGCGTTCTTCACCGAGTACTTCGTGACGCTCGGCCGGCCGTGGACGAACGGAATTCGAAACTACATCGGCTACCCCGTCTTCTTCTGGGCGCCGGCCCCGCAGCGCACGCTCCTGCAGGAAGGCCTCACCCGCGCGGCCTGGAAGAAGCTCGACGGGCTCGCCACCGCGCTGGGGAACAACGTGGGCCCTGCGCTCGCCGCCGACTCGGGCATTCGCGAAACACTCTTCAGCGTCGGCGCCTTCTTCACGGCCTTCGAGTCCAGCCTGTCGCTCATCGCCCCGCAGATGCGCGGGTACTGGGTGGCCCGCCTGGCGGAGCTCGTGGCGGCGCACCCGACGATTCTCGGCGCGTCGCCCACCTTCAGCGGAACCACCCAGCCCTATCTGGCCGCGTACCGAGCCCAGACGTGGATGGCGCTCGCCGACGTGCGACCGCTCGACGCCTGCGCGGCGAACGGCATTGCGTCCACGCTCGGGCTCACGGGGACACGCGCGACGCTGATGACCAAGAACGGCGTGCTGCTGCACGACAACAACGCGCTCCCACAGTCCACCCTGACCGCCATCTCTTCGCTGGTAGACGCTTTTCCCACGCCGCTGGTGGTGTTCGGGCACGTGGTTCAGGCGGACTCGCTCAACAACGTCGCGCCCACCAACGTGGGGTTCGGCAGCCGCGGCGAGGTGGGCATCACCAACGTCGCGCCTGGAACGCAGTTGGAGAACCCCTTCCCCGCCGAGGTGGCCGCGGTCTCCACCGACACCTGGCTGGAGGGTTTGTTGTACTCGGCGCACTTCTCCATTCAGCGAGAACTCATCGACGCCAACCCGGTCCGGGCGAGCCGCCGCGATGCCTTGATCGCCCGGGCGGGCACCACCGACAAACAGTTCCTGCGCAGCATGACCGGCGCCGCGTTCTTCCAGAGCTACCCGTCGACGCTGATTCCCTCCACCTCGCTCCAGTACTGGACGGACAGCGCGCGTACGCTGGACGTGGCCCTGGTGCGATTCGACGCGGGCTTCAAAGAGCCCATCAACCAGTTCCTCTTCATGGCGGATCTCTACAGCGTCGACGGCGGGGTGGTGCCCGCCTACCGCATGTGGCCTGACGCCTCGGTCGACCGGGCGGCGTGGCCGGTGATCAGAAACGCGGCGGGTCACATCACCACCCTCACCACCGATGGGGGCAAGTTCGTCTTCACCATCGACGACGGCGGCTTCGTCACCTCCTGGACGCGGCAGTAGTCGCGACCACGTCGCCTGCTACAGTTGGCCTTCTTCCATGGCCGACCCGGTCAAATGCCGAGCGTGCGGGCGAGTATTCAACGCGGCGTTCTCGGCCTGCCCGTTCTGCAACGCCAAAGTCACGGCCACAGCGCCGGTAGCGGCCTCAGGAAAGGGGAAGACCCAGCTCGACTACACCGCCATGGCCGAGCACGCGGTCAAGACCGAGCAACTCATCCTCCTCGAATTTCACCCCGCGGCCGTGGCGGCGGTCGACGTCTTTCTCAGCCACACCTACGGTGAGTCGGGCCTCGATGGGGGCCGGGCAGATTGGAAGCCCACCGCGGGGCAGGAAGCCGTGATCATGCGGTTCGGCTGCTTCTTCGGCGAGGTCGTTCGCCGCTATTTCGGCGGGTATTGGGAGGAGGAACCGGGCGAGCCCGTCCATGCGCGGATGTCGAGCGTGGTCATCCCGCAGGGCGCGCAGGTGTTCCCGGTCAATCGCGCATTCAACCGAGTGGCGAAAGGCGAGGCGGAGAACTTCGAGATTCTGTTCGAGCAACTCCGGGCCCACACCGGAAGACTCCCGGACCCCTCAGAAGCTGACGGCTGGCTCCGCCAGGCGCGGTTCTTCGAGGCGCGAGACCGAAAAGACATCGCGGCGAGATTCCTGCTGCAGGCCCTCGCCCTGCGGGCAGACGCCGCCACCAAAGCCGAGGTCGAGCAGTCCCTCGCCGCCGCGGCCGAGGTGCCCGGCGCAGCACCGGCCGAAGCTCCGTTCCCCGAGGAGCTTCAAGCGGCCATCTCGGCGGGCGAGTGGATGCTGAAGGAGCGCGGGTTCCGCACCGACACCGGCGCCATGACGCTCACCGCCGTCGACGTGCTCATCAACTCGCTCTTCGGGCGCAAGCCGGTGGACGCAGCGGACCTCCAGAAGCACCCCGAGGCCCCGCTCAGGCTGGCTGCGTTCGTGGGAGACATCTTCGTGCGTCGCTTCCGGGGTCGCTGGACCGCGCCACCTCCGGGCTCACCGCTCACCGCGTGGCGCCTCACCTGGCCGAGCGGCATTTCTGTCGACCCTTTCGCCATCATTCAACGGCGGCTACAGAAAGGTGACGAGGTGTTCGTCGTCGGCCTGGTGGGTGAGACGCTCCGACCGCTGGTGAAGAACGGTGAAGCCGAAGACCCTCCCGAGATTGCGGAGGAGTGGGCGTGGCAGGCCGAACGGCTGGCAGAGGACCCGAAGCAGACGCTGTGGGCGCTGCAGTTCGGAAGAATGGCGCTCGGGTACAAGTTTCCCGGAGCGCACTTTCGCACCCGCGTGGCGGGCTGGGCCAAAGCGCTCGGCAGCTACAAGGAAGCGGCGGCGCTGCTCGCTGAGGCGGCTGAACTCGAGCCGCAGAACTTCAGCATCGCGCTCGAACAGTCTTCGGTGGCCTCGGCGCAGAAGAACCTCGCTGCGGCCGAAGCGTTCGCGCATCGCGCGACGCAGCTCTCGCCGGGGCACCCGAGCGCGTGGTTCGCGCTCGCCGCCGCGCAGACCGCGCTTGAGCACTACGGACCTGCGATTGAGTCGTACAAGCGCGCGCTGGAACTCGCTCCGGAGCGCGCGCCGGCCCTCGCCGGCATGCTGGAGAGCCTCGAGGCGCTCAAGGCCGACGCCGACGACCCGCTCTGATTTCAGCGCGGCGCGAAGTGCACGATGCCATCGCCGAACACATGCCCGGTGATGGCCACTTCGCCCGGGCCCCGGACGTGCATGGAGAGGTCGCGCAGGTAGTCGAATGAACCGGAGGGTCGGAACACCGTCTCGAACACCCACGCGGTCCCGAACCGCGCGCCGAACCGCAGGCCCTTCCGCCCGGTGACGTCTTGCCCCAGGAAGGCCAGGTACGGGTGGTCCGCCGAATCGAAACCCAGGACCAGCGGCGTGCTGGAGTCGCACTCGCTCACGTCCTCGACGGCGGACCACAGCCCACCGGAGAACGTGCGGTACTTGATCACTCCACTCCGCACCCACGCCGCGGCGGGCGCGCCCTGAGAATCCAGGGCCAGCGCGAAGCCGGCCGCGACGGGGAGCGAAGTGACGACCGGCGTCCCCATGCTGAGTCCAGCGGCGTTGCCGGTGACGTAGGAGAGCTGAACGCCGTTCCCCACCAGAATGTGGGACGTCCCCATGGCGTCGACGGCGAGCCGGAACGCCCCACCGGCGTAGATGGGTGGCACGTCGATCGCCGTCGTCCACACGCCGTTGTTCCGCTCCAGGTACCCCAGGCGGTACCGCAGGTACTGCTCGAAGACGAGGCGCAGGTCGCCGTTGGTCGTGACGGCGATGGCGGTGCCGGGAAATCGAACCGTGCCTCCATCGCCTCCCAGCACGGTCTGCTCCTGCCACGCGCCGCCGTCGAGCCGCGTGGCGTACTGCAGGCTGTCGGAGGTGTTGGTGTAGCCCTTGATCACGAACGAGGCGTGCTCGCCACCCGCGGAGTCCACCGCGAAGGACAGGTTGGTCGAGTACGACGTCCCGATGGTGGCGGGGGACGAAAACCCACCGCCATCGAGGAACGCGATCTTCATGCCGCCGCTCGCCCCGGCGTTCTGCCACGCGACCAGGTGCCCGCCCGCGGGCGTGTGGGCCGCCCCCGTGGGTCCATCACTCCCGTCCGGATCGACCACGAGGTAGCGAAGGCCCGCGCACGAGCCGCCGTCGAGACGGAACGGCGGGGAACACGCCGTGGCCACGCAAGCCGTGCCGGAGCACGAGGTGGCGCTCGCCGGTTCGGGGCAGAGCGCGCACGTTCCTCCGCAGCTCCGGTAGCCATTGAGGCAGCTCTGCGCCACGCAGGCGTTGCCGTCGCACGCGCTGGTGACCACGCCGCCATCGGCCGGGCACACCACGCACTCCGTTCCGCACTGGGTGTACTCGGCGGAGTTGCACGCGATGATGCACTGGCTGTCGAGGCACACCGCAAAGCCGTTGGCGCTCGGTGTGGTGCAGGCCGTGCACGTCGGGCCGCACGCCGTGGGGTCGTTCTTCGCGCAGTGCCCGTTGCAGAAGTACGACCCGGCGTCGCACGTCACCCCGCTGTCCACGACGCCTCCGCCCGAACCGCCCCCGGTTCCGCCACCCGCGCCGCCACCTCCGCCGCCGGGGCCAGCGTCGGGCGGGAGCGGTTGCTCACAGGCACCGGAACGGCACTCGAGGGCGCCGTCGCAGCTCGCGCAGGCCGCGCCAGCCACTCCACACGCGCTCGGGACGTCGCCGGGGGCACAGCCCCCATCCGCCAGACAGCACCCGTTGCAGCGCGTCGGGCTGCACACCCTGGACGGCGACGTGGTGCACGCCGAGATCGCCACCGCCAGGAGGAGCGCCGCACCGGCTGTCAGGGGGGACCGCACACCTGGCGTCTACCGCATGCGCCGCCACCGCGCGATGCGGAGAGGGACCACAAAACTTCACACACCTCACGCGCCGCTCGCGGTTTACTTCGTCACGCGCGGGAGGTGTCCCTTCGGTGGGTCGCTCTCACTTCGAAGCGGGAGTCCGTCATGAGTCGAGGCTCAAAGAACCCGGAGAAGACGCGGAAGGCCGCGGCGGATCCCCAACGCCCCGGTGAGCGCTGCAACGCGCCCGCCGGCACCTGGGCGCCGGTGGTGAACCGCAGCAAGTGCGAGGGGAAGAGCGACTGCGCCGACGTCTGCCCCTTCGACGTCTTTGACGTTCGACGCATCGACGACGCCGACTACGCCGCCCTCTCCTTCTTCCCGCGGCTGAAGGTGCGCGTGCACGGCATGCAGTCGGCCTACACCCCGAACGCCGCCGCCTGCCGGGCGTGCGGGCTGTGCGTGGTGGCCTGCCCGGAGAGCGCTATCACCCTGGTGAAGCTGGGAACCTCACCCGCGTAGCTGCGTGGGTGTGACGCGGTAGAGCACGCAGCGCTGCAGCGGGCTTTCGGCCGGGATGCGCGGGTGGAAGAAATCGCTCTCGGGCTGATGCACCATGCCCAGCTTCTCCATCACGTGCCGCGAGGGCTGGTTGGCGACGGGCGTGAAGGCCACCACGCTGTCCAGGTTGAGCACGTCGAACGCATATCGGAGCGACGCCCGCGCCGCCTCGGTGGCGTAGCCGCGGCCCTGGAACTCGGCGGCCAGACGCCAGCCCGTCTCCACGCACGGGGTGAAGGGCGCGTCGAAGTTCACGTTCGACAGGCCCACAAAGCCCACGAACGGCGCCACGCCCGGGACCTCCACCGCCCAGAAGCCGAACCCGTGGAGGCGCTGGTGATCGTCGATGCGCTGCGCCAACGCGTCGCTCTCTGCGCGGGTCAGCACCGAGGGGAAGTAGCGCATCACCCGCGGATCCGCGTTCATCGCCGCGAAGGGCTCACGGTCTTCGGGCCGCCAGGGGCGCAGGAGAAGTCGAGGCGTGGTCAGCACGCGGCGGCGATAGCGAACGGCGCCCGCGGCCGGCAAGCGTCGCGGTCAAAAATACCGGCGCCGAGGGATGCGTCGCGCTACTTTTCCCTCCTCATGAGCCACCAACCCGGAATCCTGGCGCCGGTCCCTCCGGCGGCGCGCTTCCTCACCTTCGAGCTCATCGAAGGAGACGGGGTGGGCGAGGTGCGCCGCGCGCTGGAGGCGCTCCGGCTCGATGACGAGGTGGTGATTGGCCTCGGGCTCCCCACCGTCGACGCGCTGGGGGCGAAGGTCCCCGGGTTACGCGCGTTTGAGCCGCTCTCCACCCCGCAGGCGAACTTCCCCGCCACCCAGGGCGCCCTGTGGGCCTTCGTGCGAGGCGACGACGCGGGGTCGGCGCTGCACCGCGCGCGCGGGCTGACATGGGCCCTGGGCACCACGTTTCGCGTCAGAGAAGACATCGCCTCGTTCGTGTTCGCCGAGGGCCGCGACCTGTCGGGCTACGAGGACGGCACCGAGAACCCCCGGGGCAAGAAGGCCGCGGCGACGGCGTTAGTGTCGGCGCCTGGTTCGCCGCTCCACGAGGGAAGCTTCGTCTCGGTCCAACGCTGGGTGCACGACCTCCAGCACTTCGAGGCGATGAAGCCGAAGGCCCGCGACCACGCCATCGGCCGGGCCCAGAAGACCAACGCGGAGTTGAAGCACGCGCCCCCGTCGGCCCACGTGAAGCGCGCAGCGCAGGAGTCGTTCACCCCGGAGGCGTTCATGCTCCGCCGCTCCATGCCCTACGGCTCGCTCCACGAGCACGGGCTGTACTTCGTGGCGTTCGCCCATTCGCTGGGACCCTTCACCCAGGTCCTGCGGCGGATGTCAGGCGCCGACGACGGAATCTCTGACGCGCTGCTCTCGTTCACCCGCGCGGTCACCGGGGGGCACTACTTCTGCCCGCCTCGCCGGGGGGCCAGGCTGCGCCTGCCCTGACGAGCTGAACCTCACCTCAGCGCGCCATCGGCGCCGCCGGGCGCTGAAACGACAGTCGCTCGTTTCGCGGCGCGAGGCGATGCGATAGCACTCGCCCATGGCTCAATGGAACGTTCGGAACGAAGGCGGCGTGGCAGTGGTCTCGTTCGATGATGGAAAAGCGAACGCGCTCACCTTGCCCGAATTTGAATCGCTCGACGCGGCGCTGACCGAGGTCGAAAAATCACCCGCCCTGGCGATGGTGCTCACCGGCCGCGCCGGGTACTTCTCCGCGGGCCTCAACCTCAAGGTACTTCCCACCCTCGCGCTCTCCGACCTCAAGCACCTCATCACCCGGTTTGGGGAGATCGCGCTTCGACTCTTCACGTTTCCAAAACCGGTGGTGGCGGCGATGAGCGGGCATGCGCTCGGCGCCGGTGGCATGTTCGGCTGGGCAGCGGACGAGCGCATTCAGGTGGAAGGCCCGTTCAAGTTCGGCCTCAACGAAGTCCCCGCGGGGCTCTTCGTGCCTACCTTCGGCGTTGAGATCTGCCGGGCCTCCGCGCCCAACCCGATGCTCACGCAGTTGCTCGTGCACGGAAAGGTATGGAGCCCCGAAGAGCAGGCGCTCTATCGAATCTCGACGGTGGTCCCGGCCGACAAGCTGATGCCCACGGCCCTCGAGCGCGCCAACGCCCTCACCGAGCTGGCGGGTCAGGGGTACGCGCTCACCAAGCGGCTCGTTCGCGGCCCCGCGGCCGACTTCGCGCGCAGCCGCATTCCCGCCGAGGTGGAGCTGCTCTCCAAGGCGCTCGGCGGCGCGCTGAAGAAGTAGCGCCTAGACCTTCAACCGGCGCTGTTTGAGCACCTGCACCAGCGGAGAGTCCTGCACGAACAGGACGGCCGCAAACGCCAGCGTCGCCACCGCGCCGATGGCGATGTCCGCTACGATGGCCCCCGGGCTCAGCTGCGCACCCGCGAAATAAAGCGCCACGCAGGCGAGCGTGGGGATGACCTGCTTGCGCCACTCGACCGGGAGAGCCACCGAGGCGCGCTGGTAGGCGAGGGCAATCAGCGCGATGGTGAGTTCGTACGCAATGTTCGCCACCGCGAGCCCGACGGCGCCGAGGCGCTCCGCGAGGAACCACGTCCCCACCACCAGCACGGTGTTCCCCACGATGGCGTTGCCAGCCACCATGACCGACACCTTGCTGTAATACGTCTCCGCGCTGGTGAGCACGAAGAGCACGTGACACTGGAAGGCGAGCGTCATGAGCGGAATCAAGAACGCCGCCTCGTGAAACCGCACCGGGGTGACGAGCCGAATCCCCGGAGGCCCCAGCAGCGACACGGCGAGGCTGGCCAGAAGCGACCCTGACCACACCACGCCCACCACGCGCGCCAGGCGGTGGCTCGACTCGGGCGTGCCCGTTCTCCGCTGCTCGAAATAGATGGGGAGGAAGGCGTTGTTGAACGCGGTCAACAGCACGTTGAGGGGGCGAGCGAACC
>CAZFXD010000225.1:0-8517 GCA_964522795.1 uncultured Myxococcaceae bacterium
ATGATACCCACCATCACCCCGTGAGAGTCCGTCACCGGGAGCGCGGTTCGGTCGTACTTTCGAAACGCCTCGACGACTTCGGTCCGGTCCATGGTCGCCGGGAGCGACACCAACTGCCGGGTCGGAATGTCCTGAAGTCGCATCTCCGGCGCGGCCATCACCACTTCACCCAGCCGGATGTCCGCGATGAGCACGCCCTTGTCGTCCGTGATGTAGAGGACGTTGAGCGTCTCCGTCCCACGCCCGTTCTTGCGCACGAACTCCAGCACCGCGCCCGCCGTCATCGACGGCCGCACCGCGAGGTACTCGGGCGTCATGAACCGCCCCGCGCAATTCTCGGGGTAGCCGAGCAGCTGGCGGGCGACCTTCAGCTCCTCGGGCGCCAGCGTGCTGAGAACGCGCTTGGTGACCTCGGCCGGCAGCTCTCCGAACAGGCGCGTGCGATCGTCCGGCGCCATCTCGTTGAGGACGGTGACGAGCTGCTCTGAACCCAACGTCCGCACGAGCTCGACCTGGCGCTCGATGGGCAGGTACTCGAACGCGTCGCCGGCGGTGCCCCGCGGGAGAATGCGGAAGATGACGCCCGAGTCTTCAAGCGGCAGGTCCACCAACACTTCAGCGATGTCGGCCGGGTGGAAGTCTTCGAACGCGACGCGAAGCGACTCCCAGTCCTTATTTCGTATCAGTTCCTCGTACTCGGGCTTCAGGAACGTACCGAGCACGGCGGAAGACCTCGAGCGTCAGGGTCAGACGACCTTCTGGAAGGCCGCTTCAAGCTTCGATTTAGGCACCGCGCCTACAATCTGCTCCACCACCTTGCCGCCCTTGAACATCAAGAGGGTAGGAATGGAGCGAACGCCGTAGGCCTGCGCGGTCTGCTGATTGGAGTCGACGTCCAGCTTCGCGACCTTGACCTTGCCCTGGTACTGCGCGGCCAGTTCTTCCAGCGCGGGGGCGATGGCTCGGCACGGGGCACACCAGGTGGCCCAGAAATCAACCAGCACGGGGGTGGTGGAATCCAGCACCTCGGCCTTGAACCCTGCGTCTTTGACTTCGACTGTGTGGCCAGCCATGTCGCACCTCGAGAGGGAGAATCGCGTCGACTCATTTGGAGTTAATACGAAGGTTCCGCACTCGCAAGGCGCGTTGTATGGTGGGGCGCGTGAAACTGTTCCTGCCGCAGAGCCAATTGGAGACCTGGGCGTCGGAGGAGAAGGCCGACCTCAAAGACGGCAAGCTCGTGGCGGCAGATTCCAAGACGCCGCACCCGGTGGTCCCGGCCATTCACTTCGTGTCGTTGGCCAGCGGCGAAGACAAAGAGAAGCTGGTCGGGAAAGTGAAGACAATGACCCAGCTCGATGCGCTGGGCGCCGAGTGCATGATGGACTCGGTCATCCTCGGTGACGCGGCGTACCAGGTGGTCCCCGGCTACCTCACCGAAGTGGCGACGGCGCCTGTCGCCGCGCCGGCGGAGCACAAGAAGAAGCCGTCGTCGCCCGAAGCTGACCTTCTGGCCAAGTTCATTCTCGACAAGCTGTGAACCGCCGCGCGGCGCGCTGGGCGTTGGCGCTCGCCAGCGTGGCGTCGCTGCAGGCGCTGGCCTTCAATTACCTGCCCTTCAAGACCACGGCCTCGGCCCAGGCTCCCCTGGAGACGAGGCTGCAGGGCCCCCACACCCCACCGCTGAACGCGATCACCGCCGGCGCCGCCGAGGCCGTGGCCCAGCGGGTGTGGACCACCTGGAATGCGGTGGGCTGCGCCTCGGTGAAAGGCGCGTCGACGGGGTTCACAGAAGGGGTCGTCGCCACGCCGGGGAGCACCACTGACGACGCCAACGTGGTGCCGGTCTGGGTCTCCGACGCGGCCGATCCGCTGTATCAGCTGTCGTTTGGGCCACGCGTGGTGGCGCTCGCCGTGCCCACCGTTCGCGCGGGCCTGCTGGTCACCTGCGACGTGTTCCTGAACGCCAGGGACTTTGAGTTCGCGATCAGCGGGCTCCCCACGTCGAGCCAGATCGACCTCGAGACGGTGCTCCTGCATGAAGTCGGGCACTGCCTGGGGTTGGACCACAATGCCTCGGCGCCCGACTCGGTGATGGCGGCTGCAGTGGAGGCGGGCCGGGTGCGTCGGGGCCTGGCGACCGACGACCTCGCGGCCCTCTGCGCCCGGTACCCGAACGGCGCCCTCGGCGCCCCGTGCGAGGCCGACGCGGGCGGGTGTTCCCCCGGGCTCTCCTGCGTGACGCAGCTTTCCGCCCTCGGGGTGCAGACGCCGTTCTGCAGCGCGGGCTGCGACGGTGGCGCGAACGCGTGCCCGTTCCCCCTCTCGTGCCGGGTGTCGAACCTGCTCGGCCCGTCGGTGCCACAGGCGTGCGTGCTCCCTGGCACCGATGACGTTCCGGTGGGTGCGGCGTGCGCTCAGGCATCGGCGTGCGGCTCGGCGGGCCTGTGTCGCACGCCGACCACGCTTCCCAGCGGAACCGTGCAGTACGAGAACGGGTCCTGCACCACGCCCTGCGACGGCGGGTGCCCGGGCGCGAGCGTGTGTCATCTGATCGGCGCGGCCGAAGAATGCGCCCCCGCCTGCCGCCCCGGTGCGGCCGACTGCCGGAGCGGGTACGCGTGCGCTGAACGCGAAACGCTGGGGGCGTGCGCGCCCCGGTGTCAGGGTGACGCGGACTGCGGCGGCGGCGTGTGCCGAACCTGCGACGGCGTGTGCCAGCCGGTGAACGCCACCGGCGCCCCGCTGGGGCACTCGTGCCGCCTCACCCGTGAGTGTGGCACCGGCCTCACCTGCCTTGCAGTGGAAGGCACGGGCCTGCGCCAATGTTCGCGCAGCTGCGAGGGCGCCTGCGAAGCGTGCCCCGCCGGCGCAACCTGCGTGAGGGCGGGCCCGACCGGTCTCGCCCTGTGCCTGCGCGCCTGTCTGGACGCGGGGTGCGGCAACGCCGAAATGTGCGGCGCCATCGCCGGTTCACGTGTGTGCGTGCCGGCGTGTGCAAGTGACCTCGACTGCGCGGTGGGCGAGCGGTGCACGAACGGCGCGTGCGGGTTCGACGCGGGGTGCCCCGCGTGCGGCGGTCCCGACGCTGGAACCTCGCCACCGAAACCGCCAGGCTGTGGGTGCGGCGGTTCATGGGACTTGCCGTGGGTGGGCTTTGCGCTTTTGATTCCCGCTTTCCGGAGACGCCGTGGCCAACCCGCCCACCAAGCCTGAGGTGAAACACACCGCGTCTGAGTTCACGACCGCGTTCGCGCTCGAGGTGCTCGTGCGGGCGGGCTTGTTGGTTGAGCAACAGGCCAAAGACATTCTGAGCAAGGAGATGCAGGCCAAAGCCCGGCTGCAGAAGGCGGCGGGCAGCGCGAAATACGTGCCCACCCCCGTGGAGATCATCGCGGTGTTTCAGGTGCCTCTGGCGAACGGCGAGCCGCTGGACCAGGACAAGATTTCCGAGGTGGTCGCGCAGGCCACGGGGCTTGGGTACAAAAAGATCGACACGCTGAAACTCGACGTCTCCGCGGCGACCAAGACCATCTCCAAGCCGTTTGCCCAGAAACACGTGATTCTGCCGCTCGAGATCGCGCCCAATCACGCCCTGGTGGTCTCGGTGGCGAATCCGTACGACTACGAATTGTTCGAGAGCCTCCACCGGCTGACCGGGCGGGCGATCATTCCCGTGCTCTCGGCCAAGCAGGACATCTTGAAGGGCATCGCCGACGTCTACGGCTTCAAGCGCACCATCGCCGCCGCCGCGTCGGAGCATTCTGAGAATCAGAACGTCTCCGACTTCGAGCAACTGGTCCGACTCTCCTCGGACAAGGAACTCGACGCCTCGGACAAGCCGGTGGTCCAGGCGGTCGATTACCTCTTGCGATACGCGTTCGAGAACCGCGCGTCCGACATTCACATCGAGCCGAAGCGAGACACCTCGCTCGTGCGCCTGCGCATCGACGGTGTGCTCCACCCCGTCTACACGCTGCCGCAGCAGGTGCACCCGCCGCTCGTCTCCCGCATCAAGATGATTTCTCGAATGGACATCTCCGAGAAACGGCGCCCCCAGGACGGCCGCATCAAGATCGAGAAGGAGGGGCGCGAAGTTGAAATCCGCGTCTCATCGCTCCCGACCGCGTTCGGCGAGAAGATCGTCATGCGCATCTTTGACCCCGAGACCCTGGTGCAGGACATCGCCATGCTCGGGTTCGACCCCGACGAGAAGAAGGCCTTCGAGTCGTGGATCGCCGAGCCGCACGGGCTGATTCTGGTCACCGGACCCACCGGGTCGGGCAAGACCACCACGCTCTATTCGGCCCTCAAGGCGCTCTCGGGCCCGGACGTGAACGTCGTCACCATCGAAGACCCGATCGAAATGGTGTGGGACGCGTTCAACCA
Source organism: uncultured Myxococcaceae bacterium (assembly GCA_964522795.1). Classification (GTDB taxonomy): domain Bacteria; phylum Myxococcota; class Myxococcia; order Myxococcales; family Myxococcaceae; genus CAZFXD01. Next base: position 4,390 of record CAZFXD010000225.1, read on the forward strand.
GGTCCAGGTGCAGCCCAAGATCGGCCTCGACTTCGCCGGCGCGCTTCGACACATCCTCCGGCAGGACCCGGACATCGTGATGGTGGGCGAGATTCGCGACGCCGAAACCGCCGAGAACGCCATTCAGTCCGCGCTCACCGGCCACCTCGTACTCTCCACGCTCCACACCAACGACGCCGTGGGCGCGGTGAGCCGCCTTCGCGACCTGGGCGTGGCACCGTTCCTCCTCTCGTCGTGTCTGTTGGGGGTGCTGGCGCAGCGGTTGCTTCGAAAGAACTGTCCGTTCTGCTCTGCGCCGGTGACGTTGCACGCCGACCAGATCGCCGCCCTCAAGGTGCCGTTGCCCCTGGGCGAGGGCGGGGTGCAGATTCGCAAGGGCGCCGGGTGCATCAAGTGCCGAAGTACCGGGTACCAGGGGCGAAATGGCGTCTTCGAGGTGTTCTCGGCCACGCCAGAGATTCGCGAGCTCATCAACTCGGGCGGCAGCTACGAGCAGATACTGGCGGCGGCCCGTCGCTCCGGGCTGCGCACGCTGCGCGAGGCGGCGGTGCGCAAGCTGGCGATGGGGCAGACGTCCTATGAAGAAGTGCTGCGAATGACCACGAACTGAAGCGACGGCACGCGGAGCCCAAGGTCATGTCTCGAAAGTTCTCAGTGGCGTGTGCGGTGGGAGCCCTCGTGGTCGTGGCCTGCCAGAAAGACGCGCCCACCGTCGATGCGACCGCCGAGCGCCAGGAAGCCAACGGCCTCTACCTCGCGGCCACCGACGCGTACTTCAAGGGGGAGTTCAAGAAGGCGATTGGGCTGTTCGCTCAGGTGCGCGCGAAGTTTCCCGGCGACCCGCGCCTCCCCGGCGCGGAAGCCGAGGCGCTGCTGGCCGACGGCCGCATCGACGACGCCCTGGCGCGATTTGAGGAGGCGCTCAAGCTCGACCCCAACCGGAGCACCACCCACAGCCGCCTCGGCTTCATCTACCTGGTGAAGGGCAAGACCGCCGACGCGCGCAAGGAGCTGGAGCTGGCCTTGAAGCTCAACCCCAATGACTCGCTGTCGTGGCAAACGCTGGCCGAGATCGATCAGAAGCAGGGGCGCCGCGATGAGGCGGTGGAGCACCTCCGCAAGGCCATGGGGTTGGCACAGCGCGGGGAGAAGTCGGCCATTGCGCTCGACGCCGCGAAGCTGCTGCGCGGTGACTCCAAGGTGGATGCCGCGGTCGAAATTCTGGCCGAGGCCATCGACGGTGGCGCCGGGACGGTGGAGGTCTACACCGAGCTGGGGGAGGCGCTGGTCTCCATGCACCGGCTCACCGACGCGCGCGATGCGTATGTGGGCGCGGCGAAGCTCACCAAAGAGGACCCCTCGCTGTGGGAACTCGCGGCGGAGATCGACCTGAAGCTGAAGAACTACCCGGCCGCGGAGTCGGAGTTTCGGGAAGCGAATCAGGCCAGACCGTCGGCCACGGCGTGGGCGGGCCTGGCGCGCGTGGCCATGGCGCGAAAGGACGCGGCGGGGGCCAAAGAGGCGCTCGACAAGGCGCTCGCTTCAGCCACCGGGGAGGACCTGCGCGAATCGCTCGAGCTGGCTGATGTCCTGGAGAAGGTCGGACGGGTGCAGGACGCTTCGAAGCTGCTCCAGACGGTCGCTGCCGAGGAAGACAACGCGGGTGAGATGGGAATTCAGCTACGCGCCGCTCGGCTGGCGAAGCTCGCCAATGACGCCGCGGCGGTGGCGGCTGCGTGTGGTCGCGCGCGTAACATCGACGCGGGCGTGAAGAAGTGTCCGTGAGCAGCGCCGACGTGCGACACGCCGGCCAAACTTCTTGAGCGGTGCAGATCCGTCTGTTACTCCCAAGCCCTCTTCGTTACCGGAGGTGCACGCAATGCGGAAACTCTTGAAGGCCCCGTTGTTGGTTCTTGCGCTCCTGGCCGCGGCTCCCGCGTCGGCCGAATCGATGTCGGTGCTGAGCGGCCGCACGGTGGGCGACGGCAGCTTCGTGATCTTTCCGCAGTTCGGCTACCCGGGCGTCTGGTGCGATTTCCTCTATGGCACCAGTGAGAAGATGCAGCTCGGCGGCCGCATCGGGTTCAACTACGGCAATCAGGTCGCCGTCGGCCTCGACATCGGTCCGCAGGTGAACTTTCTCCTCAAGTTCAACCTCATCAACAAAGAGAAGCTGTCCATGGCGCTCCGCGTCGACCCCGGACTCCTGTTCGGCGGGTTGAACGGCTACGCCTACATGGGTATCGCCTTCGGGGTGGGGTTGGACTTCGGCATTCACCCCGCTGAGATGGTGGCCATCCACTTCGGCGCCGACTTGATGCCGACGATGGGCATCTATTTCGTCGGCGCGTTCGCGTTCGCCATGCCCATTCAGTTCGGGCCCGGCGTGGAGTTCGAGGTCTCCGAGGGCGTCCTCCTGACCTTCAACGCCAAGTTCGGACCCGGCATCGTCGCGGGCGCCGGCGGCGGCGGAGTCGGATTCGCCCTGAAGACGATGATGGGTGTCGCGATCAAGATGTAGTGGTTGCCGCTTGATTGAACCTTTAACGGCTGCGCTGCGGGACATGCGGCGCAGCCGTTTTCTTTTGAGGTGATCATGTTTCATGCGCTCGCCGTGGCTGTGGTGCTGGTGGCTTCGCCGTCCAAGGAGTCGAAGAAAGTGAACGCTGGGGATGCTGCGTTGGTGGCGGAGTTGGTCAAGGTGCACGGCGAGGCGCAGCGCGGACGCATCGAGCGCGGCCTCCAACAGGTGAAGGCGCTGTGGCGGAAAGAAGACGGCGACCTGGCTGCGTTCGCCCGCGAGTACTTCGTCTCAAAGCCCGAGGAAGTCGACGCCGCGTTCGCGCGGTTCGAAGCCAATTTCGAGCAGATTGAAGGGCTGTTCCTCGAACTCTCCCGGGCGGTGAAGTGGGACTCCGACGTCGACGTGGGGGCTCCCCACAAGGTGGACCCGCTGTTCTCCAGCTACGACCCCTCCGCGCACGTGACCGAAGATCTCTTCAACGCCAAGGTCGCGTTCGCGGCGCTGCTCAACTTCCCGGTCACCACGCTCGATGAACGAACCGCGCAGGGGCCCACCTGGTCGCGGCGGCAATGGGCGGAAGCGCGGCTCACCGGCCGCTTCGCGCGCCGAATCCCAGGCGAGGTGCAGGCCGACATTTCGAAGGCCCAGGCCGAGGCCGACCTCTACATCAACGACTACAACGTGTGGATGCACCACGTGCTCTCCGCGGGCGGAGAGCGGCTGTTCCCCAAGGGCAAGCGCCTCATCAGCCACTGGAACCTGCGCGACGAGCTGAAAGCGAACTACGCCGACCCGCGCGGCATCGAGAAGCAGCGCACCATCATCAAGGTGATGGAACGGATCGTGGCCCAGACGATCCCCGCCGCCGTCATCGACAACCCGAAGGTCGACTGGAACCCGTTCACCAACAAGGTGACGGCGGCGCCCGCGGCGGAAGTCGAAGAGAACGCCCCGGCCGCGAAGACCGCCACGGCCGACGGCAAGCCCGAGCCCGACGTGCGGTACGCGAAGCTGTGGGCGAACTACGCGGCGCAGAAGAAGGCCGACCCGTTCTCGCCCGCCAACCCGACCGCGATCGACCGCGCGTTTTCGCTGGGCGCCGAGATGCCCGAGGCGCGCGTGAAGGCGCTGCTCGAGGAAGTGCTGAAGTCGCCGCTCGTCCCCAGGGTCGCGGCCGAGATCGAGAAGGCGGTGGGCCGGAAGCTCGAGCCGACGGACCTCTGGTACAACGGCTTCGTTCCGCGCGGGAAGATCCCCGAAGAGAAGCTCGACGAGGCGACGCGCAAGAAGTACCCGACCGCCGAAGCCTTCGCGAAGGACATGCCGCGGATCCTGAAGGACCTCGGCTTCCCGCCCGACCGCGCGCAGTACCTGGCCGATCACATCCGCGTCGACCCGTCGCGCGGCGCCGGCCACGCGATGCAGGCCGCCCGCCGCGGCGACTTCCCCCACCTCCGCACGCGCGTGGAGAAGGAGGGCATGAACTACAAGGGCTACAACATCGCGGTCCACGAGCTCGGCCACAACGTCGAGCAGGTCTTCTCGCTCTACTCGGTCGACCACACCCTGCTCGCGGGCGTCCCCGGCAACGCCTTCACCGAGGC
>CAZFXD010000226.1:0-8516 GCA_964522795.1 uncultured Myxococcaceae bacterium
TGGGCGTGCACGAGGAGCTGGGGCGGGAGCTCGGTATCTTGTCGAAACCCTAGGGGGAGCAGTCAGCCGCCGGCGTGCGCGTCTTCTCTGCCTGCGCGCGCGAGGGGTAGAGAATCAACTCATCCTCGGTGAACGACTTCACCGTGGGGCAGCCGAGCCGGTGGAACTCCTTCGTCTTCGAGCTCCCCGCGAACTCCACGTGCTCGTCGAGCGACATGGCGAAGCCCAGCACGTCTCCGGCGTCCAGCAGTTCAGTCCGCGCAGAGCCGGTGGGGGGAAAGGCGCGCGCCACGTCGGGCGTTCCGGGAGGCCGCCGCGAGGTGCGGACGTACAGCCGCTCTCCGTCGCCCTCCACGTCGATGTCGCCGTCGAGGTCGGTTCGCAGCACGGTCGTCCCGAGGCGGGACAGCCGCTCCGCGGTGGGGCGCGAGGGCATGCGTCGCTTGTTGCCCGCCCCGACAGAGACCACCGCCACGCGCGGGCGCACCAGGTCCAGAAAGGCCTGCGTGCTCGAGAGCGCGGCGCCATGGTCCGCCACCACCAAGAGCGTCGAGGCGAGTTCGAAGCCCTTCTCCACCAGGGCGGCCTCGGTTTCGGGCTGTGCTTCGCTGGCGAAGAGCATCGACGTGCCCAGGTGCTTGAGCCGCATCACGATGCCGTTGGCTTTCTCGGGGTAGAGCGCGGTCAGGGTCGGTTCGTAGGGCACGCGGGGCCAGAAGACTTCCAGCATCGCCCCGCCGAGGTCGATGCGCACCGGCTCCAGGGGGCTGCGGGGGTTCGGTCGTGGCGCGAGGACCTTCACGTCGCCCGTGGCGAGCCCGGCGAGCAATTGCTCATGCGCCGCGTTCTCCGGGCGCTGCCCCGAGGTGAGAAAGCGGGCGGCGCCGAACGTCTTCACCGCCGCCGCGAGTCCGCCGAACATCTCCGGAGTGGGGGCGCTGGAGACGACCAGGTCAATCGGCCCTTTGAGGTACGGGCGGAGCCTGGCCACCAGGTCGCTGGCGTGGTCCGCGGGTCCTCCGTCGACGAGCACGGTCTTGCCCAACGGGGAGATGATGAGCGCGGCGTTTCCGTGCCCCACGTCGAAGAAGTGGACCTCGAGGCGTGACGCGGCCGGCCCCCCGTCGAGGGCGGCCAGGGCCAGGGTGAGGAAGACGCCGAGCACGGGGGGGTTCTTGATCCAATGGCCCCTTTGGGCAAGGTGCGGTATTCAGGTGTCCATGTCGGAAGACGTTTCGAAGGTCGTCGACGAGATCGCCAGTCGGGTTCAACAGCGCCTCGCCGCGTTTCGGGCGGGGACCGAAGAGCCCTGCACCCCCGCCAAATCAAAGTCGGCCGCGCCGTCTGACGCCGAGTGCGCCCCTTCGTGCAACGGGTGCAGCAACTACAACTCCTGCGGCACCTCGGGCGCGGTCCGCGCCGGAGTGACGCGCATCTCGCCCGAGAAGATTCGGACCTCGGCGGACATCGCGCCGTACATTGATCACACCCTGCTCAAGCCGGAAGCCACCAAGGACGAGGTGGTGAAGCTGGCCGAGGAGGCGCGCAAGTACGGGTTCGCCACGGTGTGCGTGAACTCGGTCAACATCGGCACGGCCGCACGCGTGTTGGCGGGGTCCAACACCGTTCCCATCGCCGTGGTCGGCTTCCCGCTGGGCGCGGCGCTCCCCACGGCGAAAGCGTTTGAAGCGCGCGAAGCGATTCGCTGCGGCGCCAAAGAGATCGACATGGTCATCAACATCGGCGCGCTCAAGGCGGGCGACTACGCGCTGGTGCTGGCCGACATCGTGGCGGTGGTTCAAGCCTCGAAGCCCTTCCCGGTGAAGGTGATTCTGGAGACGAGCCAACTGGGCTTCGACGAGAAGATCGCCGGCTGCGTCTTGTCCAAAGCGGCGGGCGCGGCGTTCGTGAAGACCTCGACCGGGTTTGCCAGCGGCGGCGCCACCGCCGAAGACATCGCGCTCATGCGCCGCATCGTGGGCGACGAGATGGGCGTCAAGGCCTCGGGCGGGGTTCGAAGCGCCGAAGACGCGATGAAGATGATTCAGGCCGGCGCCAACCGCATCGGCGCCTCGGCGTCAGTGGCCATCGTCACCGGCAAGACGTCGACGTCCAAGTACTGAAGCGGCGCTGCGGCGCGACGCATTTTCCCCCGGGCGTGCTTGCGATTTGCCCGCCACTTGGGCACGAAGCGGCCCATGAACCAACTCCGACTCGGCGCTGTGGCGTTGTTTGTGGCGGTCCTCTCTTCTGCGTGCGGCGGCGGCATGATGACCCGTGGCGAGAAAGTGGCGGCGCTGACCGGCACGGCCGCGACGGGCAAGCCCCTCTACGAAGCCAACTGCATCGCCTGCCACCTGGCTGACGGCACGGGCAACGCCTCGGGCGCGAACATCAAGAACCAGGCGAAGACGCAGACGGTGACGCAGCTCGCCACCACCATCATCAGCGGCAAGGACAAGATGGTGGCGTACGGCAGCATGTACACGGACCAGCAGGTGGCCGACATCGTCGCCTACGTGAAGGCCACGTTCGGCAACTGAGCCCCGCGCTGCGGGAGTCTTCGTGAGCGACCTTCTTCTTCGAGCTGAGGCGTGGGCCGCGGCCGACGTGGAGCCGCGCGACGCGGCCGAGCTCCGCGCGCTCATCGCTGCGGGCGAATCCCCCGAGCTCAAAGATCGCTTCACCGGTGTGCTCGAGTTCGGCACCGCCGGGCTTCGCGGCGTGCTGGGCGCGGGACCCAACCGCATGAACCGCGCGGTGGTGGTGCGAACCACGGCGGGCCTGGCGCGCTACCTTCAGGCGACGGTGCCTGACCTGGTGAAGCACGGCGTGGTGCTGGGGCGCGATGGACGTCGCGGCTCTGACGTGTTCACCGAAGACGCGGCGGCCGTGCTCGCGGCGCATGGGGTGAAGGCGCTGGTGCTGCCCGGACTGTCGCCCACGCCGCTGACCGCGTTCGCCGTCAAACACCTGGGCGCGGTGGCGGGCGTGATGGTGACCGCCAGCCACAACCCGCCCGAGTACAACGGCTACAAGGTCTACTGGGGCAACGGCGCGCAGATTGTGCCTCCGCACGACGGCGGCATCGCCAAGGCCATCGAGCCGGTGGAAGCCGCGAAGGATGTCCCCCGAATGTCGGCGGCCGAGGCACGGTCGAAGGGGCTCCGCGTGGACCTCGACGAATCGACCGAGCGCGAATACCTGAAGGGCGTGGACGCGCTGCGCGTCTTCAAGACGCACGGTCCGCTGCGCATCGTCTACACCGCGATGCACGGGGTCGGCGGGCCGCCGGTGATGAAGGCCATGGCCAACGCCGGGTTCACCGACGTCATTCCGGTGCCGGCGCAGTTCGAGCCCGACGGGGCGTTTCCGACGGTGAAGTTCCCCAACCCCGAGGAGCCGGGGGCGATGGACTTGTCCACCGCGCTGGCGAAACAGAACGACGCAGACCTGGTCCTGGCCAATGACCCCGACGCCGACCGCCTGGCGGTGATGGCGAAGAACGCCCGGGGCGAGTTCGAGATGTTCTCCGGCAACGAAGTGGGCGTGCTCCTGGGCCACTACCTGCTGACGCAGAAGAAGACGGCGTCGCCGCTGGTCATTACCACCATCGTCTCGTCGGCGCAGCTCGGCGCCATCGCGGCGTCCCTGGGCGCGGCGTACGAAGAGACGCTGACCGGCTTCAAGTGGATCGCCAACCGCGCCATGGAGAAGGACCCCGACGGGACGCGCTTCGTCATGGGGTACGAGGAAGCGATTGGGTACTCGGTGGGGCCGCTGGTGCGAGACAAAGACGGCGTGGGCACGGCCGTGGTGGTGGCCGACATGGCCGCCTGGTGCAAAGCGCGCGGCGCCACGCTGTGGAGTTACCTCGAAGAGATTCGGCGGGCGCACGGGTTGTTCCTCTCCCGACAGCTCAACTTCACCCTCAAGGGGGCCGACGGCGCCGCCACCATCGCGAAGGTGATGACCGGTTTTCGCACCCGCGGCCTGAAAGAGCTCGCCGGGCTCAAGGTCGATGCCATCAGCGACTACGAGCAGCGGCTGAAGTTTGGCGGTGGCGCGGTGACGCCCATCACGCTCCCCAGGTCGAACGTCATCGCCTTCCACTTCAAGGGCGGCTCGCGCGTCACCTTGCGGCCCTCGGGGACGGAGCCGAAGGTGAAGTTCTACGTCGAGGTCTGCCACGCGCTGGCAGCCGGCCAAACAATGGACGCGGCCCGAACCGCAGCACAGACTTTGCTCGAAACGCTCTGCCGCGCTCTGGTGGCAGAAGCCGTCGATCGGGGTCTGCCCACGTGAAAACCGCACTCACCGCAGCGCTGCTCCTCGTCGCCTCCGCGGCCATCGCCGATGAGGAAGTGAAGATCGACAGCAGCGCGGTCAAAGTCGAAGGTCACCACGCCGCCACCGAGAGCCGCGCCGACTATGGCCAGCACTGGTCGCTCGTCGGCCCTCGAACGATTCGGAGCGGCATGATGTTTCAGGGGCGGCTCGGGTTCCCCGGGCTCGACCTGTCGCTCTGGGGCGGGCTCTCGTCGCGCGTGGACATCGGCGGCCGCTTCACCTTCAACTACAGTCAGGAAGGCGCGCTCCCCACCGTCATTCCGGGCATCAAGGCGCAGTTCCTGTTGAAGACGCTCTTCTTCGACAACGGCCGCTTCAACGTGGGCATGTGGTTCGGGCCGGGCATGGCGTCGTACTTCACCCGCTTCTATTCATCGGTCGGCTTCACCATGCCGTTCGGGGTGATGGTGGGCATCTCTCCATCCAGCGCCTTCACCATCGGCATCACCCTGGACCTGCTCTTCACCGTGCTGATTCGAACCAACAGCACGGGCATCGACTTCACCGTGCCGATTCTGACGGGGGTGGGGCTGGAGTACTTCCTCACCAGCTCGCTCGTCCTCTCGTTCCAGCTCAAGTTTGGCCCGGCGATTCGCGGCACCGGCGGCGCCAACCTGGCGATGGAAGCGATGATGGGCATCGGCTACCGGTTCTAGACCTCGTGCGGGCGGGGAACGCCAGGTGGCTGTTCGACGCGGTCTACCTGCTGCTGCTCACGCTGACCGCGGGGCCCGCGGCGGTGTTGGTCGGCGTGCTGTGGAATGAACTGTCGACGCGCGTCACCTCGCCCGCGCGTTTTCTGGCGGCACCGGGGCTCGCTTTCGTCTTCGTGACCACGCTGCTCCTCTGCGGGTGGGGGCTCCGCCTTTTCGTGGGGCGCCTCGAGCCGGGGGAAGGGGAATTCCCCAAAAGCGCGCTCGCCCGTCGTTGGTCGCTCCACTTCGCGCTCGGTCGCGTGCTGGCGTTCGGGGCGTGGCGGGAGCTCATCTTCTCTACTTCGTCGCTCCGCTGGCTCTTCGTGCGTGCGATGGGAGGGAGGGCGGCGTTCGACATGAACACCGCCGCGTCCATCAGTCTGCCCGACGCGTGCCTGCTCGAGCTGGGGCCGGGGTGCATGGTGGCGGCGACGTGCATTCTCGGGGGCCACATCATCGAGAGCGGAAAGATTCGGCTCGGCCGCATTCGCATCGCCGAGAACGCCCAACTGCACAGCGACGTGCGCGTGGGTCCCGGGGTGAGCATCGGCGAGGAGAGCATCGTCGGCCCCGACTCGCGCATCGCCGGTGACTTCGAGATGGGCGCTCGCAGTCAGCTCGGGTACCGGTGCACCGTGGCGGCCGGCGTGCGCGTGGGCGACGACGTGGTGGTGGGCCATCAGGTGGTGCTTGATCAGGGCGTGGTGCTGGAAGCGGGAGCGAGTGTTCCTTCGGGCGTGACGGTGCCGCGGGGAACGCGCGTTCCCGAGGGCACGCGCTTTCGTCCTTCCCCCTGAGGAGTGGGTGGGAGACACTTCGCGCGTGGAACGCGACGCGCTGATGGCCCTCCTTGGTACCTGGCTTTCGGAGATTCTCGATCGCCCCGCGCCCCCGCTCACCGACGCCACCCACCTGGTGAATGACGTGGGGCTGGACTCCATCGCCCTGGCGGAGCTGGCGGCCAAAGTGCGGCACCGCTTCAAAATCAAACTTCGACCGGCGGACCTCGTGGACGACCTGCGCGTGGGCGCGGTGTTGGATCGCGTTGCCGCGCAGCTGAAGAGCGCGTGAGAATCGCGGTCACAGGCGTCGGGCTCTCCAGCCCCTACGGCGAGGACCTGGGCGCGTTCTGGCAGGGGCTCCTGCGTACCCCAGCCGAGCTGACCGAGCGCGTGGTCGTCGGTTTTCCGGAGCAGACGGTTCGCGCGGCCTTTCTCCCGCACCGGCGCCAGGGACCGCTCGAGGCGCCCGCCGCCGCGGTCGAGGGCGAAGTCATCTCTCTGGCGGAGCGCGCCCTTCGCCACGCCGGCCTGCACGAGCGCGCCGGACTGGGGCTGGCCCTGGGCAGTCACTTCGCCGAAACCGATTATCTCTCGCGCCCGAAGCGTGGGGCCCCCTCGCCGTTGCTCCGGGGGCTGGCGGCGCAGTTGAAGCTCGGCGGCCCCGTGGTGAACACCCCCACCGGCTGCTCCGCGGGGAACACGGCGCTGGCGTGGGCGGTGGACCGGCTGCGCGAGGGTGAGGTGTCGGCGATGCTCGCGGGCGGGTTTGACCTCGTCGGGCCGTGGGGCTTCGGCGGCATGGGACTGATGGGCAACGTGACGCCCGGTGAGCCGCTCCCCTTTGACACACGGCGATCGGGCTTCGTGTTCGGCGAAGGCGGCGCGCTGCTCGTGCTCGAACCGTGGGACGCGGCGGTCGCCCGTGGCGCCACGCCCCTGGTCGAACTGGTGTCCGCCGGCGTGGCGCACGACGCCGAGAACTTCGCGCGGCCGTCCGTCACCGGGCGCGGCCTCGCGCTCGCGCTCCGGCGGGCTTTTCTCGAGGGCGGCTGCGAGGCGCGCGAGGTGGGTTACGTCAACGCGCACTCCCCCGGTACCGCGGCCAATGACCCCGGGGAGGCGGCGGCCTATCGCGACGTCTTTGGCGCCCGCGGCGTTCCGGTGAGCTCCACCAAAGCTGCGCTGGGCCACGCGCAAGGCGGGGCCAACGGACTGGAAGCGGTGGCCACGCTGCTCGCGCTGCAGCACCGCGCGGCGCCGCCCACCTTGCGGTCGTCTCAACTCGACGGCTCGCTGGAGCTGGACGTCATCACGGGTGAGCCTCGCCGGTTCGACCAGCCGTTCGCGGTGTCGTCAGCCACCGGGCTGGGCGGCTCCAATGCCGTCATCGTCATGAAGCGGGTGGGCTGATGGCGGTCGGGCTGGTGGCCAATCTGTCATGGAGCCCGGCGTCGGGTGAACCTCCCGCGCAGCCCCGCATGTCCGTGCTCGGCCGCGCCCTCGTCGAGTTGGCAGCGCCGATTCGCGCGAAGTGGGGTGACGATGCGCTGGTCGGCGTGTACCAGGCCGTGGGGCCCGCGAAGGTGGCGATGAGCGACGAGCTCTTCGAGTTGATGGCGCGCGACGGCTTCGACGCGCTCGCGCCGTGGCGGCACCTGATGGAGTTCTCCCCCATGGGTCCAGCGTTGTCCCTCACCATCGCCATGAACTGCCGCGGGCCGTTCTTCACCCTGGAGGCCGACGTCTTTTCGGGTGCGCTCGCGCTGGCGCAGGCGGCGACCGACCTCGACGCCGGGCGGTGCACTCACGCCTTCGTCGCCGGAGCGGTGCATCACGGGGGCGCCTGGCTCATCGCGCTCGAGCGGCGCTCGCCGGGACTGCAGGTGCGAGCGCTGTACGGCGCGAACGCCCCCGAGGAGCGGCGTCAACGCGTTCAGGCGGCGGGGCGGGCCGCGGCGCGGTGGTTGTCGGCAGAGCCACACGACGTCCTCGGCCTTGGGCTCGGGGGTCGCGCGCTCGAAGAGGGTGCTCGGGCCCAAATCGCCGCGGAGTGGAATTCGCTCCGCCCGGGGCCCACGCTGCTCGTCACGCCGGAGGCCCGGTGAGCCAGACCGTGGCCGAGGCGTTTCTGACCGCCGTCGAGCGCTGGCCCGACGCGCCGTTCCTCATCGACGCCGAGACCGGGGCCGAGCGCACGTACGCCGAGGTGCGCCGCGCCGCGCAGCGCTGGGCGGGGCTGTTCGGCGCCGCCGGGCTCCGGCGGGGCGGACGCGTCGGTGTGGTGTTGCCCAATCGCCTCGAGTTCGTGGAGCTGTTCTTCGGTGCGGCGCTGCGAGGCCTCGCGCTGTGTCCGTATTCGCCCGCCGTGCCGGCCGAAGAGGTCGCCGCGCTGCTCACGCGCTTTGGCGCGGGTGCCTTCGTCGCGACCAGCGTGGCGGTGGCTGATTGGAAGTCGCGCCTGTCGATGCCCGTGCTCGACCTCGCGTCCGGCGCCACGGGCCCCGAGGTGGTGGCCGTTGACGCAGCGGCGGAGGACCCGCTCCTGTTCATCATGACTTCGGGAACGACGGGCTCCTCGAAGGCGTGTCGACTCACGCAACACAACCTCGCCTGGGCGGGCGAACTGGCGGCGCGCGAGTTCGGCCTCGGGCCCGACAGCCGCTACCTCACGCCGCTGCCGCTGTACCAC
>CAZFXD010000227.1:0-3774 GCA_964522795.1 uncultured Myxococcaceae bacterium
GGGCGGCATGTTCGGAATCAGCGGGAAGGTGATCGACAACCGGCGCACGCTCCTGCTGGTGGACGAGCCGTGGAAGAGCCCCGACGAGCTGAAAGATCGCCAGGCGGAGATCGTGCGCGCCTACGCCGTGCGCACCAGCCTGTTCGAGGTCGAAGACGCCCCGGCCGCCGGAGAGATCGATCTGTACGACGCCCAGGGCGTGCGCGTGGCCTCCGCCACCAACGGAATCGACATCGAGTCCGTCGACGGCACCCCGCTGGGCGTGCGCCGGGTGGAGTTCGGCGTGGGGTATGACTTCCACGGCTTCGAAGACCGCACGTTCCGCGGCACGCTCCGCCTGCGATTCGATCGCAAAGGCACCATCGCCGTGATCAACGTGGCCAACATCGAAGACGTGCTGCGAGGCCTGGTCCCTTCGGAGATCTTCGCCCGAGCCCACGTGGAGGCCCTCAAGGCCCAGGCGGTGACGGCCCGCGGCGAGCTGTTGGCCAAGGTCGGACTCAAGCACCTGGCCGACCCCTACCTGCTCTGCAGCGAACAGCACTGCGCCGTCTATCGAGGGCTCTCAGGGGAGACCCCCAGCACCAACGCGGCCGTCGAGGCCACCGCCGGCGAGGCGTTGTTCGACTCGGACGGGCGCCTCGTCGATTCGGTCTACAGCGCCATCTGCGGGGGCCACACCGAGAACAACGAGGTCGTCTGGGGCGGCACGCCCAATCGCAGCCTTCGGGGCCGCCCCGACACCCTGGCCGGCCCCGTCCCCCCGTCGCCCGATGCCGGGGTCGCCGCCTTCCTCAAGGCGAACGCGAAGTTCGCCTGCCAGGCCACGGCGTTCGCGTCTCCCAGCAAGTTCCGTTGGGAGCGACGCTTCACCTCCAGGGAAGTGAATGACTTCACCCGCGCCCTCGGACTGGGCGACATCTACGGCATCACCGTGCAGGAGCGCGGCGTGTCGGGGCGGGTCCGACTGCTCAACCTCTCGGGCGAGCTGGGGGCCACCCAGGTGCGAGGCGAGCTCAACATTCGAAAACTGTTCGGCATGCTCAACAGCGCCATGTTCGAAGTCCGCGCGGAGAAGGACAAGAAAGGTCGCCCAGTGGGGTGGGTCTTCACCGGCGGCGGCTGGGGACACGGGGTGGGTATGTGTCAGATGGGGGCCATCGGCCGCGCGGAGTCAGGTGAGCCGTACCGCGCCATTCTCAAGCACTACTTCAACGGCGCCGAGGTGGCGCGCCTCTACTGAAGTTCGGGAAAACCGGTAAGATTCGGGTGTGATTCTTCGCCCATTCACAGGCGGCCCGCCTCCCCGCGACCCGCGCGTCCGCGACGCGGCGGCGGTGTTGATCGCGATCATCGGGCACGCGGTGTTCCTGGCGCTGCTCTTCGTGCTCTCCCACGTGGGCTTCCAGACCCCGGCGCTTGAAGGTCGCACACGCCGCCAGCCGATCGCGCTTCGGGGCATCTCCGGCGCCGATTGGCAGCAGAACCGCACCATTCAGGACGGCGCGCGCACGCGAGAGACCACGCTGGTGCGGCCACCGCCCGAACCGGCCAAGAAGCCGAAGCCGCAGGAGCACCCCAAGGGCCAGGTGGTCGACGTCGCGCCGGGCAATAGCAAAGAGAACCCCAACGCCAAGTACCTCGCCGAGTCTTCGAACAGCGTGGAGCGGGAGAGCCGGGCGAAAGATCAGTCCGCCGAGTACCGGAACGCCATGCCGAGGCGCACCAGCACCACCCCCCACGACACCAACGGCCACGACACGACTGAGCAGATCCAGATCTCCGGGAACAACGGCCGTGGCCAGGACGACCGGCCCCTGCGCACCAACAGCCCCAAGGCCGTCTACGAGGTTCCGGACGTCAAGGCGCGGTCCGAGGTGGCCCTCAAAGCCACCGTCGACACGGGCGAAGGCGCCGAGGTCTCGAATCACGCTGAAAGCGTCGCCATTCAGGGCAACGGGAAGCGCCTGCTGCTGCAGCCGGGAGCACAGGACGGCGACGAACAGCCGTCTCAGGGCCACCTGGGAGCCGACGGCCCGGCGAACCTGATGCCGTCGATGGCCGTCCTGGACAAGATCACCGGCGCCGCGCCCAATGATCACCTGAGCGACGTCGACCCTGGAGAAGGCACGTTCCTCAATACGAAGGAGTGGAAGTTCGCCAGCTTCTTCAACCGTGTGAAGCAGAGCATCAGCCACCACTGGCACCCCATCGGGCAGCTGCAGCTGCGGGACCCCTCCGGGCAGGTCTATGGCAGCAGAGACCGCTACACGGTGCTCAGCGTCACCCTCGACGATCGCGGCCACGTGGTGGACGTCTTCGTGGAGAAGAGCTCGGGCCTCGATTTCCTCGACCTCGAAGCGGTGCACAGCTTTGAGCGCGCGCAGCCCTTCCCCAACCCGCCGCCGGGCCTGGTGGCCGATGACTCCCGTGTGCGCTTCTCCTTCGGGTTCTTCCTGGAGATGAGCTCCAGCCCGGTGATGCGCCTGTTCCGGTCAGCGAACTGATCTACGTCTCGGCCACGCCCGCGGGGATGCGCAGCTCAAACGTGGTGCCCTTCCCCGGCTTGCTGCGGCAGGTCAGCGACCCTTTGTGGTCCTCGGCGATCTTGCGGGAGATGGCGAGCCCCAGCCCCGTGCCGTTGGCTTTGCCCGAGGTGACGAAGGACTCGAAGAGGCGCCCCGCGATGGCTTCGGGAATGCCCGGCCCCGTATCGACGAAGCGCATCACCACCTCGGGGCCTTCGCGATCGACGCTAAAGGTGAACCGCCCCCCGCCTGGCATGGCTTCAATCGCGTTCCGGGCGATGTTGTAGATGACCCGCTTCACCTTCGACTCGTCCATGCGGACGGCGCCAGTGTAGTTCGCCACCACCTTGAGCTCCGCCCGCGCGTTTTCGAACTCCTGCCGCAGGTGCTGGGCCACGTCATCGAGGAAGTTCTGGAGATACACCTTGCGAATCAAGACGTCGGACTCACCGCGCGCGAAGGCGAGCGTTTCCTTGGTCATGGAGTTGAGGTGCTCAAGCTGGGCCAGCACCACGTCCGCGGCCCGTTTCCGTTCGGCTGCGTCGGCCTCGTCCACCATCAGCTCCACGTACCCGGCGATCACCGTCATCGGCGTTCGCACGTCGTGAAGAATGCCGGCCAGCATCTGACCGATGGCGGCGAGGCGAACCTTTCGCTCCCCTGCCTCCCGCGCGGCGCGGAGCAGAATGGCCCGGCCGGTCTGCCCGGCCAGGAGCGTCACCACCCGCTCGTCCTCGAGCGTGAACCCGCCCGACTTGTTCAGCAGCTCCAGGGCCCCCAACGTCCTTCCCTCGCCCACGATCGGCACGCACAGCACGGCGCCCACCGACACGCCGAGCTTCTTCGCGATCGATCGCTCGAAGTGCGGAGATTCCTCGGCCTGCTCCACCCGAACCACCTCGCGACTTGCGGCCACGTGCCCTGCGATGCCCTGGCCCGGCTTGAGGGTGATGGACACCAGGTCTGAGCTCTTCTCGCCGGCAGAGCTCCGGAAGTAGAGCGAGTCTTCTGACTCAGCCAGCAGAAGAATCGAGCCGGCCTCCGCGCCGGTCACCTTGATCGCTTTGAGCAGAATGCGGTCGAGCAGATCGGTCTGGTCCTTCTCCGTAGAGACCGCCCGCTCGACTTCGTAGAGCACGTCGAGGTTGCGAACCGCGTCACCCAGTTGGTGCCCTGTCCGGGTCAGCTTCTCGTTCTGCGCCTTGAGCTGCTCAACCAGGCGCACGTTGTCGAGCACGGCGGCGAT
>CAZFXD010000227.1:3784-8505 GCA_964522795.1 uncultured Myxococcaceae bacterium
CGCCACCGCCTCCACCAGCCCCACGTCTTCCTCGGTGAACGCGTCGACGCCGCGATCGAGGACCTCCACCACTCCCAGGATGCGACCGCTCACGTGCCGCAGCGGCGCCGCCACGATCGATCGCGTGCGAAACCCGGACTTGCGGTCGATCTCCGGGTTGAACCGCACATCGGAGTACGCGTCGCCGATGAGCAGCGTCTTCCCCTTCGAGACCACGTGACCGGCGATGCCGGCGTTGGCCGGCAGGCGAATCTCCTTGAGCGTGGAGCCCTTCAGCACGCGCGACCACAGCTCGTTGGTCGCCTCGTCGAGGACAAAGAGCGTCGAGGCTTCGGCGTCGACGATCGCGGTCAAACGCTCCATCACCAGACGCAACAATGCGTCGGTGTCCTGCGCAGACGAGATCTCCGCCCCCACGTCCAGCACAGCTTTGAACCGCGCCGCCTGGGTTTCGACGGCTCGCTCCAGCTCGGCGAGATCACGTCCGATGGCGTCCACGATGGCAGCGGTGGAGTGTTTTGGACTCTTGCGGTTCGTCCGGTCTGCCATCGCGAAAAAAGTACCACGCAGGCCCCAGACCGTCGCTTTTCTCGACGGCTAGTGAGCCGCGTCCCAGTTGGCGCCCGAGCCACAGTCCACCACCAGCGGCACCTTGAGGTTGGCCACGCCCGCCATGGCGGACCGCACCAGCGCGGAGGCATCCTCCACCTCGTCCTTCGGGGCCTCCAGCAGCAGTTCGTCGTGAACCTGGAGCAACATGCGCGTCTTGAGCTTCTGGGCGCTCAGGGCCGCGGCGGCGGTGATCATCGCCTTCTTCATCAGGTCGGCCGCCGTCCCCTGAATCGGCATGTTGATCGCCGCCCGCTCCGCGGCCTGGGCCACGTTGCGGTTGGGGCTCTTGATGTCGGGCACGGCGCGGCGGCGCCCGAAGAGCGTCTCCACGAACCCCGTCGACCGCGCCGTCGCCACGGTTGACTCGAGGTAGTTGGCGATGCCGCGGTACTTCTCGAAGTACCGGTCAATGATCTGCTTCGCCTCGTCGACCGGAATGTTGAGGCGCTGGGAGAGCCCGTGCGCCGACAAGCCATAGGCGATGCCGTAGTTGACCATCTTGGCGGCGCGGCGTTGGTCGTCCGAGACGTGCTCCAGCGCTACCCCGAACACCTCTGCCGCCGTGCGCTGGTGCACGTCCGCCCCTGAGGCGAAGGCATCGAGGAGCCCGGGATCTTCGGAGACGTGCGCCAGCAGCCTCAGCTCGATCTGGCTGTAGTCGGCGGAGATCAAGAGGTGCCTGGGGGCCGCCACGAACGCGCTCCGAATCTTGCGCCCCAACTCGGTGCGGATGGGGATGTTCTGCAGGTTCGGGTCTGTCGACGAGAGTCGCCCCGTCGCGGCGGCGGCGAGGTGAAAGGTGGTGTGAATGCGGCCGTCTGGTCCGACCTGTTCCGGCAGGGTCTCAAGGTAGGTGTTGAGCAGCTTGGCGACGTTCCGGTACTCGATGATCGCCGAGGGCAAGGGGTGCTGCTCGGCCAGCTTCTCCAGGACTTCGTGATCGGTCGACGGCCCCGTCTTGTTCTTCTTCAGCACAGGGAGCTTGAGTTCTTCGTAGAGCACCCGACCGAGCTGCGCCGGCGACCCGACGTTGAACGTGTGGCCGGCGAGTCGATAGACGTCAGCCAGCAGGGCCTCGGCGCTGCGCGTCACCTCGGCCGTCGTCGCTTTGAGCGCCTCAACGTCCAGGCAGACGCCGAGCTCCTCCATCTCCCCCACGATGGGGATCAACGGCACCTCCATCTCCCGAACCACGTGGGCCACGCCTGCGGCTTCGGCCTGTCGCTCGAGCTCAGGTCCGAGCTCGAGCACTGCGTGCGCCCACGGCGCCAGCTCGAGGGCATTGGCCGGCCGAGGGGCCAGCTCCCGGTTCAGTTCGTCGCGCGCGATGTCCTCCAGCGCGAAGGAGCGGCGCTCGGCGTGCAGCACGTAGGACCAGAGCTGGGTATCGGACGCGACGTTCGGCCGCGCCACGCCCAGCCGGCGACAGGCATGCCACGCTGCCTTCCCGTCATGGCTGCAGATGGCTGGGGTGGCCAGCGCGCCCCCCAGCGATGACGCCACCACCTCGAGCCCCAACCCGGTCACATCGATGGCGAACGTGCCCCCGCCGGGCAACGACACCCCCAGCCAGGCCAACGTTCCCCGAGAGGGCGTGCCGTCGAACATCACCACCAGCGCCACCGTGGGCGCACGCTTCACCTGGGCGGCCAACGCCTCAAGCCCAGCGGCATCGACGACGGCCACCACCGGCGCCGCGGCCGGCGTGGGCGGCGCGTCACCCTGCGGCAGCTCAGACATCAAGCGCGTGAATTCGAGCTCGGCGAACAACTTGCGGCAGGCCGGCAGGTCCAGCGGGCGCCGGGCGAAGCTCTCCAGCGACTGCGGCAGCTCGAGCTCGTCGCGCAGTCGCACCAGGTCTCGCGACTGTTTGAGCAGCTCGGCGTGATCTTTGAGCGTCTGCCGGATCTTCGGCTTCTCCACCCGGTCCACGGACGCGAGGAGCCCGTCGATGCTCCCGAACTGCTTCAAGAGGTCGACCGCGGTCTTGGGGCCAATCCCCGGCACCTTCTTGATGTTGTCCGAGGAATCGCCCACCAACGAGAGGTAGTCGCCCATCTGCCCCGGCTGCACGCCGAACCGTGCCTCGACGGCCTCCGGAGTGATCCAGGTGTCCTTGTGCGGATCGAAGATCTCCACCCCCGAGTCCAACAACTGGGTGAGATCTTTGTCGCTGCTCACCACCGTGAGCGGAATCTGCCCCTTGTACCGTTTCACCAGGGTGGCGATCACATCGTCCGCCTCCCAACCCGGCGCCTCCACCATCTCGAGGGCCAGCGCTTTTGCGGCTTCACGCACCAGCCCGAACTGCGGCACCAGGTCTTCCGGGGGAGCCGAGCGGGTGGCCTTGTACTCCGGGTCAATCTTCAGGCGCCCTTGCCGGCTGTCCTTGTCGAAACAGAGGGCCAGGTGCGTGGGGTGCTGATCTCGCAGGAGCTTCAGCATCATCCGACAGAACCCCAGCACCGCGCCGGTCGCCTGCCCGCGCGAGGTCGTCATGGGTGGGAGCGCATGGTACGCGCGAAAGATGAACCCGGAGACGTCCACCAGCATCAGTCGCCGCGGCGGAGGGGCCTTTTCGGGATTCGGCGGCGCTACGAACAAGTCGGTCTGCGCGGTCGCGGCCATGCGTCGGCCGTACCAAGTCAAGGCGTGCAGTTCAACTCGCCTCGCCGCTGCTCGAGTTTTTCCGCCACGCCGTCGCCGGGAACGGCCAGGTCACCAACCACCTCGAGATCAACGCAGCTCTGCGCCGCGGCCAGGCGCGCCGCCGCCTCCGCGCTGCACACGGTGGTGAGCGCCTTCGCCATGTCGGGGTGACTGGCGTCGAAGGCGAACCCCTTCTTCCAGACGCGGCAGGCGTTCCGCGAGTCATTGCGGCGGAGGTAGTCGCGGCCCATGGGATACGCGGCTTGCCCGACTTCGGCGATGATCTGGCTCCGCAGGTTCGAACGCGAGTCGCGCAGCAGCTTGGCGCGCGTGGCCACCCCCGCGTCCGAGCTGTCCTCGTTGGGCCCGAAGAGGATCTCCTCGTCGAGCTTCAACGCCCGCTCGAAATCCTCCACGGCTTGATCGAGCTGCTGGTGCGCGATCTTCTCTCGCCCCCGCTGCTCGTAGTTCTGCGCCGTGGAGATGTTCTGTCGGAGCAGATTCACCATGGCGTGCATCTGGGCCTTGTCGGCTCGCGTCTCCACGAACTTGGCCAGCATGTTCATGGCGTCGTTGGTCTTGCCGTCGAAATACGCCACCAGGGCTTTGCCCAGCTCCGGCTCGGTGAAGCGCTTCTTCAACGCATCGTGCGCTGCGGAGCTGGTCGTGGTGTCCGACCTGGGGCCGGTCTCGGTCGGGCACCTCCACTCACCACTCCCGGGCGTCTCGTGTTCTCTGGCGCGGAGAAAGTCGAGGTACCGCGGATCTCGGGGCCGCCACCCCGTCTTCCCCAACGAACCAGACAGCACCAACCGCTTGCCGATGGGCGGGAGCAGCTCGTCGGGCGTCATGCTCGGACAGGCCAGCTCCATGTACCGCTGGCACTTGTCCAGCGCGACCGCCCAGCTCTGATCTTTCGAGTACCGCGCACACTCCCGCTCGAGCTTCTTCTGCACTTCGCGCCGCAAGCGCTCCACCCCGGCGATCGCGTCGGTGAAGGCTCTCGTGCCGCACGTCTCATTCACCTGGCGCAGCTTGTCGAGCGCCTCCTCGAAGCGAGCTTCGTCTTCCAACCGCCGCCCTTCAGCGAGGTCCGCCCCGCATTGGCGGCCTTCTCCGACCCGCCGCAGCAGGTCATTCGCCTCTTTGTGAAACGGCTCGCGGTCGAGCACGGCCTTGCACGCCACTTCCGCTCGATTCCACTCCGGCTTGCCATACTCGGTCGACGAGTACTGACGACATTCAGCGAGCAGCTCGTCGATCGAACGCTCGGCTGCCGGCTTGGGAGTGTTCCTGGTACCCGGGGTCGTCGAACGGCGTCCGGCGTCGCCTGGTCTGAAGATGGTCGCCAGCACGCCGGCCAGCACCAGCACCCCACCGATGATTCCGAACACCATCAGGCGCGAGGTCCTGGGCGCATCGCCCGCGGCTTCGCGCCCCGTGGGCAGCACCTCCGCGTC
>CAZFXD010000228.1:0-8460 GCA_964522795.1 uncultured Myxococcaceae bacterium
GCGCCGCCGCCGTTGCCGGTAAACGCGCCCACCGTGACGGTGAAGGTGCAGGGGTTGGAGACGTTGTTCGACGCGTCTTTCACTGAGCAGGTGACGGTAGTGGTGCTGGACGGAGCAAACGTGCTCCCTGAGGCCGGGGAGCACGTCACGCTGGAGGGCCCCACGTTCGGGTCAGCGATGTCGCCCACGTTGCTGGCCGTGAACGTCACGACGGCGCCGGCTGACGACGTCGCGACCTCGTTGGGTTTGTTCGCCGGGCAGGTGAGGAAGGGCTTGGTGGTGTCGACCACGGTCACCTGAAACACGCACTGGGCGGAGTTTCCGGCCGCGTCGGTCGCCGTCACGGTGACGGGCGTGGTGCCGACTGAAGCGCCCCCGCCGGGGAAATCGCTGCCCGAGGCAGGCGAGGCCGTCACCACCGGCGCGGGGTCGAGGTTGTCGGTCGCCGTCGCGGTAAAGGGGACGGTCGCGCCGGTGAAGCTCGTGGCCTCGACATTGGTGATGTCCGCCGGGCACGTCGGCACCGGGTTGGTGGCGTCCTTCTTGATCGTCATCGTGGTCGGGCCGGTCGTGCCACCGCGCGACTTCGCTGTGCAGGAGAATGTCGCCGTGCCGTCCTGAGTCACCGTGCCGGCGTCACACCCGGCGATCGCGTACGCATCAGACTCCGGGTCGGCGATGGTGAACGAGTACGAGACGTTCGATCGGTACCAGCCGTTGTTGCCGAGCGTGCCCGTGCGGTTGGTGGTGATGACCGGCCCCGTGGTGTCGAACGGCATGAAGAACGGCTCGACGTCGCCCGAAGAGTCAGTCGCCGTGAAGAGCAGGCCACCGTCGACGGCGGTCATTCCCGTGGGGGTGCTTCCCCCGGAGCCCGGCACAAAGTCGTTCACCAGCCAGGTGTGGCCGGCGGTTCCGTCGGTCACCCACATCTCCGAGCCGTTGGTGGAGTCCGCGGCGCGGAAGTAGAGGTACCCATTGGCGGCCGAGATGAAGCTGGCGAAGGAAGGGTCGCCGCTGAACGCTTTCACCAGGGTGGTTCCGGCGAACGTTCCGTCTGATTTCCAGATTTCGTTGAGGGGCGCCGCGCCGTTGCCGACCAGAACGATCGCGTCCGAGCCATAGGCGATGACGGGCGAGGCAAGGCTGGGGGTACTCCCACTCTTGATATCGCGCACGAGCTTCGTGTTCCCCGCGGTGCCATCCGTAATCCAGAGTTCGTCACCGACGCCGCCGTTGTCCGCGCCGAAGAAGACATTGCCGCCGACGGCGAGGAAGTTGTGCGGGTACGAATTGTTGGCAGATGGCCCCACGAAGACGTCGGCAATCCGGCCGGTTCCACCGGCCGTGCCGTCGCTGATGTAGGGCTCGCGGTCGTACGTGTAGCCAGGGCCAGACTGAAACACGACGCGATTGCCGAACGAAATTCCGCCGACGGGCGTGATGTACGCTGTGCCGAGGTTGGTGGTGACGCCCGTGGAATCATCGAAGACGTAGAGCGTGGTGATGTCGCCGTAGAACCACAGTTTTGACCCAGCGCTCATGATGCTGGGGCCATCGGCGTAGGAGGAGAAGACCTCGCTGGTGGTGATGCCGTCACTTCGAAAGATGCCGCGGTGCAACGTCGAGCCCGGCGGAGGATCGCTGAAGTTCACCCTGAAGTAGACGCGAGTCCCGACGACGCGCAGGTAGGCGATGTCCGAGCCGGTTGTCCCCGGGTTGACATCTTTCACCAACGCAGTGCCGCCACCGGTGCCGTCGGTGGAAAAGAGTTCCTGGCCGACGTCTGAACGCGTGGCCACGAAGAACAGTTTGTTGCCCAACACCGCCGAATACAGTTGGGGGTTCGACGAACCTGCGCCGACCTCGATGTCTTTCACCATGTAGGTACCGGCGCTCGTGCCGTCGGTCACCCAGAGCTCGCGCCCGTTGATGCCGTTGTCAGCGGTGAAGAAGATTCTGCCCAGCGCCGCGACGTAGTTGGACGGGTTGCTGGGCGTGCGCCCCGTCGGGACGGAGACGGCCCCCGAGCCGCCCGCCGTTCCGTCCGTGCCATAGAGTTCATACGGGGTGCTGGCGGCCGGCATCGCGGCGAAGACCGCGCGTGACCCGATGGTGGTCAACGCGCCAATACTCGTGACGGATAGAATGAGGGTACCGGTCGTACCGCTCAGCGCATACAGGCCCGGTCCCGTGAAGCCCGCGACCACGATGAGCGCACTGCCCCCGAATGCATAGGGACGACCAAAGCTCGTCGCAAAGCCTCCGGTCAGGTTGGTCGCGTTGGTCCCAGCGGCCGTGCCGTCACTGGCGAACAACGAGAGCGAGCTGGAGAAATCGCCGCCCCCGGCCGGGAAGTAGATAGTGCTCCCGATCGCCGTAAACACCGGGTCCGACCCGAAACAAAAGATGAACCCGCACGCATACGGGTAGCTGGACACTGCGCCCGGGCTGCCGTCTTTCAGCATGACGGTGCCGGCGTTGCTGCCGTCCGAAATCCACGGCTCGCGGCCCGCCGCGGTGGTGAACGCGGCAAACGCGACCTTGTTCGGCGCGATGGCCGTCAGCGCGTCCGGCGCCGAGGAGCCCGCGCCTGTCTCGATGTCCTTCACCAGCGCCGTGCCCGCAGCAGTGCCGTCCGTCTTGTACAACTCGGACCCGGCCGCGGCCGTGGTGGCGATGAAGAAGACCTGCGTGCCCGACACGGTGAAGAGGCTCGGCGTCGAGCCGCTCGCGCCAGCGACGATGTCCATCAAGCGTGTGCCGGTGCCGGCCACGGTGTCGAACACCCATGGCTCCACGCCGGCCGTACCGTCGTCCGCGGCGAAGACGAGCTTCGTTCCCAGCACCACGAGCGAAACAGGGTTTGAAGAGGCGGCGGCCGCGTTGATGCTGATGGAGTTCTTGGTGCCCGCCGCCGTGCCGTCGGACTGCCAGAGTTCACGTCCGCCCGCCGCCGTGGTGGCCGCGAAGTAGAGGCTGGAGCCCACCACCACGCCCGAGGTGATGGCCGACGACGACGCCCCGGGGTTGATGTCGAGGACGAGGAAGGTGCCCGCCGCGGTGCCGTCCGTTACGTACAGCTCGCTCCCCGTCACGCCGTCATCGGCGATGAAGAGGACTTTGGAGCCAATCACCGTCACGACCGACGGTGTGAAGCCGCCACCTGAGGCCTTGATGTCGGACACGCGCGTGGTACCCGCGGGAGTGCCGTCGCTGAAGTACCACTGGTTTCCCGTGGTGCCGTCGTTGGCGAGGAAGAGCAGCTTCGTGCCCACCACCGTGAGGAACGAAGGCGCGCTGCCATTGGCCCCGGTGCGCACATCTTTGACGAGCGTGGTGTTCGCGGAGGTCCCATCCGTGCGCCAGACTTCCTGGCCGTTCACCCCGTCGTCGGCCACGAAGTACCAGAAGCCGCCCGCGCGCACGAAACCGGACGGCGAAGAAGAGCCGGTGCCGTTCTTCAAGTCTTTCACCAGCGACGTGCCCGCCGTGGTGCCGTCCGTCTTCCAGAGTTCCGTGCCGTAGGCGGCTGTCGATGCCCCCAGCACGCTGAAGCCACCCGCGGGCACGGAGAGCGCGCTCACCGGCGTCGGGCTGTAGGGGTGGGCCTCGACCTTGTTGATGTCGGCCAACTTGAAGAACGGTTCGGCGAACGCGTGTACAGAGAACACGGCGAACGCAGCGACGATCAGCTTGCGCATGGAAGTGCCTTTCTGGAGCCCAACCTCGGGGGCGAGGCGGCGAAGTGTAGATGCGGGTACGTGCCGGCGCTACTTCGAACCACGTTCGACAAAATCGAGACCGTCAGTGGCGAGCAAGAGTTCGGCCTTCTTCAAATGGGCGAAAGCAGGCCGCGCGGCGCATCGTTGTCGCAGAAAAAATCAGCGCGCCGCGGCAGTTCTGTCTCACGCATGATTCGTGCGCCGCGCCCCAAAGCGAAGCGCGCGAATCAGGTTTCACGACACTTCACGACCCCGCGAAGCACTCCGTCGGCGCGTTCGAATACGCAGACCGAGCAGCGCCGTGGCCAACGCCAGCAGCGACGGGTCGACCGTGTGGCAGCCGCAACCGCCGCCGGGCGGCATGGAGCCGCCACCGCCGCCGGCGCCACCACCCATGGCGGAACCACCCGCGGCCCCACCGGCACCACCGGCAGTTCCACCATCGACCAGCCCGGCACCACCGCCCGAGCCACCGCCCGTCCCTCCCCCGCCTGAACCGCCCGCTCCTCCGGTGCCGCCACCCGTACCGCCGCCCGTGCCGCCGCCTCCGGCGCCGCCGCTGCCACCACCGCCTGAGCCGCCGGCTCCACCGCCGTTGCCGGTGAAAGTGCTCACCGTGACGGTGAACGTGCAGGGGTTGGAGACGTTGTTGGACGCGTCTTTGACGGAGCAGGTCACCGTGGTGGTGGTCGCCGCAGGGAACGTGCTGCCCGACGCCGGCGAACAGGTGACGCTCGAAGGCCCCACATTCGGGTCCGCGATGTCGCCCACGTTCGACGCGGAGAAGCTCACCACGGCACCGGCCGACGATGTCGCCGTCTCATTCGACTTGTTCGCCGGGCAGGTGAGGAAGGGCTTGGTGGTGTCGACCACCGTGACCTGGAAGACGCACTGCGCAGAATTGCCTGCTGCGTCCGTCGCCGTGACCGTCACCGGGGTGGTGCCAACGGACGCGCCTCCCCCGGGGAAATCGCTCCCCGAAGCGGGCGACGACGCCACCATCGGTGCGGGGTCGAGGTTGTCCGTCGCCGTCGGAGTGAAGTTGACGAGGGCCCCGGTGAAGCCCGTCGCCTCGACGTTGGTGATGTCCGCCGGGCACGTCGGCACCGGGTTGGTGGCGTCCTTCTTGATGGTGATGGTCGTCGGTCCCGTCGTCCCGCCGCGCGATTTGGCCGTGCAGGCGAACGTCGCAGTGCCGTCTTGCGTCATGGTGCCACCGTCGCAACCGGCAACAATCGAGACATTCGACTCTGCGTCCACGACGGAGAAGCCGTACGAAACGTTCGACCGGTACCAGCCGTTATTGCCCAACGTGCCCGTCACGTTCGGCGTGATGACGGGGCCGGTGGTGTCGAACGGCATGAAGAACGGCTCCACGTCGCCCGAAGAATCAGTCGCGGTGAAGAGCAACCCGCCGTCGACAGCCACCATGCCCGTCGGAGTCGAGCTCCCTGCGCCCGAGACGAAATCATTGACCAGGAAGGTGTTGGCCGGCGTTCCGTCGGTGACCCACATCTCAGCGCCGGAAACGCCGTCGTTCGCGCGGAAGTAGAGGTAGCCATTGGCCGCCGAGATGAAGCTTCCCAGTCCGCTGGAGAACGCCTTGATGACGGTGGTGCCAGGCCCCGTGCCGTCGGTCTTCCACAGCTGGTTTCCAAGCACGGTGAGAAGCACGTCCGAGCCGTAGGTCATGAAGGGCCCCGGGTTGCTGCCGCTCGCGCCGGCGACAATGTCTTTGACCTGGGTCGTTCCCAGCGCCGTTCCATCGGTAATCCACAGCTCGGCGCCGGTGCTGTCCGTCGCCTGGAAGAGCGTTCGACTGCCCCACGAGAAGAATGAGTTCGGGAACGAACGGTTGGGGTTCAGCCCGGGGAAGATGTCTTTGATCAGGAACGTGCCCGCGGTCGTGCCATCGCTGACGCCGAGTTCCTGATCGAGGTCGCTGGGGCCGTACGAGAGCAGCAACTTCGTGCCGAGCGCGCCAAAGGATCCATTCGTGTAATACGACGCGAAGGCCTTCACCTGCACCGGGCTCGAAGCGGTGGTGGCGTCGGTAACGTACAAGTCGCTGTACCAGGTCGAGGTCGCTGATGAGAAGACCCGCGACCCGACCACCCCGTACCCGTTCAGGTAACCGTTGACGAGCAGGGTGATGGAGACGCCATCGGTGCGAAACAATGAGGTGCCCGACGTTCCCGGGTTGGTGATGAAGAAGATGTAGTTGCCCGCTTTGGCCAGGCTCGACGGTGATGTGCTGGCCGCGCCGGCGGTGTAGTCGCTGACGAGCGAGGTACCGGCACCGGTGCCGTCGGTCGAGAAGAGCTCCTGGCCGACGTCGGAGCGCGTAGCCACGAAGTACAGCTTGGTGCCCAGCACCGTCGGGTAGAGCACGGGGTTCGAGGAGCCAGCGCCAGGCTCGATGTCTTTCACCATGAACGTGCCGCCGCTGGTTCCGTCGGTCACCCAGAGTTCGCGTCCGTTGATGCCGTTGTCGGCGGTGAAGAAGATTCTGCCCAGCGCAGCGACGTAGTTGGACGGGTTGCTGGGGGTGCGCCCAGTCGGGACTGCGACCGCCGCGGTGCCGCCCGCCGTTCCGTCGGTGCCATACAGTTCCAGCGGGGTGCTGGCCGCGGGCATCGCCGCGTAGACGGCGCGTGACCCAATGGTGGTGAATGCGCCCACGCTGGTGGCGGCGTGGATTACCGTGCCGGTCGCTCCCGACAGCGAGTACACGTTGGCGCTCCCTGCCCCGGCCACGATGAGGGCGCCAGCGCCGAACGCGTACGGACGGCCGAAGCCCCCAAAGAACCCACCGGCCACGTTGGTCGCGGTCGTCCCCGCTGCCGTGCCATCGCTGACGAACAACGACAACGAGCTGGAGAAGTCGCCTCCGCCGGCCGTGAAATAAAAGTTGTTCCCGATCGGCGTGAACACGGGGTCCGACCCAACACAGATGAACGGACAGGAGAATGGAAAGCTCGAGGTCGCGCCCGGGCTGCCGTCTTTCAGCATGACGGTGCCGGCGTTGCTGCCGTCCGAAATCCACGGCTCGCGGCCCGCCGCGGTGGTGAACGCGGCAAACGCGACCTTGTTCGGCGCGATGGCCGTCAGCGCGTCCGGCGCCGAGGAGCCCGCGCCTGTCTCGATGTCCTTCACCAGCGCCGTGCCCGCAGCAGTGCCGTCCGTCTTGTACAACTCGGACCCGGCCGCGGCCGTGGTGGCGATGAAGAAGACCTGCGTGCCCGACACGGTGAAGAGGCTCGGCGTCGAGCCGCTCGCGCCAGCGACGATGTCCATCAAGCGTGTGCCGGTGCCGGCCACGGTGTCGAACACCCATGGCTCCACGCCGGCCGTACCGTCGTCCGCGGCGAAGACGAGCTTCGTTCCCAGCACCACGAGCGAAACAGGGTTTGAAGAGGCGGCGGCCGCGTTGATGCTGATGGAGTTCTTGGTGCCCGCCGCCGTGCCGTCGGACTGCCAGAGTTCACGTCCGCCCGCCGCCGTGGTGGCCGCGAAGTAGAGGCTGGAGCCCACCACCACGCCCGAGGTGATGGCCGACGACGCCGCGCCGGGGTTGATGTCGAGGACGAGGAAGGTGCCCGCCGCGGTGCCGTCCGTCACGTACAACTCGCTCCCCGTCACCCCATCATCGGCGACAAAGAGGACCTTGGAGCCAATCACCGTCACCACCGACGGGGTGAAGCCACCGCCGGCAGCCTTGATATCCGTCACGCGCACCGTCCCGCCGGGCGTCCCGTCGCTGAAGTACCACTGCGTGCCCGTGGTTCCGTCGTTGGCGAGAAAGAGCAGCTTGGTGCCCACCACTGTGAGGAATGAAGGCGCGCTGCCAGTCGCACCCGCCCGAACATCTTTGACGAGCGTGGTGTTCGCCGAGGTCCCGTCGGTGCGCCAGACCTCCAGGCCGTTCACCCCGTCGTCGGCTACGAAGTACCAGAAGCTCCCCGCGCGCACGAAACCGGACGGCGAAGACGAGCCGGTGCCGTTCTTCAAGTCTTTCACCAGCGACGTCCCGGCGGTGGTGCCGTCGGTCTTCCACAGCTCGGTGCCGTAAGCGGCCGACGATGCGCCCAGCACGCTGAAGCCACCGGCGGGCACGGAGAGCGCGCTCACCGGCGTCGGACTGTAGGGGCGCACTTCGGCGGTGCTGATGTCTTTCAGCTTGAAGAACGGTTCGGCGGCGACTGGCAACGCAAACAACGCCAACGCGACGGCAAGGCTTCGGTGCATGGAACTCCCCCTTTGGAGGCTGGAGGCGAACTGTAGAGGCGGGTCGGTGCGGGCGCTACTGCGAACCACGTCGGGCTGAGCGGCGCTTCGCCTGTGTGCAGCAAGTCTCCGGCCGTGACGAACCTGCTGAAACGCGACCGCCCCCGAGCGCGTTCGTCGCGCGTTGAGTCAGGCAGCGCTGAGCTCAGTGTTTCACCCGCGAGTCACGCCGCGCGCCACGCGCGCCCACGCGGCCGACTCAGTCGACGTTGGTCGCGGCCGCCTGGGCGCCGTGCCGCCGCCGGCGAAGCCTCAACGCCACCAACAAGAGCGCCGTCGAGACGAGGCCCGGGTCCGTCGCGTTGCAGCCGCAGCAGCCGCCAGTGCACTGGGGCCCACCGCCACTCCCGCCGCCACCGCCGCCCGCACCACCCGCGTCACCGCCACCCGTTCCCGCGTCCGCGAGAACCGCGCCGCCGCCAGCGCCACCGGCACCACCGCCGACGCT
>CAZFXD010000229.1:0-8410 GCA_964522795.1 uncultured Myxococcaceae bacterium
CTCCTCGAGGATGCCGCGCGGATCGTTCTCGCCCATCTCGAACTCGTTCCGCACCACGGTCATCTCGGAGTCGAGGTCCTTCTTCGACACGAAACAGTTCACCATACGGTCCGCTTCGAACTTCAATGCCCACTCGAGGTTCGCGTCACTCGCGGGGACGGTTTCGAAGTAGTTGGTGCGGTCGAACCACGTGGTGCCGTTGGCCTCCGCGCCGTGCTCGGACAACGCCTTCTTCGCGTCGGGCGTCTTCGGCGTTCCCTTGAAGAGCATGTGCTCCAGCAGGTGGGCCATGCCCTTCTCGCCGTAGCCCTCGTGTCGCGAGCCGACGAAGTACGTCACGTTCACCGTGAGCGTCGGCTTGGAGTCGTCGGGGACCAGGAGGACGCGCAGGCCGTTGGGGAGCGAGTACTCGGTCACGCCTTCGACGGAGGCCAGCGGGGTGAACGGCTTCGGCACCGACGGAGCGAGCGCGGCGGCAGTGAGAATGGCAGCAAGATAAGTCGTCATGGGCTCGGGTGATTAGCCCGCGAGCAGGCAAAGGGCACGGTCCTAAGGCGGTGGAACGAGGGCCGGCCGCCCCCCCCCCGTGCGCAACGGCGCCCCGCCCAGGAACGCGGCGACGGAGGGAAGGGAACGGACCGGGGGAGGGCTTCGCTGAGACCGGGGTGGTTCAAAACGTCTACTTTTACTGCTAAAAGTAGACGTTATCGACCATGCCTCATCTCACCAAGATGGACCGCGCCTTCGCGCTCGCCTCCCGGGGCCCCATTCGGGCCCGGGACCTGCGTGCCATCGGCGTACCGACGAGCTACCTCGCCCGCTTGTGCAGCACCGGGGCGATTGAGCGGGTCGGGCGCGGGCTCTACGAAGGCACGCCCGCCCCGGTGTCAGCACTCCATGATCTGGCTGCAGCTCAGAAGCGCGTCCCTCACGCCCGTATCTGCCTCCTCAGCGCGCTGGCGGTGCACGGCGCACGGAAGCATCGCGAGGAGCCCGTTTGGTTGATGATTGAAACCCACGCGCGAAAACCCCAGCTCGATTCGCCAGACATCGAGGTCGTCCGGGCAAGCGGAGTTGCGCTCACGCAGTTCGTTGATCGACACCTCATCGACGGCGTCTGGGTGGCCGTCACCAACCCCGCCAAGACCGTGGCCGACTGCTTTCGATACCGGAGCCACATCGGCCTCGCGGCGGCCCGCCACGCCCTGCGCTGGTACCTGGGCCGGGCTCACACTCCCGCGCGGAGGCACCAGGCCCTGCTGGCGCTCAAACACGCGGCCATCGCCGACGGAGTGTCGTCGGTGGTCGCCCCGTACGTGCACCGGTTGGAACAGCCGGCGCGCCGGTAACCTCCGCCCTCGAAGCGCCCAGCGCGCTACTTCGCCGGGACCGTCAGTTGCCCCTCGGCACAGGCAATGCGCACCTCGTTCTGCAAATCAGCCGCAGACGGCTCGACGGCGAACTGCGCCAGCGGGAACTCTCGCTTGAACCCCGCTGGAACGCCCTTCTGGTGAAAGACCTGCTTGCCGGGAATGGTGATGGTGCAGCCGTGCCACGCGAACGACGACGTGTTGTGCACCACCACCGCTTTCAACGGCGCCCACTGAAGCTGCAGCTCGGCGGAAAACCGCTTCTTCCCGGAGCTGTGGGGACCCGTGGCGGGCGCCGTGGCCGCGGGGGCGTTTGGTGAGGCCGGCGCTCCCGCCAACACCACGAAGAGCGGCGCCGGTGCGCGCGCCGCCGAGGCGTCGAGGCTGAGCCGCGCCAGCTTGGGAAAGACCTCGAGCACCGTCGCGGCCCCGAGGTGAGGGCGTTGGTTGCCGTCCACTGCCGCGCCCACCACCTTCACCTCGGCGCCCTTCTTCAGGCCGTCATCTGAACCCGCGCGGACGAAGGTGTCGCCCTTGTCGAGGAAGATGTCCGCCGCGTTCGCGACCGCCATCAACGGTCCTGTCTGGGCGGCACTGGTGCCCCCATCGGCGATGGCCGCCAGCGGCGCCTCGATGGGGAAGGCGGCGATGGGCAGCGCAGGTTCAGCAGGAGAGGGCGGCGTCGGCTCCGGTGGCGTCGGTTCCTTCTCGATTCGGGCCACCTTGTTCGGCCATTCCGGAATGAAGCGATACAGCTTGATGCCGCCGCCAATCACCACCAGCGCGACGACCACCAGCTTCGCCACCGCGAAGGCGTTCGAATTTCGAGGGGCGGGCAGGGCGACCGATGAAGTGGACACAGGTTCCTCCTGGGAAGTTTTTGACGACGGCTTGTCAGGTTGGGTTGGCGCGGCCGCGGGCGTCACCCTCGCCGGGTCCGCAGGGGGCGCCGTGGGAGGCGGGGCGGGACGAATGGTGGACAGCCGGGCCACCATCGCCTGCTGCGTTGCGAACTCAGTCGCGCAGCGCCCCCGGATGTATTCGCCCAGCTGCGCTCTCGACGGAAACGTGGTCAGCCGAGCCAATTCCGAGAGCAGCGCCTGGGACAACTGTTCCGTGCCCTCGAAACGCCTCGCGGGGTCTGGGTCCGTGGCTCGGGAGACAATCGCCTCCAGCTGCGCCGACACGTCCATTCGCCGCTGACGCACGGGCGTGTGCGGCGGCGTGGCCATGCGAGCCATCATCTCCGGAATCGTTCCCGACGCGATGTAGTTCTCCCCCGTGAGCATCTCCCACAGCACGACGCCCAGGGCGTACTGGTCGGCCCGGGCGTCGACCTGTTCGGCGCGCGCCTGTTCGGGCGCCATGTAGCCGAGCTTCCCCATCACGCTTGCAGTCTGCGTGGCGTGGCTTCGGGCCGATGACTTGGCGATTCCGAAGTCGATAATCTTCAGGTCGCCGTCGTACGTCACCATCAGGTTGTGCGGGGAAATGTCGCGGTGAACGATGTGGAGCGGTTTGCCGTCGGGCGCCACCTTGCGGTGTGCATAGGCCAGCCCATCGGCGGCCTGCTGCGCCAGAGCGACCGCCACCGGCACGGGCAGCATTTCACCGGTCGCGTGCACGCGCTCCATCAGGCGCGACAGGTCCACGCCCGGGACGTACTCGAGCGCGATGTAGAGCGAGCCGTTCTCTTCGCCCATGTCGTGCACCTGAGCGATGTTGGAGTGCGACAGGTGCACCAGCAGCCGACCTTCGTGGAGAAACCGCTGCACGAACTGCGAGTCCTGCGCCAGCTGGGGCAAGACCATCTTCACGATGCAGAGCTTCTCGAAGCCGGCGGCGCCCGACAGCCGGGCCAACCACACGGCGCCCATGCCGCCCTGGCCCAGTTGTTCGAGGAGCTCGTAGCGGCCGATCTTCATGGGCTCACGCGGGTGCTGGCTGCTGCCTCCGGCGCAGCAGGTACTCGACCACCATCCACGCCAAAAGACCTCCCAGCCAGTAACGAAGCGTCTCGTTCTGCGAGAGGCCGACCTTCAGCATGTAGAGCGCCGAGCAGACGTACACCGCCGCGGCCACCAGGGGCCCCGTGGCCGGCTTCTCCGGGGTGATGGAGCGAAGCCGGGCCCGGAACAACCCGAACACGGTGAGCGCGGCGAAGAGCACCAGCAGCGCCCCCAGGTTCTCGAGCGTGTTGCGGAACTCCTGAATGAAGACCAGCGCGAGCGCGGCCACCCCCTGCAACACGATGGCGAGGCGCGGCGGCTGGCCTGGCGTACCGCCCAGCGCCTTCAGCACCCGACTGTCGCCGCCCATCGCTGAGAGAATGCGAGGGCCGGTGAGCGTCATCGCGCTCATCGCCGAGGTGAGCAGCGCGATAATCACCAGCGACATCAGCTTCGCCGCGTTGTCGCCAATCAGGTGCTGGATGATGACGTGCCCCAGCGTCACCCGGTCGGCGTCGTAGTGGAAGACCGCTGCGCCGTCGGCGGGCGTGAGGTTGGCCACGAAGAAGTAGTTCACCACGAAGTAGAGCGCGGCCACGGCGGTGGTTCCGAGCAGCATGGCCCGGCCGACGTCGCGCCGCGGGTTCTCGAACTCGCTCGCCACGTACACGGCCGCATTCCACCCGCTGTAGGCGAAGGCGATGAAGAAGAGGCTCCCCACGAAGGTGTCGGCCGAGGTGCCCTGTGGCGCTTTGGGGGGCATCCAGGTGGGGAACTCCAGAGAGCCGTAGAGCACGCAGATGCCCACGAAGGCGGTCATCAAGAGCGCTTTGAGCACCACCAGGCCGTTCTGCGCCCGGGTGCTGCTCTTGAAGCCGAACGCGTGCAGCGCCGTCAGACTCACAATCATGGTCACTGCCATCAGGTACGGCGGAAGCCCGGGGCTGAGCTTGCGCGCGAAGGCGTCAATCGCCAGCGCGTCGATGGCGGTCGGCCCCGCGCAGCCCACCAACGCCGACCAGTAGCCGGCCACGGTTCCAATCGCCGGGTGGAGCAGGGTGGAGAGGTAGCGGTATTCGCCGCCGCCTCGGGGGATCAGCTTCGACACCTCCGCGTAGGCCACGGCGCCGCACAGCGCGAGCACCGCGCCCACCACCCACGCGAGCAGAATCGCCGACGGCGACATGTCCTGGGCCATGTACCCGGTGGAGAGGAAGACGCCGGCCCCCACCATGTCGGCGATGACCAACCCGGCGCCCGACCAGAGCCCGAACGGTTTTGTGGTGGAGGGTGACGACACGCGGCGCGCAGCTTACCGAAGTGAACTCCACTCGGGGGATTGCTCGATGCGTGGGAGCAGATGTTCCGGAACGCTTTGTTGGCCGTCAGGTACACTCCGGGGGTCGATGCGCGCCCTCGTCGCTACCTTCGCTCTGTGTGCCGCGTCGGCGTGTTCGCTCCTGGTGGCTCGGGGGCCTGAGGGGCGGCCGTGCGACGACGCGGGCTTGTGCCTCGCCGGCTTTCACTGCGCCGACAACCGCTGCGTGAGCGATGAGGCGGTCGGCGGCGGGAGCGGGGGCGCGGGTGGGGGTGGCGGCCAGGCGGGCGCGCCCGGCGGTGGGTTCGCTGACTCGGGGCTGCCGCCGCTCTCGTTCGAAGACCTTCAGTCCGGTTTCGCCGCGGGGTACTGCGCTCAGCTCGTGGCATGCGGCACGCTGGCGGCCGGCACCCAGGGCGTGTGCGAACGAATGAACCGCAACGTCCTGCAGAACTACGCCGACTCCGTCGACGCCGGGCGGTTTGCGATTGATCAAGCCGCCGTTCGCCTCTGCCTCAGCGCGTTCGATGGTGGCACCAACATCTGTGACAGCCTGAGCCTCTGGTGGATCTTCAACTGCCAGGCCTCCGACTTCTTTATTTCCCAGAACAAGGTGGGTGACGCGTGCTCGTTCGGTCGCTGCGCGGAAGGCTATTGCCCGAGCTCGCCGGCCTCCGACGTCTGCCAGGCGTGCGTCGCCTACAAGACCGTCGGCGAAGCCTGCACTTCCACCCAGCGGTGTGACCCGGCGACGGCCTACTGCCCGACCTGGCTCATCACCGACGGCGGTGCCTCCAAGTGCGTCGCGCGCGCCGCGACCGGCAAACCCTGCGACCTCGGCTACTCCGAGTGCCTCGTGGGGAGCTGCGTTTCGATGGCGGCCATTGACGGAGGCACGCCGCGTTGCGGCCCACTGCCGCTGGGTTCCCGCTGCGAGCGCTTTGCCGACTGCGACGTCGACGCCTACTGCAAAGGGCTGCGGGTGAGCTCATTGCAGACGCTGGCGCTGGGCGTGTGTACCCGCCGCATGGTCCCGGGGAGCACGTGCGTGAACGAGCAGCTCGATGACGGCTGCGCCCACGACGCGGGGCGGGCCGGCTGCCTCGGTGGAAAATGCACCGTGCTCGTCGACCACGCCCTGCCGCTCAACGCCGAGTGCGACTACTACTTCCTCAACCCGTGCGTCCCGGGCACGTATTGCGACCTGCCTGACTACTACCCCCCTGACGGCGGCGCGCCCGTGCACGCCGGCGTGTGCAGGCCGGTCAACGCAGAGAACGCCGATTGCAGTAACGGGGCGCCCTGCGCCACGGGCACGGTTTGCGCCACCACCGGGAAGTGCCTGCGCTACGCCGCCGAAGGCGAAGGGTGCGGAACGGCGAACAACAAGTACTGCAGCTCGTTGCTCACCTGTGCGCCCGGAGGAGGCGCCATGAGTCAGACCTGTGTGGCACCGCCGAAGCTCGGGGGAGCATGCGACACCTCCGCCTCGCTCGACTGCGACGATGCCTATTGTCAGACCGACGGTGGGAAGAACGCTCCAGGGAAGTGCGTCACGCGGAGCCCGCTGGGAGGCCCCTGCGATTCGAATCGAGACTGCGCGCGCGGAGAGTGCCTGCGGACCACGGCGAGCAACACCGCCCGGACGTGCCAGTTGTGCCAATGAAGCCGTCTGCGGCGTGACTTTGCTGGCTCGATTTTTCGGACGGAGTAGAAACCGGGCATGCTCGCCCTCGCCGCGATTCTCGTCCTCAGTCAGGCTACTCCCGACGCCTCCACCCCTGCCGCCGCGCCCAAACCGGCCGCGGCGCCGGCTCCCACGCCGACGGCCTCTTCCGCGACGGTCGACTTTACCGCCGAGGCGAAGCTGCTCTTCAAGATTGTCGCCTGCGCGGGAGACGCGGCGGTGCCGCCGGAGTTCGACGCCAGGGTGCTCGCCCACCACTGCGCCGAGCTGAAGAAGCGCACCGACAAATATCAGGCGACGTGGATCGCCGAGGCCAAGCCCTTCATTCAGAAACTGAAGCCGGCGGGCTTGCCCACCACCGTGGTGTACCCGTTTGGCGGCGGCGACTTGATTTCGGCGCTCACCACCTATCCCGAGGCGACCGAAATCACGACCATGTCGCTCGAGCACGCGGGCGACCCCCGGCGTATTCACCGCATCAACTCCAGGCAACTCGCCGTCAGCCTCGACCTGATTCGAAAGATCTCCGCAGGCCTCCTCACTGCCAACGACAGCAAGACCGAAAACCTGATGAAGGGACAACGGGGGGAATTGCCGGGTCAACTCTCGTTCTTCCTCATCGCGCTGGCGGTGCACGGGTTTGAGCCCGTCTCGTTGCGCTACGTGAACGTGGCCGAAGACGGCTCGCTCAAGGGCGTGACGGAGCAGGACATCGCCGCCCACGAGAAGGACAACGCCCGGCTGCTGCGCTCCGGGTGGACCTCGCCTGACTTCTCTCCCGTCTTCTCCAACGCCGAGCTGACCTTCGTGCGCAAAGGCGGCGACCCCAAGACCGAGGCCCGCGTTCACCGGCACTTCGCCGAGAACCTGGACGACGCGCACTTTGGAAAAGACGCGCTCAAGAAGCACCTCGAGTCCAAGGGTCGCATCGTGGCCATGACCAAGGCGGCGAGCTACCTGCTGTGGCGCGACAACTTCTCGGCCATTCGCAATTACCTGCTCGACCACATGGAGTTCATGATGTCGGACTCCACCGGCATTCCGCCTTCGTTCGCGACGGAGAAGGGCTTCGAGCAGCAGGCGTTCGGGAAGTTCTCCGAGTCCTTCCTCGGCGCGAGCCCGAAGTACAACGCCGAGTTCAAGAAGCTGTGGACCGGCGCACCGCCGCTGACGTTCCGCTACGGCTACCTCGACAAGTCGCTCTCGAAGCACATGCTGGTCACCAAGAAGAAGCAGCCGTGAAAGTTGCGTGGTGCCTCGCGTCGATGGTCGCCGCGACGCCCGTGGACTCTGGAGCACGCGCTGACTCCGGGGTGCGCGAGGCGGGCCTGCTCGACGCCGGCACGCCCACGCTGACCTGGGCCCAGGCCCTCGTGCTTCGCACCAGCTCGCGCCAACAATCGGAAGAGTTGCTCGACGAAGGTCGACACGTGCGCTTCGGCACCGACGGGCAGGGCCCGGTGCACGTGTGGGTGCCGCCGTACTTCAAGCCCGCCACGGCCAGCGTGGTCGTCTACCTGCACGGCTACTTCACCGACGTGGACCGGGCGTTCGAAGAGCATCGCCTCGCCGGGCAGTTTCGGGACAGCCGGCGCAACGCCGTCTTCATCGTGCCCGAGGCCCCTTCGGCTCGCGCTGACCCGGTCTACTGGGCTGACCTGGAGGCGCTCCTGGAAGCCGCGTTCACGCACACCGGCATCGAGCGCCCCAAAGGCCCGCTGGTGGTGGTGGGACACAGCGGCGCGTACCGCACCATCATTCCGTGGCTGACGCACGAGCACGTGAAGCAGTTGGTGCTCATCGACGCGCTCTACACGGGAGACGATGAGTTCCACCGTTGGCTCACGCTCCCGGAAGGGCACCCGCGCCAGTTGGTGATGGTGGGGCTGGAGACCTCGCAGCGCACTGACCTGTTCTTGAAGCGCTACCCCGAGGCGGTGAGGCTGCCCGACGTGCCCTACCTGAACGACGCGGTTCCGGCGTCGGTGCGAAACGCGCGGGTGCTGTACCTCGGTTCCGAACGGTTCGACCACATGGAGTTGGTGACGACGGGGCGCGTGTTGCCGAGGCTCCTCGCGCTCTGGCC
>CAZFXD010000230.1:0-8384 GCA_964522795.1 uncultured Myxococcaceae bacterium
GACCGCGCCACCTCAAGGCCCTGCGGCTGGGCCAGAGCGTCGTGCATTCGAATGACGCGTTCGTCCCCGCCACCACGTCGCTCTTTCGGAGCCCGGACCAACTGCTGGCGTGCGCCCGGGCCGGCGCCCTTGCCGCGGCGCGCCGCCACGAGGCGCCCCGGGCGCTGTGCGTCGGCGTCAGCTCAGGCGAAGAAGCGTATTCGCTGCTGGCCGCGTTCGACGCAGTCGGGGCGACAGACGCCACCGTGCTGGGGATCGACTGCGAGCCCGACCGAATCGCGAAGGCGGGTGAGGCGGTCTTTGCCGGTTCAGAGCCCTGGCCGACGTGGGTACCCGCCGGCGCCTTTGAACGCGACGCCCTCGGCCGCCTGAGGCCCGGCGCCGCGCTTCGCGATCGCGCCACGTTCGCCGTGGGCGACGTGCTGCAGTTGACGCCACCGCGCACCGGCCGCGCGCACGTCGTGCTGTGCCGCAACGTCCTCACCTATTTCACCCCCGAGGCCCGGGCGGTGGCGACCCGCGCGCTGGCCGCCTCGGTGTGCCCAGAAGGTTCCGTGTTTCTCGGCGCGGCCGAGCGCCTGTTGCCCGAAGGGCAGGGCCTGACCCTGGTCTCCCGAGGCGCGTACATCGCGTATCGTGATTCAAATTTCGGGTGACTGCTGTAGCTTGGCGCCGCCCATGCCCGCCCGCGTTCTGGTCGTCGACGATTCGGAAGCCCTGCGCAAGAGCGTCTGCTACGCGATTCAGCGCATCAGCGACGTGGTGTGCGTGGAGGCGTCGGACGGCGCCGAGGCGTTGCAGAAGACGTCCGACGGCACGTTTGACCTCGTGATCACGGACATCAACATGCCGAACCTCGATGGGTTCAAGCTGCTGGCGGCGCTTCGGGGCGACCCGCGGTTTTCGCACACCCCGGTGGTGGTGGTGACAACGGAGCGCGGCGACGACGACCGCGCGCGCGCCCAGGCGCTGGGGGCCGTGGCGTATTTGACGAAACCGGTTCAGGCCGCCGACGTCGTCGCGGTGGTGCGTCAGGTCCTGGGGCTCTTGTGAAAACGAACACGTTGACGTTGGTGGCACTGCTCAGCGCCTCGGTGGCGTTCGCGGCGCCGGTTCCCGAACTGTGGCCGAGCAAAGCGACTCGAACCGCCGAAGGCTGGGACCTTTCCTACGACACCTCGAAGTTGATGAAGTCCTCTTCGGCCGAAGAGGCGCGGATTGCGTTCGGGCCCGACCGGGTGAACGACCTCATT
Source organism: uncultured Myxococcaceae bacterium (assembly GCA_964522795.1). Taxonomy (GTDB): domain Bacteria; phylum Myxococcota; class Myxococcia; order Myxococcales; family Myxococcaceae; genus CAZFXD01. Next base: position 1,254 of record CAZFXD010000230.1, read on the forward strand.
CGCACCCTGCCGCCGTACCTGCTGGTGCGTTTGAAGCGCGGTACCCCGCTGACCATCTCGGGCGGGCGCGGGCTGGAAGATGCCCGACTGGCTTCCAGCTTCGCCGCCGTGACGGACGTACCCATGCCGCGCGAGACCGAGGTGGGCCGGCCCAAAGACCGCTTGCTCCCCGCCTTCCACCCTGACGCTCCCAAGCTGTTGCTCTCGGCGGACGCGGTGTTCAGCAGCGCGGACCGCTTTGTGGAGGCGGCGTTCGAAGGCATCGAGAGCGCCGAAGACAAGGCGCTCTCTCGCGTGCTGGAGCGCATGGTGCCCCGGGTGGCGAAGCTGTCGGACGCGTCGGGAGACGAGGGCGAAGGGGCCACGCTCCTCGCCGCCAAGATCGGCGCCGCCCTGGCCTGCGCCCAGGACAAGAAGATTCCGTCGCGGTTGCGGCAGGCGCCGCGGGTGCTGACCCTGGTGACGTCGAACGTGCACCGCTGGGCCGAGGCCGCCGACGTGGTGCTGCCCCCCTGGCCGTTCTCCGCGTCACCGTCGCTCACCTGTTCGTACATTCGCCGTCAGGTGCTGGCCGAGGCGTTTCCCAAGAGCCGCGCCGGCTTCTCGGCCGTCCTCATCTTCCTTCGCGAATTGAAGGCTGACGCCGAGTCCAACGCGGCGTGGGAGCGCGCCGCCGCCGTGCGCGCCCAATTGTGGGACGAGCCGAAAGACGAACCACTCCAGGCCTTCCGAAAGTCGCTCCCCGACCTTGATGCGGCCCTGGCCGACCTGGCGGTGGTGTTCGAAAAGCTCGGCCGCGACGCCGCCCCCCCGCCGCTGCTGTCGGGGCCGTCGACGCCCTTCACCCGATTCCTGGGCGGGCTGGCCCAGAGTGAACGAGCCAGCGCCTATGACGATTTCTCCGCAGCCCTGAGTGATGGTCGCATCAACGTGTCGACCACCGAGCCGCGCGCGCTCCTGGTGCAGCGCGACGCGGCGCTCCTCGAGTTGGGGCACGCTGACTCTCCGGACGTGGCGCTCGACAGCGTGTGGAGAGATCGCCTCCTGAGCCTGGCCACCGTGCTCGGGCGTGGGCACCGCGAGCTTCGCGACGACGCCAAAGAGGCGCCGGTGACCAAGGCCGACCGCAACGTGCTCAAGGTGGTGCTGCGCGTGCCCCCCATGCTGCTCGTGGAGCCGCTCGCAGGGGCCTACAACTCGCTCTCGCGCTCGATGGAGCTGTGGGGCTCGCGGCTGAAAGACGACAAGAAGTGGAAGGGGCTCACGGCCCCGTCCGGTGAGTCGCTGGTGAAGGTGGCGGAGCGGTTTGCCCGGCGCGCGCGCGGCCTCGCCAAGCTGAGCATGAAGTCGACCGAGTCGGGCGACCCCGACGTCGACGAAGCCGAGAAGTTCGCCGCCGCGTTTCGGACCGATGCGTCGCTCAGCTTCGACGTGCGGCGGGTGGAGGTGGAGCCGCTGGTGGACTCCACCGGGCGAGATCACGTGGCGGTGCTGGGCGTGGGTCGCCGCGAGCTGGTGGTGGGCTTTGCCCAGCGTCCAGTGGTGTCACTGGTCGACGCGACCGACGGGGTCGAGCTGGAGCCCGCCGAGCAGCACTACCTCGTGCCCGTGCTGGTGCCGGTGCATGCCAGCCGCCCGGGGCTGGAGAAGCCCTGGTCTCCCTCGCGCCTCAAGTCGTTCATCGACGCGTACAACGCGCGGCGCCTGAAGACAGAAGCCGCCTGGCTTGACGCGATGACCCGGAAGTAGGCCTCACCACCGCGGCCGCAAAACGCGGGTGTCCTTGTGCCGCCCCCAACGCTTGTCTACACGCAGCACGGCGCGCTTCGCGTCCGGTGGAGGACTGTTCATGCGAATTCCCGTCGTGGTGGTGATGCTGGCCCTCGTGGGGTGCACGCGAGACTTGCAGCTCCCCAACCCGCCTGACCCCAAACCCGGGAGCATCACCGGTCGCCTGGTGGTTGAAGTGCCCGGCACGGCGGCGCGTCGGCCGGCCGCGGGCGCGGTGGCGCAGATTCTGGGAACCAGCCTCGTCTCCACCACCTCGGCCGATGGGTACTTCTCCCTCAACGGCATCGTCGCCACCGACGGCGTGCTCTTCATTCGATTCGATGAACCCGGCAAGTCCCGGCGCAAGCAGTACGCGTTCTCGCGCATCGGCGCCGGGCCCAATCGCACCGTGGCGCTGGGCGACGTGGTCCTGGGAGAGTCGGCCACGGTTCGCGGGCGCGCGATTCTGGCCGACAAGAAGAACTCCAAGTCGGGGCATGGCGGCACGCAGGTGTTCGTGCCGCTCGCGCCGTACTTCGGCTTCACGGGCGACGACGGCACCTTCCTCATGCAGGGACTGCCCGAGGGGGACGTCGAGGTGGCCCTCTACCGCACCGGCTATGCGCCGATTTCACTCGGCACGCTCACCCTGGGGGGCGGCGAGTTCTACGAGACCAAGGACCTGCAGCTGGAGCCCGACACGTCGCCCGGCCAGCCGACCACCATCAAAGGGAAGGTGGTGGTCACCACCGAGTCCGATACGCCCGAGGCGAACATTCGCGTCGCGCCAGAGCCCAGCGGCACGGCGCAGCTGACCTCGAGCGGGAGCGATGGGCTCTTCGCCGCCGAGGGCCTCACCCGAGGCGTGTGGTCCGTGAGGGTCGAGAAGGCCGGCTACGGCTCGGCCGTTCTGCACAACGTCTTTCTCCCCAACGGCGGCACGGTCGACGTCGGTTCGGTGGTGCTCGCACCGGGGAGCACCTCGGCCGACGCCGGGCTCGAGGTGTTCCCCACTTTCGACGCCGGGGTGCAATGCACCACCACCCGCGACTGCACCAACAACGACTGGTGCGACGACGGGTTCTGCCGCCCCTTGTGCAGCACCAACGGAGACTGCACCGACGGCCGACGGTGTGATTCGACGACCCGCACCTGCGTGGTGCCGTGCGACAACGGCTGCCCATCGGGGACGACCTGCGACGTGGCGGTGAATTCGTGCCGCGCGCTGTGTGACGGTTCGCTTCGTTGCCGCTCTGATCAGAAGTGTTCGGCCGCCAACCTCTGCGTGCCCGAGTGCACCTCCACCGCGGACTGCAAAGGCCACCAGACGTGCACGGGCGGCGCCTGCGTGCCCGACGGGACCTGCGACGTGGACATGCACTGCCCGAAAACCGCGTTCTGTGTCGGCACCAGCTGCGTGGCGCGCACCAACGCGCCGGCCACCGCGTTCGACGGCGGCGCTTCCTTCGCGTGCACGGCCGGGTGTGACTGCCGGATGGACGAGTGGTGTACCGAGAGCCACTGCGAGCCGCTGGCGCCTCCCACGCGCTTCGTCTCGTCGACCGGCACCGGAGACGGGGGAACGCCGCAGACGCCGTTCGGCAGTCTCTCTGTCGCCGTGGCTAACGCCAGGCCCAACGACGTGATCGCGGTGAAGGCCGGGGACACCTTCACTGTGTTTGGGCCCATGGCGGTGAACGGGAGCGACATCTCGGTCGGCGGTGGCTATGCGGTGTGTGCGCCCAACCGCTGGGTCCGCGACAGCGCGTTGAAGAGCAACCTCAACCTCAACTTCACCTACTCAGGGGCCTTTGACGTCTCGGGGACCGCGGGGTCGCCCAAATCGAACGTGGCCATTCGAGGGTTCTTCATTCAGGGGGTCTGCCCCCAGCGCATGGTCTCCGGTCGGTTCGCGCCGTCGTTCCTGGTCGAAGGCGTGTCCGCGAAGGTGTTCAGCCTCGGGTTCGGCGGCTGCGGCGCGGGCGGGGTGAACGCGGTGGTGGCGTGCGACAACTGTGACGACGTCTCCATCTCCAACGTGGGGTTGACGGCGACGTCCGACGGCGGGGCGACGACCCCGGTGCTGGTGGACCTGAAACAGTCGAGCGGCGTGGTGTCGGCGCCATGGACGGCCGCGGGGCTCAACGCCAACGGCGGTGGCCTGGTGGGCGTGGGGGCGATGGACCTGTCGGGGCCGTTGCTCATCGAGAAGGCCAACTTCGCCGCGGCGCAGGGCATCGATCGCAGCGGCATCTGGGTACAGAACTGCGGCGCGCACGACGCGAAGATTCTCGGCAACGTGATGCGCTGGTGGGCCGGAACGACGTACCAGAACTCCTCCGCCATGATTCACGTGCAGGACTGTGATCACGCCGAGGTCTCCAACAACAACATCGATGGCACGGGGCAGGTGGACGCGTTCGGCGCCGGGGGCGACGCCGGCATGGCGGCCTTCGAGCTGGTCAACAGCGGAGGCGTGTTCGACAGCAACACCATCGTCTACCCGTCGTCGCAGGCGAGCATGACCCGGGACCGCGTACTCGGCGTGGCGGTGGTGGGCCCGTTGGCCAACTGGACCATTAGCGGGTTGAACGCCAGCGAAGGTTCGATTCGCGGCTCCCACCGGCACGCGCAGATCTCCGATGTGTCGCAGGGGAACCTGCTCATCAAGGAGTCTCACCTGCTGGTGACGCGCGCGACGGAGAGCATCGGGTTCGAGGTGCGCAACGTGCTGAAGGCGGCGGGGCTGCGCATCGAAGACTGCGACATCACCTCGGGCGCCATGGCGGCGAGCAACTGCGACAGCTCCACCGGCCTGTGGCTGTTCCGATCCAGCGCGGTGGTGGAGCGCAGCCGCATCGTGGTTCCTGTGACGGGAGGCGCCGAAGCGGTGGTAGCCGAGGAAGGAACCCAGCTCGAGCTGTATCAAAACCTCTTGTACGCGGGCCCGTCGGCGGCCAACGCGGGGCTGTGCGCTGTCACCGGACCCAGCGTGGGCATCAGCCGTGGGCTGTACGTCGGCACGGCGGGGCAGGCCTACCCCGCGGCGGACGTGTACGCGGTGGGCAACACCATCGAAGGGCGGGGGGACTTGTCGGGAGATCCACTGGTGCCATCCATCGGCATCACCTGCAACAGCCCCACGGGAACGTTCATCTCCAACCTGGTCGGCGGCGGCGCCTCGGTGCGGCACTGGATGTACAACGACACGGATGTGGCCGGCTGCGGCAACAACTGGAAGAACAACTACTTCTGGTTCGCGCGCAAAGGCGCGCGATTCGCCAGCGACCACGTGGGGGCGATCGCCAAAGGCGCGCCGGGGGTCGCGGACCAGAACGGCAACATCATCGGCGACGACGTGGGTTGCTATGAGAACCCCGACGGCGGCGCGAACTTCGTCATCGCCGACAAGAGCCCCTGCGTGGACACGGGCTCAGCTGGCGTACGGAAGGGCACCATGACGCCCGTGGCCCAGGACATCGAGAAGCAGACGCGCGTGGTGGGGTCAGCCGCGGACATCGGGGCGTACGAGCGCCAGCAGTAGATGAGCGCCCGCGGCCGGTTTTCTTGCCGGCGCGCTTCGCACTCCTAAACTTCGCGCATGGACAAAACCTTCCTCGTGAAGCAACTCCACGCTCGCGTGAGCGCGCACGCCAAAGAAGCGCTCCGCACGGCTGAAGATTCTCGCCAGGACGCGAAGAGCGGCGCCAACCGCGCGGTCAACCTCGCCAGGGGCACCAACGCCCGCGCCGAAGCCGCGCTCAAAGCGCTCGACGACCTCGAGCTGTTCAAGCCCAAGCCGCTCAACCGCGGCCAGCCCATCGGGCTCGGCGCCATCGTGGAAGTCGAAGGCGACACCGGTGGCAAGACGCTCTTCCTCGCGCCCTGCGGCGCCGGAGAGGAAGTCGAAGGCCCGAACGGAGACGGCTTCTTCTTCGTCGTCACCCCGGCCTCGCCGCTCGGCCGCGCCGTGATGGGGAAGCGCGTCGGCGACGTGGTCGAGACCACCGTCGATGGCGAACCCGCCGAGTGGGAAATCACCTTCGCGGCGTAGAGGGCGACCCCAGGCGGCCGGTCGCATCAACTCAGCCCTCGGATTTGCCCGTTTCTGCGCTATGCCCGCGCCATGGGCTTGACCGAAAAATACGAGCCTTCGGCGATTGAGCCGAAATGGCAGACCCGCTGGACCAACGAGAACGCCTTCCGCTCCGGAAGAACGGCGCCGAAGGGCAAGAAGTACGTCCTCGAGATGCTCCCGTACCCCTCGGGCAAGATGCACATGGGGCACGTGCGCAACTACCTGCTGGGCGACGTCTTCACCCGCTACTTCGCCATGTCCGGCTACGACGTCATTCACCCCATGGGCTGGGACGCGTTTGGCCTGCCCGCCGAGAACGCCGCCATCAAAGACGGCGTCCACCCGCGCACGCGCACCGAAGAGAACATCGCCTCCTTCAAGAAGGAGATGCAGTCGCTCGGCTACGCTTACGACTGGTCGCTCGAGGTCGACACCTCCAAGCCCGAGTACTACCGCTGGAATCAGTGGTTCTTCCTCAAGATGCTGGAGAAGGGCCTCGTGTACCGCCGCTTCTCGAAAGTGAACTGGTGCACCGGCTGCCTCACCGTCATCGCCAACGAGCAGGTGAAGGAGGGCAAGTGCGAGCGCTGCGACTCTCCGGTGCTCGACAAGGAAATGCCGGAGTGGGCCTTTCGCATCACCCGCTATTCCCAGTCGCTGCTCGACGGTCTGGCGCAGCTCAAGGAATGGCCGGACCGCATCACCGCCGCCCAGCGCAACTGGATTGGCCGCAGCGAAGGCGCCGAAGCGTCGTTCAAGCTCGACGGCCACGACGGTGAAGTACGCATCTTCACCACGCGCATCGACACGGTGTTCGGTTGCACCTACGTCGTTCTCGCGCCCGACCACCCCCACGTGGCGCGCATCACCACCGACGCCCAGCGCGCGGCGGTGGGCGAGTTCGTCGCCAAGATGGCGAAGAAGAGCAAGACCGAGCGCACCGACGAGACCGCCGAGAAGGAAGGCGTCTTCACCGGCGCCTTCGTGAAGAACCCGTTCAATGGCGAGCGCGTGCCGGTGTGGGTCGCGAACTTCGTGCTCTCCGACTACGGCACGGGCGCGGTGATGAGCGTGCCCGCGCACGACGCCCGCGACTTCGCCTTCGCCCGGAAATACGCGCTGCCCATCAAGGTCGTGGTTCAGCCAGAGAAGGGCGACGCGCTTGCGCAACCGCTCGAGGCCGCGTTCACCGAGGACGGCAAACTCGACAGCTCGGGCGAAGTGACCGGCAAGACCTCCGCCGAGGCCCGCCGCCACCTCACTGGGCTGTTGGAGAAGAACGG
>CAZFXD010000231.1:0-8369 GCA_964522795.1 uncultured Myxococcaceae bacterium
GGCGCGCCCTCTGGCCGACGGCGGTCCCCCCGCCGCCGGGCCCGGCGGGCCGGGCGGCGGCGCGCCGGGCGGAGGCGGCGGGGGCGGCGGGAGCGGTGGCGCGGCCGGGGGCGGTGGCGGCGGAGGGGAGGTCGACGGCGGGCTGCCCGACGGCGGCCCGGCCGATGGCGGCGGCGACCCGTGCTTGAAGTGCAGCGCGCCCGCCGACACCTGCACCGGTGGGGTGCTCACGGTCCGCACGCCGACCTGCGTGGCGCAGACCTGCGGCGTGGCCACGGCGACCCACACCTGCCCGCAGTCGTGTGGTCTCGACACCAGCGGAGCCGCGAGCTGCGTGGGCAAGTCGGCCATCGGCGTGCTCGACACCGCCGACGACAACGGGCTGGGCGGCTGGGCCTGCGACCCCGACACCTCCTGGCGTCCCGGACAAATCCACGCCTACTTCGACGGACCGGCGGGCTCCCCGAAGGCGACGGGCATCCCCGGCATCATGGCCAATCGTCCCAGCGAGGCCGCGGTGAACACGCTGTGCGGCGGGGGACTGTTTCATCGGTTCCTGTGGACGATGTCCGAGGCGCAGGCGGCCAACCTGCCCCCCGGCGTGCATGGCGCGTGGACGTACGCCATCAGCAACGGCGCGGGCGAGTTCAACACCACGCTCAACACGGCGCCGAAGTGGTTGCCGGTCCCCGCCAACGCGGTGACGGCCAAATTCACGGCGGGCCTCGAGCGCAAAGCCATTCCCAAGGCGGGCGGCGTCACGGGGGGTTCCTACGCGTACGGGCCCACCATCATGCGCTACCAGGGCGAATACCACCTGTGGGCCTGCAACGCCGACAACGTGCACCTGGGCGACTCCATCGCCTACGTGCACTCGGCCGACGGGGTGAACTGGAGCGCGCCGGTGACCGTGCTCGACATGCCGAGTGAGTTGTCCACGACGCTCCTCCACACCTGCGACCCCTCGGTGGTGAAGTTCACGCCGCCCGGCTCGACCACGCCGTACTTCTACATGTTCTACTCGGCGCACAATCACCCGCCGGGTGGCTGGGGCACGGTGAACGCGGTGGCGCGCTCCACCTCGCTGGCCGGGCCGTTTCGTCACTACATGGGCGGCGACCCGAACAACGACGCCAACTGGGTGGCGCACCCGACCACGGCCATGCCAGTGTTCCTCCAGAAGGCGAACGTGGCGTGCGCCTCCAGTTGCTACGGCATCGGAGAGCCGTCGGTGAGCTTGAAGGGCAACACGCTGACCATGTTCTTCAACGTGGCCAACGACGCCACGCCTTCGAAGGTCGGCCTCTACCGCACCACCAGCACTGACGGCGTGACGTGGAGTACGCCGACCCAGACCAATCACCCCTCGGAGCAGGTGGACGTGAAGTGGGACCCCGCGTCGAAGCGGTACGTCATGTTCGCGGTGGTCAACCAGTACTCCACCAACGCCGCGTTTCAGGTGAAGACGTCACCCGATGGTCTGACGTGGACGAACGTCGGCACGCCCGTGCCGGTGCCGGACTACGCCGCCGAGTGGGGCTTCACCGGCGATGAGAACGGTTTTCTCGTCGGCGACACCACGCTGCTCGGGTTCGCGGCGCCGTACAACCTGACCGGCACCAAGAAGTGCGTCGACGCGGAGTGCGAGCTGTTCGTCAGCCCTCTCACGGTGACCTGGCAGTAGCCCCGGTGCTGCGGCGCGTTCGGGGTTCAGCCGCGCTCGCTTCGGTTGTGGTTGGCCGCGGTTCCTCTAGGCTCAACCGACGATGCCGAGGCCCGTCGCTCCCGCACGAGGAAGAGCTCCCGCGTCTCGGGTCGCCGAGGCGCGCACCGGGCGCCGCACACCCGCCGCCGCGTCGGCCCGCGCTCCCCGCGATCGCTTCGAAGCCTCCAAACCCCGCGCCGACGGCTCGCTGGTGCTGGGGCGCCGTGCGGAGGGGCCGGGCGAGGTGGTGCTGGGGAAGTCCGGCCAGCTCTCTGTGTCCGGGCGCTCCGGGCCGGCAGCGGCGATTGAGGCGGCGCACCTGATTGAAGCGGGCGCCGCTCCCTTCGAGCACGCCACCGCGGGGCAGCTGAGCAAGCTGGTGGACCAGCTCTCCCGGGGCCTGGACGCCGGCGAGGGACGCAAGCCGAAGCTCTCCACCCTGCTTGGGCAATCGGCGGCGGCGACGCTGCTTCTGGAAGTCGCCCGAACCGCGACCGGCCCGACCCGCACCGCGGCGCTGACCGCCTACCTGGACCTCCTGCGCACCCAGACGCGGTTGGACTTCAAGGCCTCGCTCCTGCTCAACCTCGAGGCGGCGAAGGTGAAGCTGACCCGGGCGCAATCGACCGAGGTCGATGCAGCGTGGGAGTTGGTCCGACCGTCGAGGCCGCCCTACGACGCGTGGGTGAAGAATACGACCAGGCCCACGCTCGAGGTGCGGCAGTACGTGATGGACGATTTCTGGAAGAGCGAACTGGCCTCGAACAAGGCCCGCGGGTTCAAGGTGGTGAGCGAGTCCGCCAAGCGGGTGGTGTTGGAGCAGGTGCTGCACGACCCCAAAGGCCGCCAGCCGGACCTCCCCGTGCACCTGGTGATGGTGAACAGCTACGAGAACGTCTTTCAGGATCTCGACGACCCGCGGGTGGACTTCATCGTGTACTCCGGGCACGCCCAGCTGGGTGGGGTGGCCGACGCTTCGGTGCGCATCGGCCCGAGCCAGATGAAAGGCGACAAGCTGGTCGCGCTCTTCAACTGCCGCAGCAAGATGTCGGTGGCCGACTTCAAAGACAAGTACCCGCGCGCGCACCTCTCGGCGACCTTCGCGAGCTCGTTCGCGACCGACGACGCGCAGGTGCTGGACCAGCTGTACGCGATGATTGCCCGGCGTGATGACTATGCCTCGGTGCGCAAGGGCCTCGTGGCCGGAGTGATGGACCAGCCGCCCAGCAACTACCTGTTGCCCGATGACCTGCGGCAGGTCGGCTTTCACGACGACGACGAAGACGGACGGCTGGACCAGACGCCGCTCCGGGTGGACCGCTTCTTCGACCCGGCGAAGCGACCAGCCCGCAAGGGTGAGATCAGCTTCCGGCCAGCGCCCATCTCCGAAGACCCGGAGTCGATCCCCGGCGCCAAAGTCACGCACGCGGTGGGGTACGCCAACACTGCGTTCTACTATTTCTCGGAAGAGAACCCCGCGGCGCCGCTCAGTCACGCGAGGGCCGACACCTTTGTGCCCGCCGGCTGGTTCACCGGCGATGCGCGTGAACCTGTTCGTTTCGTGGAGACCAGGCGCGACGGGAAGACCTACCTGGAGATTTCGGTGAACTCGAAGTTCGCCGGCAAGAGTCGCGACGTGATTACCGCGCTCGTGCTCTACGAGACGCAGCTCTACTTCGCGAAGAAGCAGGGTCACGTCGACGCGGACGACAAGCTCCGCGGGTTGCTGCTCGTTGGCTCGTACGCCGACCTCTACATGCAATACAGCGACGAGATGGACCAACTGCTGGGCGGCTTCGCCCGCCAGTACGGGTTCACCGGCCCTGTCGATTACGACGTGCTGTGGGAGGCTGGCCGCAAAGACGGTGAAGATGACACTGCCTCGCTGGCGGCGGTGGCCTACCTGAAGAAGCGCGGCGTGGGCGTCGGCTCCGCCTGACCCCGGCACGACCGGCGCGCCCAGCGCTGGCTTGATGACCCGAGTCAAGAGCGGGTCCGCAGATTCTCCCAGCGGACGATTGACGGTCGGATCGTGGCGACCCTATTGCACCGCGCCATGATCAGCTCTTCCCGCTCGTGGGCCTGCATTGCGCTCGTCGGACTCTTCGGTTGCTCTCCCAACGTCCCCACGGTGACGCGGCCGATTCCAATCACCGCGGTCTTCGACCTGGCGACCTCCAACATTCCCTCGCCCAATGACCTGGCGCTCGACGACGCCGGCATCGTGGCCATCGCGCAGAACGACGCCCTCTCCGAGGCCGAGAACGACCTCAAGCGCTCGTTCAACGGGCACAACGGGTTCTCCGCTGGCTCCTCCGCGCGAGTGACCTTCGGCGCTCCGCTCAGCGCCGCCAGCCTCACCGACAAGACCGTGGTGGCGTTCGACCTGGGCCTCAATCGCGCCGGGCCGGTGACGGCGTTCACCGTCAACCGCGCCTACACCGACTGCGATCGCGCCGTGACGATGACCTCGCCCACCGGGTTTGTCCCGGGACACACGTATCTCTTCGCGGTGCGCGGGGGCGACGCGGGCGTCCGTGGGGTGAACGACGAAGAAGTCGTGGAGGCGCCGCTCTTCCACTACCTGCGCGCCGGAAAAGACCTTCGCCAGCACGCCGACGCGCTGCCGGGAGCCACGCGCGCGGAGCGGGAAGCCATCGCCGAGAAGCTCGAAGGCGTGCGGCAGCAGCTGGAGCCGCTCTTTCAGATTCTCGAGAACGAGAAGCTGCCGCGACGCGAGGTGGTGTCGATGTGGCACTTCACCGTGCACACCCAGGGCGAGCTGTACTTCGACCCGGGCAGCAAGCAGCTCCCGTTTCCGAATGACCTGTTGAAAGACCCCAGGACCGGCCTGGTGGCGATTCCCATCGACCCCACGGAGAAGCCCGAGGCGCAGGCGCTCAAGAAGACGTTCAACACGCTCGACGGTTTCTCGACGACCGCGCCGCTTTACTTCACGTCTACCGCGACCATCGACCGCAACACGGCCACCCCGGCGACGGTGCGGCTGTTCGAGCGGGACACCGGCAAGGAGTTCACCGACATCTCTCGCGTGGTCAGCGTCGACGCGCGGCGGTTGGTCATCACGCCGCTCAGCCCGCTCGCGCCCGCCACCGCCTACGTGGTGGTGGTCAACGGGCTCAAAGACGTGCGCACCAACACCTTCGCCGCCATGCCGCTCTCCGCCGCGCTCTCCCTGGGCAAGCCGCTGGTGGACGGCGACAACCAGAGCACGGTGTCCTCCTTCTGCGCGGACACGGCGGCGCGGCTGGAGTCGATTCGCTCGGGCATCGCCAACGTCCTCACCAAGGCGAGCCTGCCGGTGACGGGTCCGGCCTTCGACGCAGCCGGCAAGCCGAACCCGCTCACCTCGCTCACCTATCAGTTCACCACGCAGGACATCATGAAGCGGGCGCGGGAGGAGTGGCTCACCCCGTACGAGAAGAACCTCCCCGTCACGGTGCGCGACCTGTCGAGCCAGAGCGGCACCGTGCTGGAGCTCCTCAACGGCATCCTCATCACCACGGGCAAGGTGGACAAGGTGTACGCCGGGAAGTTCGCCACCTGGGACCGGCTCGACCCGTCCACCCGCGCGTTCCGTGAGAACGGGGCGGGCGTGCAGCGCGACATTCCTTTCACGCTCTCGGTGCCCAAGGGCGCGGGGGCGAAGACGAAGATCGCGGTGTTCGGTCATGGGCTCTACACCGAGAAGCGGCTGATGTACTTCGTGGCTGAGGCGTTGGCGGACAAAGGCTACGCCGCGATGGCCATCGATTTTCCGTACCACGGCGATCGCACGGTGTGCCTGAAGGAGACGCACTTCATCGTGCCGGTGCCGATGTGCCCGAATGGGGCGACCTGCAGCGACGATGGGCACTGCATCAAGGACGGCATGGAGGTGCCGCTGGTGCAGGGCGACCTGCTCCAGATGATGGCCCAGCTGTTCGGCGCTCCTGTGCCGGCGATCTCGACCATCGGCCTCGATATTCCCGCGGGCACCGGCCAGCCGTGGATTGACGTGGAGAACCTGGGGGGCACGAGAGACCACTTCCGCCAGGCCATCATCGACCTGTCCGCGCAGACGCGGCTCATCAAGCAGGCCGACTGGAAGTCGATTCTGGGCGGGAACATCTCCTTCGACCCGGACAACATCTATTGGACCGGAATCTCGCTGGGCGGAATCATGGGCTCGGTCGTCTCCTCCATCGACCCCAGCTACAAGGCGATGCTGCTCAACGTGCCGGGCGGCGACCTGCCCAACCTGATGCTGGACTCGAACATGTTCAGCGGCACGCTCATCAACGGGCTGAAGGCCAAGGGCATCGTCGAGGGGTCGGCCGAGTGGGACTCGTTCCTCGGCGCGGCGCACTGGATTCTCGATGAGATCGACCCCATCAACATCATCCCGTACGCCAAGTCCGGTGGCTGGAAGACGGTGGACCCGGTGACGCTCGAGCTCAAGAGCGCGCCGGCCAAACGCATTCGAATTCAGATGGCGCTCAACGACACCGTGGTGCCGAACTCTTCGACGGCGTCGCTGGTGAAGGCGGGAAAAATCGACAAGAGCACCGAGTACCGCGAGTTCGTGGGCACGCACATCTTCCTCGCGGACCCCTTTGAACTGACCGCTCGAATTCCGGGCCTCAACGACATGGTCGACTTCCTGGACGGTAAGAAATGAAACGCGCTCTCACGTTCATCGGTGTGGTGTTCGCAGCCCCGGCCTTCGCAGGCGGGTTCGCGATTTCGGAGCAGGACGCGGCGTCAACCGGCCGCGGCGGAACGGGCTTCAGCGTCTCCGGCGAAGCGGCGGCGCTCTATCGAAACCCGGCAGGCCTGATGGGGCGCGCCGGGCTGATGGGGTCGCTGGGCGTCACTGGAATTCTGCCGCTCGCGTCGGCCACCAACCCCACCACCAGCGAGACCATCAACGCGGCGTCGACGCTGACGCCGGTCCCGCACGCGTACGTGGGGTACGGGTTCGGAGACCTGGCGCTGGGCGTGGGCTTCAACGCGCCCTTCGGCGGCGGGTTGTCCTGGCCGGAGACCTGGTACGGCCGCATGGAGTTGGTGGACATGCGCTTGCAGGTCATCGCGGCGTACGCGGGCGGCGCGTGGCGCATCAATGAGTACGTGAGCGTGGGGCTCTCGGCGTCGCTCTACAGCGCGTCGGTGGCGCTGAACAAACGCATCGACTTCATCGACAGTGAAGGCAAGGCGCAGCTGGGCGGCGGAGGCATGGGCGTGGCCGGCCAGCTCGGGGTCATCGTGCACCCCACGCCGGACGTGAACGTCGGGCTGTCGGCGCGCATTCCTTCGACCATCGCGCTCAAGGGCAGGGCCCATTTTGAAGACGTGCCCGGCGCGTTTGCGTCGACGCTTCCCGACCAGGCGATTTCGACCTCGCTCACGCTCCCGGCGCGCATCGCCTTCGGCATCGACGCGATGGTGGAGCCGATTACCACGCGGTTCTTCTTCGACGCCGAGGTGACGTTCTGGACGAGCTTCAAGTCGTTCGCCATCGACTTCGAGAACCCCTCGACGCCGGACGTCACGTCGCCGCGCGACTGGCGCATCGCGCCCACCTTCCGGCTGGGGGCCGAGCGGGACTTCGGGTTCGCCCTGTGCCGACTCGGGCTGGGGTTGGACCTGGCGGCCTCCCCGACGGGGACCCTCTCTCCCTCGTTGCCTGACTCCACGCGCGTCGCGGTGTCGGCCGGCGTGGGCCGGGCGTTCGGCCTGTTTCGGGCCGACCTCTCGTACCTGTTCGTCTACTTCCTGCCGGTGGCGGCCACGGGCGAGGCGCTCCCGGCCCAGTACCGCTCCATGGCGCACCTGTTCGCGCTGTCCCTGGCGTGGGTGGGGGACGCGGAGCCGCCCGCGCCGGTGATGGAAGCGCACCCGCCGCCGATGCCGGTGGAGGGCCCCATGCCCGCCACGCCCGCCGAGCCGGCGGCGCCGAAGAACTGAAGGCGGAGCGCGGGTGGGCGGCGGGAAAATGTGAGGGCCGCGGACTCGGTGGTACGAATTCCGACATGAGAACTCTCCTCGTCGGTGCGGCGCTGCTGCTCGCTGCTTGTGGTGGGACCAAGGGCGCCTTTCACGACCCCTGCACCGCGAACACGGACTGCAGTGGGACCTTCACCTGCGTTCCCAGCAACGTGATGTCGGGCTCGAGCTGCAGCCAGAAGGGGTCGACGTGCGGCACGGTCTGTACGGCGAAGGCCGACTGCGCGGCGATTTCGGCCAACGCAGAGTGCGCGACGGACTGCACCGGGGCGAAGAGCTGCGTGAAGCTCTGACCGGCCAGGCCGGGTGATCAGCGCTGGGAGAATGAACTCGTCGCCAGCGGCGTTGACTTCAACGCCCGCGGTGTCTAGACGCTCGGGCGACTCGGGGAGTGGCTCAGCCTGGTAGAGCACTTGGTTCGGGACCAAGGGGTCGCAGGTTCAAATCCTGTCTCCCCGACACGGTGATGGCCCGGAGTTCTCCTGAGAAATCAGAGGACTCCGGGCCGTTTTTTTCCCCGGTCAGCTTCCCGAGTCCCCTGTCTCCACAATGTCTCCAGTCGCGGCGACGTTTTCGTCGGGCGACGCCTTGAGGTCGGCACCGGCGTCGAGCAGCGCGATGGCTTGGTCCATCGCCGCCGGTGAGAGGTGAAGGT
>CAZFXD010000232.1:0-8307 GCA_964522795.1 uncultured Myxococcaceae bacterium
CCACCCGTTCCGCCTGTGCCACCGGAGCCGCCACCCGTGCCGCCACCGCCGGCCCCGCCGCTCCCACCGCCGACGCCACCACCTCCCGAGCCGCCCGCGCCGCCGCCGTTGCCGCTAAACGCGCCCACCGTCACGGTGAACGTGCAGGGGTTGGAGACGTTGTTCGACGCGTCCTTCACCGAGCAGGTGACCGTGGTCGTCGCGCCCGCTGGGAACGTGGTGCCCGAAGCCGGCGAGCACGTCACGGTGTTGGGCCCGACGTTCGGGTCGGCGACGTCGCCCACGTTGCTGGCGAGGAAGGTCACCACCGCACCCGCGGAAGAGGTCGCGACCTCGTTCGGCTTGTTCGCCGGGCAGGTGAGGAAGGGCTTGGTGGTGTCCACCACCGTGACTTGAAACACGCACTGCGCCGTGTTCCCGGCGGCGTCGGTGGCCGTCACGGTGACGGGCGTGGTGCCGACAGAGCTTGCCCCACCCGGGAAGTCGCTCCCCGAGGCCGGCAACGACGTCACCACCGGCGCGGGGTCGAGGTTGTCGGTCGCGGTGGGCGTGAAGCTGACCGGCGCGCCTGTGAACCCCACCGCTTCGACACCGGTGATGTCTGCGGGACAGGTGGGCACCGGCTTCGTCGCGTCCTTCTTGACCGTCATGGTGGTCGGGCCCGTCGTCCCGCCGCGAGACCTGGCCGTGCACGCAAAGGTCGCCGTGCCGTCCTGCGTCACCGTGCCCGCGTCACACCCGGCGGTCGCGTAGGCGTCAGACTCCGGGTCGGCCAGCGTGAACGAGTAGGACACATTCGATCGGTACCACCCGTTGGTGCCGAGCGTGCCCGTGCGATTGGCGGTGATGACCGGGCCGGTGGTGTCGAACGGCATGAAGATGGGCGCCGTGTCGAGCGTCGAGTCTGTCGCGCCGAACACGAGCCCTGCGTCGAGCCCGACCATCGCCGTCGGCGAGCTGCCGGTGGAGCCTGAGTAGTAATCCTTCACCAGGAACGTGCTGGCCGCGGTTCCCCCGGTGACCCAGAGCTCCGCGCCGGTGCTCCCGTCGTTGGCCACGAAGTAGACGTCCCCGTTGGGCGACTTCACGAAGTTGGTCAGCGTGGTTCCGGCGCCAAATGTCTTGATCAGCACTGTGCCGACAAAAGTCCCGTCGGAGAAGTTGAGCTGGTTCGAGTTCGGCGACCCGGTCAGCATCAGAAACCCGCTGCCAAAGAGCATGAAGGGTTTGGGGTTGCTCCCGCCTGAACCGGTCACAAGCTCCGCCGCGAGCTGCGTGCCCACGCCGGAGCCGTCGGTCGACCACAGCTCATCGCCGATCGTCCCGTTGTTCGCGCCGAAGTACACGGTCGAGCCGACGGTCAGGAAGTCGTGCGGGTTCGAGGAGCCGGCGCCTGTCTGAATGTCTTTCACCAACGCCGTCACGCCATTCGAATCGGAGGAATAGAGCTCCGTACCGGTCGTGGCCCCGCTCGCGACGCCAGAGAACAACAACGTCGTGCCGCGCACCGCGACGTCGTGGCTCGCGCCGCCGAACGCGGTGGAGAGCGGCTGCACCAGCGGCCCCGTCCACGCCGCGGCGGGCGGCTGCGCCAGCTGGAGTGAGCCGGAGGGAACGAGCTGGGCGATGTAGTCCCCGCCGTAGTTCACGGTGTTGGTGCCCTGCCAAGAGCAAGCGTAGATGTTGCAGTTCACCCCGCAGCCGCTGCCCGAGTAGTACGAGGTGAAGGGACAATTGTTCATCTCGAACTGCGGGTAGGTCGTGCCGATGCAGGTGGTCAGGCTCCCGCCCAGAGGCGAAATGGTCAGGTACTTCCCGCCCACCGAGAACACGCTGGTGCGCGGAGGGCCGACGTTGGCCACGGTGCCGTCGTGCCACGCCGGAGGCGCGCACGCGCTTCCGTACCAGCGCTGGGTCGCGTCCCAGCCGGTCGACGTCTGGTAGCTCACCGCCGTCACCGTGACGCCGTCCGTCCGCTTGTACGTGTTGGAGTTGTCGTAGAAATAAACCGCGCTGCCGATGGCGGTCAGCCCACGCGGGCTGGAGCCTCCTGACCCCGCCACGATGTCCGATACCAGGCCCGTCCCGGCCGCTGTGCCGTCCGTGGCGAAGAGCTCTTCCCCCACGCCTGCTCCGGTCGCGGCAAAGAACATCTTGCTGCCCAGCACCGCGTTCGGAAACAGGACGGGGTTTGAACCTGTGGGTCCCGGCACGATGTCCTTCACCAGGTAGGTGCCGGCGACCGTGCCGTCGGTGGCCCACAGCTCGCGCCCGTTGGTTGGGTCGTCGGCCACGAAGAAGGTGCGGCCCAACCCCGCGACGAAATTTCCGGCGCTGCTGGAGCCGCTGCTGACCGTCTTCAGCTTGGTGAACGGTTCTGCGAACGCCTGGACAGCGACGAGAGCCGCCGCTGTCACGAGAAGTTTGTGCATGGAGGATGCCTTTTCTTGAACAGCGCCCATCGGCCCAGACAGCAAAAGTCTAGAGACCCCTCGACCGCAGCGCTACTTCCGCGCATCGCCTCCAGGGTCCCACGCAGACCTACATCGCGCTGGGCAGGCTCGCGGCTGGCGTATCAACCCGCTCGTAGAACGCACGATTCACGAACGGGCGCCCTCGCGAGTCGAAGCCGTGCTGCACAATCTCCATCTGGGAGGCCTCGGCGTTCAGGCGGCGCGAGGCGTGCTCCACCACCCTTCCCTCGCGTTCCACCGAGGTGTTGAGCGTCGAGTCGTCCACCAACTCGAGCGAGACGGGCTCCTCCACCGCGAAAGCGAGCGAGAACGCCGCCCGCTGCGGTTCCCCCGAGGCAGGTGTCCATTCCAGCTCGAAGGCGAGGCCAGTTTCCGTGCGAGTCATCTGGTACCAGCCGGCCCGTGGCGGAGCGCCGTGCTCGAAGCTGGAGCGCGCGGGAATCAATCGCCATCGCCCTTCGAAGCGCCTCGTGTCAGCTGTGACCATCCTCGGGGCGATGTACCATGCGCAGGTGCTCACACAGTCCCCGCCCGTGCGCCGGATTCCACGCGTCGTTGTCGTGGCACTTCTGGGGAGCGCCTGCCCTCCCTCGCCGGAACCGACTGACGGCGGCCACACGGACGCGGGCGGCAACAAGTGCACCGAGCACGGCTGCGACTGGGCGCGACTGCCGGACGGAGGCGACGTGCGCCAGCCCGACGGCGGACTCGTCTGTTACTGTTGATGACCTTCCCGCGACCGGTCGGTCGCCCCACCCCCTCGCCGCCCGCCGAAAACACCGCGCGCCGCGCGAATGGGCGGTGGTACCGTGGCGCGATGGTTCCAGGTTCTCCGGCTGTTCGCACGGTTCGCTGGGCCCTTCCCGGTGCGCTGATGTTGGCGGCGACAGGCTGTTCGACGACCCAGCCGACACCGGCGGAGTGTCCACACGCCGCGACCGGCTTCAACGACGCCGGGTTTCGCTGCATCTGCGAAGAGAACCAGGTGGGCTCGCCGCGGTTCTTCGAGTGCTGCGACCCCGACATCGGCAACCCCTGCCCGGTCTGTTGCTACAACCCGCGCGAGGCTGACGGAGGCCGGAGTTACCGCTCCGACCAGACCCCCGTCTGTTACTGTTGATGACGCCCCGCGACCCGGTCGGGTTGCAGAAGACGTGGCAGCGGACACCTTCGGCGAGGGTGGTCGAGCACCGCGAAGCGACGACCGTGGTCAGCATCGACGGCCGCATTCAGCGGTTCGCAGGCGCGTCGGGCGAGCTCGTGGCGGAGATTCTGCGCACCCTGTCGGCGCCGTGCAGTCGCGCGGAGTTGGTGGCGAAGCTCGGGCAGCGCTTCGAGGCGGTGGCCGAGAACGGGTCGACCATCGACGCGGCGCTGGAGCTGCTCGTCGGCGCCGGCGCCATTCGCGAGGTCTCGCCCCCCTCGGCGCGGGCGCGCTCCCACCGCGCGAACGTGGTGCTGGGCGTCACGGGAGCGGTGGCGAGCGCCATGGCGCCACAGCTCGCGGGCGTGCTGGTCGCGGCAGGCTTCGCCGTTCGAGTGGCCACGACCAAGGCCGCCCGAAAGTTCGTGCAGCCACTGGCGCTGGAGGCCATTACCCACCAGCGGGTGGTGCGGGGCTTGTGGGACCGGACGCCAGACCTCCCCACGCCGCACATCAACCTCGCCGAGTGGGCGGACGTGGTGGTGATCTGCCCGGCCACCGCCACCACGCTCTCGCGCCTGGCCACGGGCGACTGCTCCGACGTGGTCTCGGCCACGGCCATCGCCACCCGCGCTCCGGTGGTGGTGGTGCCGTCGATGAACGCGGCCATGTACGAAGCGCCCGCCGTTCGACGCAACCTGGGCCTGCTGCGCGACGACGGGGTTCACCTGGTGATGCCGACGCTGGGGCACGAAGTGGCGCACGCGCCCGGCGAACGACAGCCGGCGAGCGGGCCGGCGCCGAGCGCCCGCGATGTGCTGGCGCTGATTGAGACGGTGTTGGCGTCTACCGCCCTCGCCCCCTCGCCGGCCGCGT
Organism: uncultured Myxococcaceae bacterium; assembly: GCA_964522795.1. Lineage (GTDB taxonomy): Bacteria > Myxococcota > Myxococcia > Myxococcales > Myxococcaceae > CAZFXD01. The sequence continues at coordinate 4,495 of CAZFXD010000232.1, forward strand.
CCGCGTGGGACGCGCGCTACCGCGACCTCGAGCCGAGCCAACTGCCCTGGCACACCGAGACCCTGGACGACGACCTCCGAGCAGCGCTGGAACAACTCCCCTCGCCACAGACCGCCCTCGACGTGGGCACGGGCCTCGGCACCGTGGCTCGGGAGCTGGCCCGGCGAGGCCTCAAGGTCACCGCCACCGATATCTCGTCGGTGGCGCTGTCGCGGGCCCAGGCGCCGTGCGCGGGGCTGGGCGTGGTTCTGGTGGAGGACGACATCACCAGGTCTCAGCTCCGCGGCCCCTTCGACGTGGTGATTGACCGGGGCGTGCTCCACACGCTCACCCCCGTCGAAGCCTCGCGCTGGCGCCAGACGGTCGAACGCCTCGTCCCGCCCGGCGCGCACCTGCTGGTGAAGGTGCACGCCCAGAGCGAGTCGCGCGAGTTCAACACGCAGAAGTTCACGCCCGAGTCGCTTCAAGACCTGCTGGCGCCGGCGTTCGTGCCGGTCTCGTGTGGAGACAGCGTGATGTCGGGGAGCGTCACGCCAGCGCCGCGCGCGCTGCTGGGCGTGTTCCGCCGCGCCGGGACCGAATCTGGGGTCTAGCGACGGTTGTCGTGCAGCACGTCGAGGTACACGCCGTAACCGGAGTCGCTCTGCCAGAGCGCGGACACTTCGGCGGCGTTGTTCTCGAACCAACTGTTGAAGCTATCGACCACGTGAAATGGCAGCGGGGTGGCGGCCATGGCTTCCACCGCCGTCTTGAACGCCGCCACGTCGCGCAGGGCCGGCGACACCGCCACGCTGAAACCAGCCACGGTGCGCGAGGTGAGCCAGGTGGCCCCCGCGCGGGCATCGCCGAACCACATCGGGGCCCCGGAGAGGCAGTTGGACGGGGTGGCGCCGCTCTCGCTGTTGAAGACGAGCACTGCGCCCGCGTCGTTGGAGAGCTCCCATCGGTCGGCCAGGTTGCAGTCGCTGTCGGTGCTGGCCACGAACACGACCCAGCGGCCGTTGGACGTGAAGTAGCGGGGCCGGTGGGAGAATTTCTCTTCGAGGTGCAGCAACAACGGCGTGAGCACGCTCGCCCCCGGGTCCATCTTGATGTCGGCCATCGACAGCACCGCCAGCCGCATGGGGCTGTTGGCGCGGTCCAGCGCGGCGAAGAGCTGGTCGAGGCGGTCGTCGTCGCGCGGGAGCGTGTTGCGCCACCGCACCGCGAGCACCTGCACGCCGGCGTATTCGAGCGAGCGGACGTGCTGGTCGGTCAGCGCCGGCGCGTTGGTCAAATCATATTGCCCCGCCAGCGGGGTGCCGCTGTCGATGGTCCAGCTGGCCGGGTAGTTCGGCTCGTAGATGGCGACGCGAATCGGCCGGCCGGCGTCAATGGCCACCGGCACGAACGTGCCCCCGTCGGAGATGAACGGCGCGGTGCACCTGGAAGCGACGCACAAAAGCCCCGCGGCGCAGTCTTTCGTTTCGGCGCACTTGTACCCGACGCCACCCACGTCAATGGGCGCGAGGCAGGCCACCCCCGCCCAGACCGCGACGGCGCCCGCGACGGCCGGCACCGAAAACCACGACCTTCGCTGGCGGTTCTTGGATTCCAAGGAAACTTGAGCTCGCCCCAGACGATAAACCACACAGACGCCCCCGCTTCACCAGAGAGGTTGCCCCCATGTCGATTCGCCCCCCGCCGCGCGCGGCAGCTTGCGGCCCCATGCCGACGCCACCTGAGCCGGCGGTCACGCCTGCCCCCGGCAGCTCGGCCACCATTCCCGTCACCTCTCCAGGGCCGATTGACGTCGGCGCCACCTCCCCCGGGGGCATCGACCTCACCGGCGCCGCCGACCGCTTCCAGACCCAGGCCGCGCTCGATGAGGTGGCGCAGCGCCTCGGCACCTTGCACGCCGTGGACGAGCTCTCGAAGTCGGTGGTGGAGACCATCTTCGCCCAGACCGTCGGCGTGTATGGCGCGCCGAACCAAACGCTGAGCGGCGAGGTGAACGCGCTGCGAAATCGCCACCTCAAAGGCTGACCGTCAACCCTCTGGAGGGCGTCGCGCGGCGTACGTCGCGCGGGGTCTCGCCTCGGCTCAGCGCGCAGCCGAGGCCGCGAGTTCGGGGGATGACCTCGGCGCGTGCGACACGGCCGGCGCTGAACCGTCGGGGGCGAACATCAAGCGGCTCGTGCGGCCGGTGACCCAGCTCGCCGTCGCCTCGCAGAACTCGGCCGACTTCAAATGCCCGAGGTGGCCGAGGCCGGTGGTCGTCACCAGCGCGGCGCCCGGCCAGACGGCGGCGAGTTGCTCGGCGAGCGGGTAGTCGACCTCCTCGTCGTCCTCGTCGTGCACGATGACAGCGGGCACGCGAACCTGAGGTGCCAGCTGACGCAGGTCGAAGCGGGACATGCTTCCGAACGTGCCTTCGATGATGCGGATCATTCCGTCCGCGCGCGCGTTGGACAGCCCCGCCCGGGCGGCGGAGCGACGGGCGAAGATCTCCATTTCGACCGGCGTGCCGACCAGGACGAACTTGTCCACCTGCGCGCCATCGTGCAGCGCGAGGGTGGTGGCCGCGGCGCCGAACGAATGGGCGATGACGGCGGTGGGCTGCATCCTTTGAATGAGCGCGGAGATCGACGCGGCGAGCTTCGGCAAGGTGAGCAACTGACCCTCGCTCTGACCGTGCGCAGGCAGGTCCACCGTGACCACGTGGTGCCCGCGGGCGAGCAGCGGCGGGACGAACCGCTGCATCTGCGCGGCGTACCCGCTCCACCCGTGAATGAGGAGCACGGTGGGACCCTCGCCCCACTCCCAGGCCCGGAGGCGCTCGCCGGCGGCCTCCAGCTCGAACGGCCGGGCGCCCGCCAGGGTGGGCACCCGCGGAGTTCGGGGCCGCCGCGGTGTGCAGAAGGCCTTGAGCGCCTGCTGCTCCACCCACGCCGGAGCGATGGCTTCGAGGGCGCGCATCACAAAACGACCGTTCGTACTTTTTTTCGGGTGGCGAGGGGTGACCATGCGGTGCTCCTTGGGGTGCGGCGGGGGACAGGCTTCAGGCGCGTGCGGCGTCGACGAGGCGGTGGAACGCGGTCTTGGCGCGCTTCTGCGCTTTGGGATCTTTGAGCAACCGGTGGAGGTGGTTGAAGCCGAGAATCAGACCCTGGGCTTCGAACGCGAACTGGTCGGGGTCGACGTCTTTGCGGAAGTGGCCTTCTTCGACGCAGATGCGCGCGGCGCGAGAGATGGTCTCCAGAAGCTGCCGCTGCGATTCGACCAGCACGTCGCGCGGCGGACCCCACTGATCATCCAACTCCACGCTCGCCTGGGGAAACAGGCAGCCCCCGGGGAAGCGCGGGTCGGTGCCCCACTGGAGCCAGCGGGCGAACATCGCCTCCAGCCGGGGGAGCCCACGTCTGGCTTTGAGCGCAGGGAGAATCACCTCGGTGGTGAACTGTTGGGCGGCGAACTGCAGCACGGCGACCTGCAGGTCCTCCTTCGAACCGAAGTGGGCGAACAGCCCGCTCTTGGACATGCCGAGCGCCTCGGAGAGGGCGCCAATCGACAGCCCCTTCAAGCCGTCGCGGCCGGCGAGCAGGAACGCGCGTTCGACGATGCGCTCCCGGGTGTCTTCGCCCTTGGTCATGGACAAATAATACGAACGGTCGTTCGATTCGTCAACCCCCACCCCTCCGCCCGTCCCGGTACGATGGCCGGCAGGTTCGGGAGGAACCCATGATCACGCGCCCCGCGGTCCTGATGGTCGTCGCTGCTGCGCTTTCCTGCGCGCCGCCGATTCAACCACCGCCCTCCGACGGCGGACTCGAC
>CAZFXD010000233.1:0-8286 GCA_964522795.1 uncultured Myxococcaceae bacterium
AATGCAGGCGTGGAGCTCTGCGTCGCAGCTGGGGCAAGTGTCCCTTCGACCGACGTGGCCCGCCACTGCGTCAATTCGTGCACCGCAACGACCACACCCGAACATGGGCGCGGTATAACCCGGCTGAACAGGGAGTTTCCAACCGTGAATCTTGTGACCTTCGCGCTCCTGACCTCGGCCTTGACCTCGGCCCCGACCATGACCCGGGACGAGTTCAAAATGTTTCAGCACTACAAGAACGCGCTGGCCGACCCGCGAGTGCAGAAGATGAAAGAAGAGCAGCGGCTCCCGGCCATCGCCAAAGATGCCGGGTTCGCGTTGAAGGACCTCAAGCGGGCCGTTGAGAAAGGCGAAGCCGAAGGTGATTTGAAGGCTGCGTGCGTGGAAAGCATCAAGCAGGCCATCGCGGCGTCGACGCTCGGCTATCAGATCGACAGCATCGACGTCGACACGGAGCAACCGCACGCCGTGGCCTACGTCAGCTGGATCAACCAGACGAAGGAGCGCGTGATCTACGAGGCCGTAGTCGCGGCCAAGCTCGTCCAGGGCTCATGCCCGCTGCTCTCCAGCATTCAGCTGTGGGCGGTCGAGACCCCCAAGGCCACCACGCGCGTCTTCGAGGGGCTGATTCCCGCCGCGTCGGCGAACAACATCGACGTGGCCAAGGCCAAAGACTTCGCGCAGACGCGCTACATTCGCCTGTTCGAAAAAGTGAAGGGGGCTCCGACAGAATCGGCCCCGTGAAGCGCACCTACAAAGCCAAAGATCACTTCTTCAAAGAAGCCAAGGCCCACGGCCTTCGGGCTCGCTCCGCCTACAAGCTGGAAGAGCTTGCCGGGCGGTTCAAGCTGTTTCGAAAGGGGCAGCGGGTGCTGGACCTGGGCGCTGCCCCCGGAGGCTTTCTGCAGGTGATCGCGCGGGAGGTCGGCCCCACCGGAAGCGTGTGGGGGGTCGACCTGGTCGAGATCCGTTCGTTGGGGAACCCCATCGTCTCGACCCGCGCGATGGACGTTCTGGCCGACAACTTTCACGCCGAGCTCGACGCGTGGTGCCGCCCGCCCTTGCACGCCGTGGTGTCCGACCTGGCCCCGAAGACGACGGGCATTCGCAATACCGATGAGGCGCGTTCTCTGGCCCTGGCCGGAATTGCCCTCGACGCGGCGTGCCGCAAGCTGGTGCCGGGGGGACACTTCGCCGCCAAGTTGTTCATGGGCGGAGATTTCGAGCTGTTCCTCAAGCGGGTCAAAGCCGAGTTCGGCAAGACGCAAGTGGTGCGCCCCGAAGCCTCTCGGGGCGGCAGCATGGAGATCTACGTCATTGGCCTCGGGCGCCACCCCCGAAGCGGGGCCGTGACCACGGCCGCTCCGAGCTGACCGGAGCCAGCAGGGCTAGGCTTTGGTCGAAGCCGCCTGCTGGGCGGTGACCTCAAGACCGCGACGGCGCACGAACTCGACCAGCGTGCGCACGCCGATGCCGGTCGCGCCCTTTGAGTGGTACCCGCGATCTTTCGGGCTCTGCGACGGCCCCGCGATGTCCAGGTGGACCCAGGGCGTGTGGCCGACGAATTCTTTGAGGAACAGCGCCGCATTGCTGGCCCCGCCGTAGCGGCCGCCCGAGTTCTTCATGTCGGCGATGTCGCTCTTCAGGTCGTCTCGCTGCAGCTCCGTCACGGGCAGCCGCCAGAGCTCTTCGCCCGCGGAGCGCCCGGCTTCAAGCACCGACCACATCAGCTGATCGTCGTCGCCGAACGCGCCGGCGATGTAGTGGCCGAGCGCGACCATGCAGGCGCCGGTCAGCGTGGCGAGGTCAATAATGCACGCGGGTTTGGTCTCGTTGGCCCACGCCAAGACGTCGCCGAGCACGAGACGGCCTTCGGCGTCGGTGTTGGTGATCTCCACCGTCTTCCCGAGGCGTGACACCAGCACGTCGCCGGGGCGGTAGGCCGTGCCCGACGGCATGTTTTCGCACGCGCCCAGGAACCCGTGCACGGGGAAGGGCGGCTTCAGCGCTGCCACCACGCGCATGGCGCCCAGCACCGCGGCCGAGCCGGCCATGTCGGTCTTCATGTCGACCATGCCCTCGGCCGTCTTGAGCGACAGGCCTCCGGAGTCGAAGGTAATGGCCTTCCCTACGAGGGCCACGGCGGGTCGTTTCTGTGCTTCGGCGTCGCGGGGAATGTACGACACGTGCACCAGCTTCGGTTCTTCGACGCTCCCCTGCGTCACACCGAGGAACATGCCCATCTTGAGCTTCTCGATCGTCTTTCGATCGTGCACCGCGATGTTGAGGCCCGCTTCCTTGGCCATTTCCACCGCCGCAGCCGCCAGCACGCTCGGCGTCATCGTGGCCGGCGGTTCGTTCACCAGGTCGCGGGCCCAGTTGGTGGCCTGCGCCACGCGCTTGCCCAGGTCGACGGCGCCGTCCAGCTCGCGGCTCTTCTTCTGACTGGCCGGGAGCACCAGCAACACGCGGTCAACGCGCGCCGCGCTCTTCTCGTCTTTGTTGGTGGTGCGCCACTTGTCGTACCGGTACGCACCAAGCGCCGCGCCTTCGACCACGGCGCGGGTCACCGCCGCCCCCTCTTGAATGTCCGGAAGTGCGATGGCCACGTTGCGTGCGCGGACGCGACCGGCCGCTTTGATCGCTCGCCCGGCGGCCAGGCGGAGCACTTCGGTCGAGAACTGCGCCCGGGTGCCCAGGCCGGCCAGAATGACCCGGGAGGTGGCCAGTCGGCCGCTGGCGTTGAACGAAAACAGCTGCTCGGCCTTTCCGCTGAAGCCCTCGCTGGCCGCGGTCTTGAGCAGGGCCCCGCGTGACTTGGCGTCGGCCGAGGTGAGCGCCAGCGCGCGCTTCTTCTTGTCGCTGACCTCGCCGGCGAACGCGAAGAGGACGAGCGCGTCGGAGCGCGTGCGGGCCGGGTCACCGGTGACGATGGAGAAGTTCATGGGGTTCCTTTCGAAGGGGGCAATGGCACAGAGCCTGGCGCGCGCATGCTATCGGAGGTCGACGTAACGAGAAGCGCAAAACGCCCGCGGGCGCCTTTGCTGCTGCGCCCGGCACCAACATTTCTTAGGGTCAGGCTCGATGACGACGCTGTTCACCTGTGCCACGGCGGTGGAGCGCTTGGCGACCTACGCGTCGTCGCTGCCGCCGGAGTTTGCCAAAGCCGTGGGCGATGACCTCGAGTACGCGCGTTTTGGGGCAGTGCTGGGTGAGCTCCCCCGGTTCGGTGGTTCGCTGCTGGCCCACACGGTCACCGGCGCAGCGGCGATGCCGCCGGCCACGTTCCTCTTTCGCACCCGGCGCCCCGTGTCGTTCGGCATCAAGGCGGCCGAGTTGGTCGCCAACGGTGCGCTGGTCGGGCGTGACGCCGGTCTGGCGTTCGTGGCGGGGTACTTCACCCAATTGTGTGTGCAGCGCGCGTTGCACGCCCTGAATCGCGGTATCGCCGCTCGTCGGGGACTGACCGACGAACGGAGCCGGGAGTGGGCGCGCCTGGAGTGGGCGCAGTCGCTCTACCTGATGGAAGAGCTGCACGGCGCGCCGCTGTTGGGGACGGCGGCGGTGCGCGCCAAGTTGCGCGTGCGAAAGGGAACCGGCGCGGCGGGCTTTTCAGGCGTCGGTCGGGGCCTGTACGAGATCGTTCGGGTCTGCTGTCAGGACTCGTGGGGGCATGCCCCGCCCAAGAGCGAGGTTGATCGCTGGGTGCTGGGCCTGCACGCGTGGTCGCTGACGGCTTCGACCCCGGTCGGGCGACTGTGGGCGAGGCAAGCCTTGAAGGCGGAGCCTTCGCCCGAGGTGTACCGGGGGGCGGGGGTCGACGTGTGGACGACGTTGGAATCCGCCCTGGAGACCACCCGACAGGCCCTGGCGGTCATCTCCAACCTGATTCGGCGCGGCAGCTTCTCAAGCCGCGCGCGGGCCAAGGTCCTGGAGGTGTTTCCCGACGTGCGGTCTGACCCCGCGACGCAGGCGGCGGTGCCCACCGGGGACGATGAGGAGCCCTCGTCGTCGGAGTTGGTGGAGGCGAGGGTCTAGCGATGGGCGCCCGCCAGATTCCGGTGCGACGCTCCGAGCTGACCTGCCCCGGGCACTCCTCAAAAATGATGGCCGGCGCGGCGCCCAGCGGCGCTGACGAGGTGATCTTCGATCTCGAGGACGCCTGCGCCACGTCGCAGAAAGAGGCGGCGCGCGGCCTGGTCATCGAAGCGCTCACCCAGGTCGCGTTTTCGCCGGGCACGGTCCGTGCGGTGCGCGTGAACGATGTTCGCTCGGGTTTGTGCTACCGCGATGTCGTCGACGTGGTGGAGCGGGCGGGTGCGAAGCTCGACGTGCTGGTCATTCCCAAGGTGGAACGGGCCGCAGATGTGGAGTTCGTCTCCACCCTGGTCGACCAGCTGGAGATCCGGTGCCAACTTCCGCGCGGACGCATCGGGCTGGAGGTGCTGATCGAAACCGCCTCCGCCGTGCTCCACGCACCGGCGATCGCCGGCGCCTCACCGAGACTCGAGTCGCTCATCTTCGGGGTGGCTGACTACGCCGCCTCGGTCGGGGCCCGGGACTTCAACGCGGCAGCGCAGTTTCACTACCCCCGTGCGAGCCTGCTGGCCGCGGCCCGGGCGGCGGGGGTGCTGGCGATTGACGCGGTGACGGTGCAATTTCGCGACCTCGACAAGACTCGCGCCGATGCCGACGCCGCAGCCGCCATGGGGTTCGACGGAAAGTGGGCGATTCACCCGGGCCAGCTGGCGCCGATTCACGCCGCGTTCACGCCCACGGTGGAGGAAGTGAACAAGGCGCTGGCCACGGTGCAGGCCTACCGCGAGGCCGATGCCAGAGAAGGCCTGGGGGCGATTGTGCTCGATGGCGAGATGGTGGATGCCGCCACGGTCAAGGTGTTGGAGAAGCGGCTTCAGGTCGCTCGACGCGCCGGGCTTACGCGCTGAGGCGTTCAGACTCGGCCGCCACCAGCCCGCTGGCGAGCGCGCCGATTCCGGCCACGGTGTCGATACTGCTGATCAGGTAAGGCGCCGCGAACACCGGCACACCGGGGAACCGCGCACGAAGCTCGAGCAGAAGCCCGCGGTCGCGCGCGACCCGAGATTTCTCCCAATCGGCCAGCTCGGCGGCGTGACCGGCGATGTGCGAGGGGGCCTCCACGCTCTGTGGGTTCGACGCCACGGAGGCCCAGCTCCGGTTGAGGATGGCGCCGTCGCAGCTCAACCCCAGGGCCAGCAAGCGCTTACGCAGGTGTTCGGCGTCAGCCACCGGGCCCTCGTCAGGTCCGGTCACGATCAGGAATGCCGTCTCTTTCGACGAGAGCAGGTTTCGAACGCCAATCGCGTGCTGGCGCAGCGGCGTCAGCATTCCCGAGAACGAGGAGAGGAACTCAGACAGCTCGTCGAAGAACTCCTCGCCGAACGTCTTCGCGAACACGCTGGTGAGAATCGCCGCGGCCTTCTTGAAGAAGCCGCCCGCGCGCTTGGCGGTGAAGTTCGAGAGTGCGTTGTCGTCGAACATGGTGGTGAGGCGACGCGGCGCTTCCAGGAAATCGAGCGCGTTACGCGAGGGCGGCGTGTCGAGGACCACCAGGTCGTACCGGCCCGACGAGGTGAACGAGTACAGCGCTTCGCCCGCGGTGTACTCCTGCATGCCCGCCACCATCTCGGAGAGCGTCTTGAACAGCCGCGTCTTCATGATGCGCTCGGCTTGCGCTGGAGTGCTGGCCACGGTGCGGACGATGTTCTCGAAGATCACGTCGGGGTTGAGCATCCACGCGTCGAGTGAGCCCGTGGTGATCTGCAGCTCGGCCAGTCGTTCGGCCGGGAGCGACCGGGGTTCTCGAGCGTCCGCGTGAAGCCCCAGCGCCTGGGCCAGGCGTCGCGCCGGGTCGATGGTCAGCACCAGCACCCGGCGACCAGCCCGGGCCGCCGCGACGGCCAGGGCGGCCGAGGTGGTGGTCTTGCCGACGCCGCCGGCACCACACACCACCAGCACTCGGCGTTTGGTCACCAGCGTTTCGAGATCGTCATCGGCCATCGAAGGCCAAGATAGAGCACACGTTGGCCGGTGAAGTCAGCGCGAAACCAACCGCTGAATTACGCGCTGCTGACGCCGTTGGAGCTGTCTTCCGCCTGCGCGACCTCGAGCGGGAACCAGCGGGAGGGCACGTTCGCCTCCATGCGAACGGCCAGCGCGGCGGCCACGGCGGGGCCGCGGTGGCGAATCTCCGGCAGCGTGCTGGGCACGAGCGTGGTGCGCTGCTTGAGCAGGCCCATGGCTTCGTCGGCGCGTCGCACCAGCTCGAACTCCAGGGCTCCCGGGGCGCGCGCGTCGCGGGAGAAGTGCTGCTCCAGGGCCGTGCGCTCGTGATCGTTGGCCTCCAGGCTGGGGAGCCGGTTAACCACGATGCCAGCGAGGTGGAGGCGGTGCTTGTCGATGGTTTCAGCCAGCTCGAGCGCCTCGGTCACCGGCAGCCGCTCGGGGGCCGTCACCAGCACGAGGCCCGTCTCTTTCGGGTCGCGGAGCATGGCGAGGCCGTCGGCCGCAGCGCGCCCCACCGGGCCGCGCGGCATCACCCGGACCAGCATTTCTGGAATCTGCGCCAGGCCCACGCTGTGGCCGGTGGCGGGCGCGTCGATGATCACGCGATCGTAGGCCGAGTGCCCGCGGGCCGGGCGCACCAGCCGGTAGATGCGGTAGAGCGCGCCCATCTCGGAGAACCCGGGGGCCGCGGTGAGGAAGCGGCGAAGCGACTGCGACTTGAGCGCGGTGTCGACCACGATGGGGATGCGCAGGGTGTCGACGAGAAAGTCGCGGTGGCCGTCCGATGGAAAGATGACCGCCCGGTGAACGCCGTCGGCGTCGCGCCTCGGGGTGCCGTCGGGCGGGGCGCCGCCGATCGCCCGCTGGAGCGCCGGCTCGGTGGTCTCGCTCCCCGCGATCTCGGCCACCAGCACGCGTTGGCCACGCTTGGCAAACCCCAACGCCAGCGACGCGGCGAGGGTCGTCTTCCCGACCCCGCCCTTGCCGGTGACGATCAGTAATCGCTGGTGGAGCGAATCGAGTAAACCCATTCCCGATGACACTTTTAAGACCCTTTCGCGCAGTCCGCCCACCGAAATCGCTGGCTCTCGAGATCGCCGCGCCGCCGTACGACGTGGTCAGCACCGAGGAGGCCCGGGCGCTGGCGTCTGGCAACGCCAGGAGTTTCCTGCACATCAGCCGGCCCGAGATCGACCTCCCACCGGGGACCGACGAGCACTCCGAGGCGGTCTACGCCCAGGGGAAGCGGGCGCTCGAGACATTCCTCACCAATCAGTGGCTGCAAGCGGACGATGCGATCGGCTTTGGCGTCTACCGCCAGCGCATGGGCGACCACGTGCAGACCGGGGTGGTCGCGGTGGCGAGCGTCGACGGGTACCGGCGCGGGGCGATCAAGAAGCACGAGCTGACGCGGGCCGACAAGGAAGACGACCGCACGCGGCACATCGACGTGCTGGGGGGAAACGACGAGCCGGTGTTTCTCACCTACCGGGCGCGCGCCGCGGTGGACGCGATCGTGGCGAAGGTCTGTGGTGCCGCGCCTGAGCTGGAGTTCACCTCGGCCGACGGGGTGGAGCACGCGTATTGGCGTGCGAACGCCGGCGCCACCGCGGCGCTGGAAGCGGCGTTGGGGCAGCTTGACGCGCTCTACATCGCCGATGGTCACCACCGCTCGGCGGCGGCGGCCCGGGTGGCCGCGCTTCGCCACGCCGACGGGTCGGCCGCGCCGGCGTGGTTTCTGGCCGTGGTCTTCCCGCACACCGAAATGAAGATTCTTCCCTACAACCGCCTGGTGAAAGACCTGGCGGGGCGCGACGCCCAGGCCTTTCTCGTCGCGCTCGGCGAGAAGTTCGAGGTCACGCCCGACGCCACGCCGACCCCGAGCCAGGCGCGGGACGTGTCGCTCTACCTGGGCCAGCGCTGGTGGCGGCTGCGCGCCCGTCCGGGGAGTTGGGCGGCGACGCCGTTGGGGGAGCTGGACGTCACCGTGCTGCAACAGAACGTGCTCGGCCCGCTGTTGGGCATTCGGGATCCGCGCACCGACAAGCGCATCGACTTCGTGGGAGGCATTCGCGGGACGGCTGAGCTGGAGCGCCGGGTGAACAGCGGGGCCTTCGCGGCGGCGTTCTCCATGTACCCCACCACCCTCGAGCAGTTGATGGCCATCGCCGACGCGGGCGAGATCATGCCGCCCAAGTCGACCTGGTTCGAGCCGAAGCTCAAGAGCGGGTTGTTCCTCCA
>CAZFXD010000234.1:0-8257 GCA_964522795.1 uncultured Myxococcaceae bacterium
GCCCGCGGAGTCACGCCTCTTCAGCCAGGCGTGGCTGTTGAGCCGCCTCGCCACGCCCTCCACGCCCACGCCCCAGCCGCCGCGCTAGCGGCCTTCGGCTTTGCGCTCGGCCTGAAACTTCAGCAGGCGCTCGGACAGTTCTCGCTGCTGTTCAGCCGTCAGCTCGCTGCGAAATTGCAGCACAGCGTCGGCTGTCTTGTGCGCCAGGGCTTTCATGGCGTCTGCCTGCGCGTCGATCGCCGCGTGAATCTTCTGGGCGTCCGGCTGGGGGGCGGCCAGTTGTTCAACCACCACCTCGCGGGTCTTCTGCCCCGACTGCAGCACCGGCTTCGCGTCAGCCAGCAGCACCTCCAGTCGCGCGTTGGCCGTCTCTCGCTGCGCCGCGGTCGCGTTCAGGCGATCGAGCGCCCGGTCCACCCCGTGATGCGCCGCGCGCGTCAGGTGCTCCTCGGGCGTCCCACGACCACAGCCCACCGCCAGCACACCCATCGCTCCCACCGCTGCCATCCACCAGATTGCTTTCATCGACGTTCCTCCAGGTTGGCCGCCCGACGCGAGCGGCGATGAAGCCACTGTGCCGCCCCCGGGTAAAACCGCCGTGTGCGGAGCGTGAAGAAGTGTGAACCCGACAAAGGCCGGGCTGGCAAAGGCCCCCACGCAACATCGGAGAGGCCCCGACCGAAAACGCTGGAGCACTTTCTCCCCAGGGCACACACCTTGAGCAAAATCGCACCCCTACAACCAAGCCTGCCGCTGACACTGGCTCGGGAACGTGAGTCTGCCGGCGCGGCGAAGCGCGAAGCGGCCCGTCACCGGAAGAACTTCTTCGTCGACGCGTTGGAGACGGCCAACGAAGCCCGGCACCGGAACGTGGCCCGCGTCACGAGCGCCTTCGCGGTGAAGGACAAGCTCCCCGCGCTGGGCGTCGGCGACACACTCACGGTCTCGGCGTCGGGCACGGTGATGCTGGGTTTTCTGGGGGCGCTCTCGGGGTCGCTCACCGTCCTGCGTTCGGCTGAGGACCAATACATCGTCTCCACCTCGCTCTCAGGCGCGACCGGGCTGTCGCTCTTCGGCGGCTCGTTGGTCGGCGCGGGCGCGTCTGTCGACTTCGCGTTCTCGAGCGCGGCCGAAGCGCGGCAGGCCCTGGAGGCACTGGTGCCCGGAGGGGCCCACCCCGACGTCGACTTCAAAGGCCACCTGCGCGCCATCAACTTGAACACCAACCTGACGGCTGCGCTCGACGCGCACTTCGGTGCAGTGGTGACAGCGGGGGCCAGCGCGGCGCTGGTCGGTTCGGCGGCGTGGGCGATCGTCTTTCGCGATGGCCACGCGTTTCTTCAGCGCACGGTGGGCCTCACCGGCGAGCTGGCGGCGCGCGCGGCGGCCGACGTGATTCCCGGTGCCACTCTGGGCGACACCGAGCAGGTCCGGGCGGCGTTGACCGCGTCCGCCGGCATCGTCAGCTCGCTCCCGCTCCCCGAAGAATTCACGCCCGCAACCGCCGCCAGGGCCGTGGCCTTCGTCAGCGATCTCACCGGACTGTCTGACAGCACGCTGGGCGCGCACAACTTCGTGGCCCTCACCTGGATGGCCTCCACCGCACGGCTGGGGAACGACCGCGGCACCGCGTACGGAATGATCTCCGGCGACGTCTCGCTCACCGAAGCCATCACCGCCGGCAGCCGCGCCCTTCGGGGCGACGTGGCCGGCGCCCGCGAGGCGTTGGGCGGGGTGATTGAAGGCGGCTACCGGTTCGAGGATCGCGGCGTCGACCAACAGCTCGACCTCGGGTTCTCCGCGGCCGGGGTCTCGGTTCACTTCCAGAATGAAGTGCGCGACGTCGAGACCACGCCGGCGGGCGCCGACACCTAGCGGATGCCCAGCACTTCGATCTCGAAGATCAGCGTCGAGCCACCCGGAATCTTCGGCATGTCACGGCTGCCGTAACCGAGCCGCGGCGGCACGGTCAGCTTCCGCACCTCGCCCTCTTTGGCGCCGATGAGGCCCAGGTCCCACCCGTCAATCACCATGCCGTGACCGACCCAGAACTCGAACGGGCGGTCGCGGTCGCGCGAGCTGTCGAACTTCGTCCCGTCGGCCAGCGTGCCCAGGTAGTGAACCTTGATCTTGTCGTTCTTCTCGATGCCGCGGCCTTCGCCGGCCCGCAGCGTCTGAACGATCAGCCCGTCGGCCAGGGTCTGAGGCGGCTCGGGCGCGTACGGCTTCGGCTCGGGCTTGGGGCACCCCAGCCCCAAGGCCGCCAGCGCCAGGAGCATCAGCCCGCGCATGGCCCGCACCTAGGCCGGGACCGCGCGCAGAATGAGCTTCTGGAACGGCGTGTGCGCGGCCAGCGTGCCGAACGCCGCGCCGTGTTCTCCCCCCAGCCTCGACTCGCAGAACGCGTCACTCACCAGCGAATTTCCCGCTTTCACCAGCACGGCGCCCTGGAGGCACAGCGCCAGCCGCTCCACCAGGCCGCGCGAGCGCACTTCAATCGTCTGCGGGTCGGCGAAGTCCTTCACCAGCTTCGCCATCGCCACGTCGAGGTGCTTGTTGGCCCCCTTGGCCGCCACGATCTCGTCAAACACCGCTTCGCGGCTGGCGGGCTCCTTGGTCGCCGCGCGCAGCACGTCGAGGCACTGGACGTTGCCGCTGCCCTCCCAGATGGAGTTCAGAGGCGACTGGCGGAACAGCCGCGCCAGGTTCGACTCCTCCACGTAGCCGACGCCCCCCAGACACTCGAGCGCTTCCCCGATGAACGGCGTGGCGCGCTTGCACACCCAGTACTTGCCCACCGCCGTGGCCATGCGACAGAAGGCCGCCTCTTTCTCGTCGCGCGGCGTGGCGTCGACCGAGCGAGCCACGCGCGCGGTCAAGGCGGTGTGAGCCTCAGACTCCAGCGCCAGGTCCGCCAACACGTTCGTCATCAACGGTTGCTCCGAGAGGAGCTTGCCGAACGCCTTGCGGTGGCGCGTGTGGTGAACCGCCTGCACCAGCGCCTGACGCATCAGCGAGGCCGAACCAATCATGCAGTCCTGACGGGTGAGCGCGACCATCTCCAGAATGTTGGCCACGCCGCGGCCTTCTTCGCCGACCCGGAAGGCGAGCGCGCCCTTGAGCTCCACCTCGGAGCTGGCGTTGGAGCGATCGCCCATCTTGTCCTTGAGGCGCTGAATCTCGATCGCGTTCTTCGTTCCGTCCGGGAGCCAGCGGGGCAACAGGAAGCAGGTGAGCCCCCCTTCCGCCTGCGCGAGCACCAGAAACGCGTCGCACATCGGCGCGGAGACGAAGTACTTGTGCCCCACCAGCGCGTACGGGGCGTCGGAGCCCTTCGCACCGGTCGGCGTGGCGCGGGTCGAGTTCGAACGCACGTCCGACCCGCCCTGCTTCTCGGTCATCGCCATGCCCATCGTCGCGCCCGTCTTTTGCGGCGCCGGAATGAAGCGCTTGTCGTAGCGGGTCGAGGTCACGCGGGGCAGCCACTCTGCGGCGAGCTTCGGCTCGTGCTGCAAGGTCGGCACGCAGGCGTACGTCATGGTCAGGGGGCAACTCGTGCCGTGGTCCGCCTGGTTGTGGAGGTAGGAGAGCGCCATGCGGCTGACGTGGGCCCCGACCTTCTCGGTGCGACGCCACGCGAAGCACGTCACCTCGTTCGCCATGCCCAGCTCCATCAGGCGATGGTAGGCGGGGTGAAACTCCACCTCGTCGAGCCGATTGCCGACGCGATCGAAGGGCTTGAACACCGGCCGGTTCTCGTTGGCCTGGAACGCGAGCTCCATCATCTCGCCGCCGACCGCCCGGCTGAACTTCGCAAGCTCGTCAGCGGCCCACGCTCCGCCTTCGCGCTTCACCGCCTCCTGCAGCGGCAGGTCGAGCACCCACGGGTCCTGTACCAGCGGAGGGACGAGATTTTCGACCGTGTGGGTTTGAAACGAGCTCGTGGCGGTGTGTGGAGGGACCATGGGCGCGCATTCTGCCGCCGCACGCCGGGGATTCCATTGTTCTTGGTCAAAACGTGCGGCCACCGTCACGCGAACGGGTTGACTTCTCGCCACGCGCTCGGCAGCGGCGCCACATCCGCAAAGGCACACCGCGTCTCGGCCGCACTGGGGGCGACGTGGGCAACGAACGATGAGCGCGTCCCGTAGTTCCAGTCGGGGAGACTGACGCAGACATCGGCCACCGACTCCGGTCCCTGGCGCAGGGCGAGGAGGCGCCGAAGCACCTCGAACGGGGGCGCGGTGGGCCCGCGACACTCACGCGCCCAGAATGCCTCCACCGCTTCGGTGCGCCGCAGGTCATCGCCGCCGAGGCTCCGCTCCGTCACCACGTGCAGGCCCGGCGCCAGGGCCGCCTGCGCGAGCACCGCGCCGTCGGACCAGGTCACGAAGGCGTGCGCGGCGTCGGCGTAGAGCAGGTGAAAGGCGTTGAAGCGCGTGGGAGAGAGCTTTGACAGGCGCGCGTGAATGGCGACGGCCGACGTCTCGCCGAGCGCTTCGCGCACCAGCGCCCCCCGAGACTCCCGCCCGTCGTCGCGGGGGACCCCGAAGCGATTCGTCACGCCCACGAAGAGCCCCGTGCGCCGCAGCCCCAACCACGTGCCGCCACCGACGAGGTCGACCGGCGCATACACCGCGCCCGCGTCCGAGAGCGCTGGCGGCGCGGCCGCACGGTTCAGCACCTCATCGCGATTAGCCGCCACCACCACGGGAACGCCGGAGTACGCGTTCCAGGCCATCACGAGCGTGCACACGGGCGGGGGCTCGTCCGCGCGGACTAAGGGTTGATGGCAGGGCCCACCTGCACGGACCACGAACCGCCCGAGGTAATCGGCGTCAGGCCTCGCCCGTTGCCCGATGCGTCGTCGAACATCGTGGCCACGGACTGCAGCGGGTAATAGGCGTGCAGGCTGGTCTGCCGCACCGGCGACAGCTGATTGGCTTCAGCTTCCAGCTCGGCCTGGGTCAGCTCGGCGTTCCAGACTTTGACCCCGGCGATATCGCCGTCCAGCCACTCGTTCTGGCCCGCGGCGTCGTCGGTCCCGACCAGGAACCGGGTCACGCCGTTCAACTGCGGGTGCTTGTTGCCGGTTCGCGCGCTCAAGGTCGGGGCGCCCTGTTTCTTGAAATAGAGCGTGGTGCCACCGTTCACGGCGTGGGCTTCGGCGATGAACCACCACCCCGTGTCCACCGGGGCGAAGAGAAAGCCCCCTTGCGCGCTGTCGTGTGTTTCCCACTGGTCGGTGTGCCAGGTGGTAATCATCAACTGGTACGCGGTGGACGGCGCCGGCGTCTCCAGCGTCCACGCGGTCTCCTGAAGGTTTCGGGTCGCCGAGCTGACGCGCAGCTTCACCCACGCCGACACGGTGCGCAGGTTGGGGTCGACAGGCGCGGTGGAGAAGATGCCGTCGCGCCCGGCCGTGGCGCCGAAGCGAATCGCCGAGATGGCTCCGCTGGGCGGCGTGCCCGCGTCGACCACCGGAGGAGTGCCCGCATCAACGACGGGAGCTCCGGCATCGACGACTGGGGGGCTGCCCGCGTCCACGACCGGCGGAGACCCGGCGTCCACGACCGGCGGAGCGCCCGCGTCAATGACCGGCGTGCCCGCGTCAGCCACCGGCGCGCCACCGATGCTGGGACCGGACTGGAGCGACCAGGTGCCACCCACGGTAATCGGGCTCAGGTTTCGACCGTTGCCCGACGCGTCGAGGAGCATCGTGTCCACCGACTGGAGCGGGTAGTACGCGTGCAGGTTCGACGCGCGCACCGGGGCCAGTTGGTTGGCTTCAAGCTCCAGCTCCGCCTGCGTCAGTTCGGCGTTCCAGACCTTGATGCCCGCGAGATCTCCGTCCAGCCACTCGTTCTGCCCGGTGGCGTCGTCGGTCCCGAGCAGAAAGCGCGTCACCCCGCTGAGCGTGGGGTGCTTGTTGCCCGTGCGGGCAGACAGCGTGGCCGCGCCCGCCTTCTTGAAATAGAGCGTGGTGTTGCCGCCGATGCGGTGCGACTCGGCGATGAACCACCAGCCAGTGTCCACGGGGGCGAACAAGAACCCGCCCTGTGTCTGATCGTGCGACTCCCACTGGTCGGCATGCCAGGTGGAAATCATCAACTGGTACGCGGTGGACGGCGCGTTGTTCTCCAGCGTCCACATCGCTTCCTGCAGGTTGCGCGTCGCCGACGAGACGCGGAAGCGCACCCAGCCCGCCACGGTGCGGTTGTTGGGGTCCACCGGAGAGCCGGAGAAGATGCCGTCCTTCCCGGGGTTGCCGCCGAAGCGAATGGCCGCGATGGGCCCAGTCGGCGTGCCCGCGTCGAAGACCGGCGGCGTGCCCGCGTCGACCACCGGTGGCGCACCCGCGTCGACCACCGGCGGCGTGCCCGCGTCCACGACGGGCGTCCCCGCGTCGGCCACCGGAGGCGACCCGGCGTCCTCCACCGGCGGCGACCCGGCATCAGCGGCGCCTGCGTCGACCGGCGGGGGGCTGCCCGCGTCGACCACCGGAGTTCCTGCGTCAATGACCGGCGGGGCGCCTGCGTCCACCACCGGCGTGCCCGCATCGAGGCCACCGCCCCAGGCGATGGAGTCGACGTAGATGACGCCCGTCCACGCGGTGCTGATGGAGAACTGAATGCCCATGCCCTGCAGGGGCGCCGCGTTGCTGGGGACGGTGAGGTTGATGGTGTTCCACCCGCCGATCACGAGCGCCGAAGCCGGCCGCCACACCGCGTTCCACCGCCACCCGTTGCTCGCATTCTCCTGCGCGTAGACCTGGAGCGAGGTCAGCTTGATGCCGGTGGGCAGGTACACCCGATACGAAATCGTCTGCCCGGCCAGCTGCGCCGTGGTCGCCACCTGCACCGTCTGATTCGCCGCGGCGGCGGTGGTGGAGATGTTCACTGCCATCGACTGCGCACCGAGAAACACCTGCGTCGTCGACGTGGCGACGCTCGTAATCTTGTTGCCGCTCTTCACCCAGCCCTGGAGCCCGGTCTCAAAGCTGTACTGTGAGTTGTCGGTGCCCAGCTCAGCGCGGTTGGCAGCGCCGAACAGCCCTCCCTCCCCACACCCGGCCAGTGCGAACACGGCCACAGCCACAGTCAGTCGTCGAATCATCAATGCCTCGGCTCGTTCGTGAAACAACGCGACACGGCCCGGGGCGGGGCCGCCACTGCTCAACGACGTCGGGGCAAACGTCGAAGAGGCGAGCGAATATTTCCCCGGGCCGGGAAGGTCAATGGCGTTGAGGACGAATTTTCCGGCAGCGCTCGACGCGGCGGAGGTCGCCCTCGCGTTCGCCTCACGACGCTGGTTGTGAAGCGTGCCACACGCGCAGGTTCTCCAACCCTTGCGCGAGCGACACGCGCGGCCCGAACCCGAGGTCCGCTCGAATGGCGGTGAGGTTGAAGTAGTGCGCGGTCGACATCTGCCGAACCACGAAGCGCGTGGTGGGCGGCTCGGCCTTCGCGTTGACGGCGCGAAACAGGAACTCCAGTGCCCCTCCAACCGCGAGTGCCACGGGCACGGAGACGTGACGATGCACGGGTTTCACCCCGACCGCCCGAAAGAGCGCGTTCACCAGCGCCTCAATCTCCATCGGTTCGCCTTGCGAAACAAAGTACGCGCGGCCGGCACAGGCCGCCCCGGGCGCGAGACGGTCAAGCGCCAGGAGGTGCGCCTCCACGGCACTGTCGATGAACGTGGAGTCCACCAGCGCCTTTCCGTCGCCGGGAAACATCAGGCGGCCCGCCCGCGCGCGCTCCACGAGGCGGGGCAGCAGTTGTTCGTCACCGGGCCCCCAGATGAGGTGCGGGCGCAGCGCCACCGTGGCCAACTCGGCGCTGTTGGCCGCCAGCACCTGCCGTTCAGCCTCGGCTTTCGTCGCCTGGTATGGGGTTTCGAAGTGTGAGGCGTACGGCGCCGACTCGTCGGCGTTGACCACGTCGCGGCCACTGTGCACCACACTTGGCGTCGACGTGAAGACGAGCTTTCGCACGCCGTGCGCCCGACACGAGGCGAGAACGTTCTTCGTGCCCACCACGTTGGACGCGTGGAAATCCGCGGGAGCTCCCCACACGCCCGCTTTGGCGCCCACGTGCATCACCGCGCTCACCCCGCGAACCGCGCGATCCACGGCTGCATCATCAGAGAGGTCGCCTTGCTGCACCTCGGCCCCGCGCGAGGCGAGGTCAGTCATGTCCCTTCGCGCGAACGCTCGAACGGTTTCTCCGCGCTCCAGCAGCGCGCGCGCCACGGC
>CAZFXD010000235.1:0-8207 GCA_964522795.1 uncultured Myxococcaceae bacterium
TGGTCGTGCGCCTCGTTCTCGACTTCGAGCGGGTTGGGCAGGAAGTAGGTGACCGCGTCGAGGAGAAGCTGGACCGCCTTGTTCTTGTAGGCGGAGCCGCACATCACCGGCGTCATCTTGAGCGCGATGGTGGCGCGGCGAATGGCGGCGCGGAGCTCTTCGTTGGAAATGGGCTGATCAGCGAGGAACTTGTCCGCGAGGATTTCGTCCACGTCCGCGACCATGGTGATGATCTGCTCGCGGGCTTCCTTGGTCTCCTGCTCGTATTCCTTGGGGACGGCCTCTTCGCGGATGATCTCGCCCTTCTCACCCTCGAAGTAGTACGCGCGGCCGATGATGGGGTCGATGCAGCCCAGGAACTTGTCTTCGGCGCCGATGGCCACCTGAATGGGGACGGCGTGGGGGCCGAGCTTCTCTTTGAGCATCTGCGCTACGCGGCGGTAGTTGGCGCCGGCGCGGTCCATCTTGTTGACGAAGGCGATGCGGGGAACGCCGTACCGCTTCATCTGCTTGTCGACCGTGATGGACTGCGACTGAACGCCGGCCACCGAGTCCAGCACCAGGATGGCGCCGTCGAGCACGCGGAGCGCGCGTTCGACTTCGATGGTGAAGTCGACGTGTCCCGGGGTGTCGATGATGTTGATGTTGTAGTCCTTCCACAGGCAGTACGTCGCCGCGGACTGAATGGTGATGCCCTTCTCACGCTCGAGATCCATCGAGTCCATCGTGGCGCCGACGCCGTCTTTGCCGCGGACTTCGTGAATCGCGTGAATTCGACCCGTGTAATAGAGGATGCGCTCAGTGAGCGTCGTCTTTCCGGAGTCGATGTGGGCGGAAATACCGATGTTGCGAATGTTCTCGAGAGGGACTTGCTGGGCCATGGTGCTGGGCCCCTTACAAAACAGCGGGCCTGAAGGAAAGAGACAACCCACCCCTAAATGACTCGCGCCGAGACAGTCGGCCGGGGCAGTATTCGCGCCCTGTGAGCGAAGGCGAAACCCTAGCCCTGCCGGTCTTCGGCGCCGCGGAGAAGGTGTGCGGCAACTGCAAGCTGTGGGTCCGTCACTCGGTCGACGCCCGGGGGTGGGTGGGCAACTGCCGGCTCCAGAACGACCGGGGGCTGTTTCCACCCTCGGCGCCCATTTGCGACTACTTCCACCACAAGAGCGGCGTGACGGCGCGGCCCTCACCGTCCATTCCCCGCGCCCGGCCGGTCCGGTCGGTGGCGCCGATGATCAGAAAAGCGGGCAGCACCACCGCCACCGTTGACCTGGGAGACCTGACGACCATGACCAAAGACGAGCTGATGCAGGTGTTTCTGGAGGCCTCGGGCCTGGCCGAGGTCGCGCTCGCCCCCAAGTGGGAAGGCGGCACAGTGCGGCTGCAGCCGGCCGACGCCTCACTCCAGGCCAAGGAAATTCCCGTGGAGTCGCTCTTTCACAAGGTGGTGATGGTGAGAGACCGCCTGCGGGTGCTGGAGCAGAAGATCAACGGCCACCCCAAGTTGTCTGACGCCGAGAAGGTCGAGTTCCAGCAGTACGTGACGCGCTGCTACGGCTCGCTCACCACCTTCAACGTGCTCTTCCAGCACAAGTCGGATCAGTTCGTGGGCCAGAAAGGCGACGAGGCCTAGGCCGTCAGCCGTTCAACGCGCCGGGAGGCACCAGCTCCATCAGGCGGCGCCGGGCGCGGTTGAGGGCGCTCTTCACCGTGCCCTCGGGAATGTGCAGGAGCGACGCGATGTCGGCGTAGGCCATGCCCCTGAACTCGCGGAGCGTGAGCAGGGTGCGGTGCTGCTCCGACATCTGCTCCAGCGCTCGCATGATGACCGCGCGCTGCTCGTCGTTCTCCAGCGCGATGTCGGCCGCCTCCGGCGCCTGCGGTGAGGTGACCAGCCGCCCGCGTCGCTTCTTCGCGCGCAGAGAGTTGATGCTCGAGTTCACCAGCACGCGGTGCAGCCAGGTCGACGTCTCGGCGCGGCCGTCGAACTGGACGTCCTTCACCAAGAGCCGGGAGAAGACCTCCTGCACCACGTCCTCCGCGTCGTCGGCGTCTTTGAGAATTCGCCGCGCGACCGAGAGCGCCTGCTTGCGGTGCTTCTCGTAGAGGAGCTCGATGGCGGGGAGTGCACTCGCGGCGGTCATGCCTGTTCAAACGCACGACCTCGGCGAACGATCTTTCCCCAAGCCTCCCCCGAAAGGGCGGGGTTCCAGGGACTTAGGGCGGCCCTGGAGGTGGGTCAGTCGGCGGCGTCGCCCAGCGCATCCGCCGGCGTGGTGAGGCCCCATTCCTTGAGGCGCTTGAAGAGCGAGGAGCGGGAGATGCCCAGCTCTCTCGCGGCCCGCTCGCGGTTGTTGTCGAGGCGCTTCAAGGTCGCTTCGATGATGTCCCGCTCGACCTTGGCCATCATCTGCTCGAGCGTGGCCCCCACCGTGGGTTCGGCCACGGTGACGCCGATGTCGCCCATCAGCTCGGCGTCGAAAGACAGGTCGTGCGCGTCGATCATCTCGGACTTGCGCAAGAGCAGCGACCGGTGGACCACGTTCTTCAGCTCCCGCACGTTGCCTGGCCAGTGGTGGGCTTCGAGGCGCGCGAGGGCCGCGGGGGTGAACTGCACCTGGGCGCCCCGCTTGGCGAGGCCCTTCAAGAAGTGCTGGGCCAGAAGCTTGATGTCGCCCTTGCGCTGCCGCAGCGGGGGAAGAAACAGGGGCACCACGCAGAGGCGAAAGTAGAGATCCTCTCGGAAGGTGCCTTCACGGACCATACGGCGGAGGTCGCGGTTGGTGGCGCACACCACCCGCGCGTCCACCAGCGAAGGCTTGGAGGCGCCCACCCGCTTGATCTCCCCCGACTCGAGTACGCGGAGCAGCTTCGCCTGCAGCTCCGCCGGCAGCTCGCCAATTTCGTCGAGAAAGATGGTGCCCTTGTCGGCCGCTTCGAACGCGCCCTCGCGGGCGTTGGTGGCCCCGGTGAACGCCCCCTTCTCGTGGCCGAACAGCTCGCTCTCAATCAGCTCCTTGGAGATGGCCGCGCAGTTCACCGGAATGAAGGCGCGGTCGGCGCGTGCCGAGCGCAGGTGGAGCGCCTGAGCCACGAGCTCTTTGCCTGTGCCGGACTCCCCCACGATGGCGATGGCGGCGTCGGAGGGCGCGACCCGGGCAATCATCTCGGCCACCTGCCGCATGCCCAGGTCGTTCCCGATGAGCCCCACCGCCGACGTGTCGCGAGCGCTCTGCGCGCGCAGCGACTCGAAGACCAGCTCGGCTTCGCCCACCCGAAAGCCCGTGCCCAGCGGCACTTCGAGCTCGCTGATGCGCAGGGGGCCATGCCAGGTGCCGTTGGTGGACCCGAGGTCCGTGATGAGGAAGCGGTCGCCGTTGCGCTTGAGGCGCGCGTGCTTGGCCGAGATGAACGGGTCGTCCACCATCACGTCGCAGGAGAGGTCTTTGCCCACCACCATCAGCTCGCCGGCGAAGCGCTGCGTGCGCTCCTTGCCGTGGTGCCGAATGCGCAGCTGCGCGCCCACCGGTTCAGCCGGGGTGGCGGTGTTCTGCACGGCGGTCTTCGCCACCACCCGCAGCTCGGTGGCGTCGGTGTCGGAGGTAGCGCTCCCGGTGCGAAAGACGCCGCGCCACTGGCCGAGCGAGATGTCCATCCCGTCGGCGAGGGTGACTTTGGTCTGCCGCTCGCCCGCCACCAGCGTGCCGCGGCCCGAAGCGTCTTCCAGCACCGCCTGGCCGTCGTGCACGCTGACGCGCGCCTGCTGGCGGGACACCTCAGGGTCGGGAATCGCGACGTCACAGTTGTCTCCGCGACCGAGCAAGGTGGGGCTCAAGCCCAGTGCGACGCGAAACATCTCTTCGCCACGGCGAAAGAATACGAGTTCGGCCATCGGTGCGACCCCCAGGCGGACGGCGGCGTGAGGCGTCGGAATCTACGCGGGCCGCGGCTGTGAGATCACCCGGAATACGCTCGGGCGCGCGCGCTGCCTCAGCGAAAGGTCGGGCGCCCCAGGGTGCCGGTCAGCCGGCCCATGCGGTAGGTGGGGTCCTTGGGGTCGGCGCCCACCAGAGAGAGCGCGCTGCCGATGAGCCCGAGCCGCTTCTGGAACTCGGGGTCGGGCTTGAAGCGCACCTCGAGGTTCGGCTCCGAGTACTCCACGCGTTTGCCCAGCTTCACCGTGCCGGTGACCGACCCCTCAATGTCGGTCGACTTGAGCGTGAAGGTGTCGACGTTGCCCTGGCCTTTGTCGAACTTGAACTTCCCGTTGATGTCGCCCACCGAGATTTTGGGAAGGTCCAGCGGGGTGGGGTCGGGGCCGAAGGTGGGAATGGTGGCGTTGATGGTGCCGCCGTTGACCGTCACGGCCTTGGTCTCGAGCGACAGCTTGCCGGTGGCGGTGGAGAGGTCGAAGTCCACCAGCGTGCCCGCCTGCACCACCGGGACATCGATTGAGAGGCTGGCGTCCACCTTGCCGGCCAGGTCCACGCCAGAGAACCCCTTCAGGTTTCCTTTGGAGAGGTCAAAGTCGTCGATCACGGCGTCCACTCCGACGCTGGAGCCTTCCTTCGGCTTTCCTCCCAGGGCCAGCTTAAGGAGCGTGAACCCGCCCAGCGAGAACCCGGCGCTGCCGTCGAACGCCGACGCCGAGACCTTGAGCCCGGGGGGAAACAGCGTCGGCCGGACTGAAATGGAGTCGATCTCGATCGCCTCGGGCGCCTTGTCGGCATTGGCCGAGGCGGCCCTGGCCAACTTGACGCCTTTGGCCCGCACGCCGAACAGCCCGGGCCCCAGCGAGCCGATGCGCAGGTACAGCCCGGCGTCCTCCGCGGCGGACTTCACGCGCTCGGAGATGGCGTCGTACGGGAAGGTGAGCGCCATCGCGAGCGTGAACGCGAACGACGAGAACAGGCTGTAGCCGAGCGCCTTCTTCCACGGTGCGATGACTTTCTCGGACATGGGGTCAGTTCTTCGGGTGATACGAGGAGACGAGCACCCACGCGGTGAGGGCCTCGGCCTGCGGGCGCGGCTCCAGCCGCAGGTACTTCACCTTGACGATGCCCGGGCCTTCTTCGACGTAGCGCAGGAAATCGAGCAGCCGGTTCAGCTTCACGTCGGTCAGGGTCAGCTCGACCGAGCTCTCGACGATCTTGTCACCGTCGAGCGGCGCGTCAGGCTTGGGGTTCAAGGTGGGAATCTCGAGCCCCGCGCGCTGCCCCTTTTCCTCCAGCAGGGTGATCAGCTTCACGTTCGAGGCCTGGAGCTGTTGCTCCAGCGCTGCGCGGCGCTGCTCGGCTTCGCGGTAGCTCTGGGCCAGGGTCTGAATGTCGTCCAGCTTGCGCAGCTTCATCTCGGTGCGACTTCGAATGGAGGCCGCCGTGCTGGCGAAGGAGAACAAGATGATGAAGACGATGAACGCCAGGACCGCGCCGGCCGCGGCCGTCACCATGCGCCGCTCGCGCTTGGACATCGCGCCGTAGGCCACGGGGAGCTGCGCCAACATTTCGCGTGGAGTCGCCATGGTCAGCCCTCGCCTCCCGTGTCATCGGGGCACTCCACCTGCACCTCGAGCCGGAAGGACACCTTGGTGCCGTCCTTCGACTTTTCGAGCTTCCCGGACTTGATCTCTTTGAAGCAGCGGTACGTCTTGAGCGCGGTCTCCAGCTCGTCCACCTGCTTCGACGAGCCCACCTCGCACTTCATGCTCACGCGATCGAGGTCGATTACAGCCTGCTCGACCTTGAGCGACACCGAGTCCGGCACGTGGGCCAGCACCTCGCCCACCACGTTCACCGCCGAGAACTGGGGCAGGGCCGCGGCGGGGCTGCCTTTGCCCTGCATCAGGTTCAGGGCCTTGTCGAAGTTCTTCTCGCAGGTCCCCAGCACGCGCTGGGTAATCTCACACAGCATCTGGTCGAGCTGCTTCTCGCGGCGCTCCAGCACGATGTTCCGCACCACGCCCGAGGTGATGAGGAGGAGCAACAGCAGCACGCCGAACGTCGCCAGCTGGGGCAAGCGGTCGCGGACGAAGTCCAGGTCGCCCTTGAACGCGAAGGCCCCGCGCCGGAGGTTGAAGCGGGGCGCCTTGGCGCCCGAGGCGTTGGCGCGAACGGCGAGCGCGTAGGCGTGCGCGCCGGCATTGCGGTGCGCGCCCAGCGCTGTCTCCCCTTCGGGTGGGACCGGCAGCATGGCGCACGCGATGCCCAGTTGCTCGGTCATGAACTCAGCGAGGCCCAGCAGGCCAGCGGTGCCGCCGGTGAGGAAGACGCGGCCCAGCTTCCGCTGGGAGCGCGCCTCGGCCGCTTTGAGCGACAGCCGCACCTCGCGCACGATGGGGGTGAGGCCCTTGGCGAAGGCCGCCGCGGCGCGCTGGGCTTCGGGGCCCACCGCGTGACCGCCCAGGGCTCCGTGCTGTTCCTTCCACGCCTGAGCGTCGGCGTCCGCGATGCCGAACTCCCGCGCGAGCGCTTTGGTCAGGGCCAGCCCGCCGCCCGGGAACACGCGGGCGAACTCCACGTTCTGGCCTCGCGCCACCGCCACGCAGGTGCGCTCGTGACCAAGGTCCACCACCGCGAACGACTCGTCGGGCTCGCTCAGGTTCAACTCGCGGCTGATGAGCGGGAGGAAGTTCTGAAACACCAGGCCGGGGTGGGTGACGATGCGCGGCTCGAGCGCGTGCGTCTTGAGCACGGCCAGCAGGGCGGCCAGCTCTTCCTTCCGGGTGATGCCGACCACGATGTTGCTCTGGCCCTGGCTGTTGGGGCTCGTCTGGTAGTCATACGCCGCGTCCGCGAGGTCGAACGGAAGCTGGCCCTCCACTTCGAAGGGCAGCGTGGCTTCGATTCGTTTGGCGTCGACGAAAGGCAGGGTGACCACGTGGGTGGGAATGGCGGAGCCCGGCAGCGAGATGGCCACCTGGTCCACGCGAGTTCCTTCCAGCTTCGGCACCAGGCGGCTGAGCGCGTCCGCCAGGCGGGTGGTCTTGTCGCCCTCGCCCACGGCCGTTTCCACGTAACCCACGACCTGCATGCCGCGCAGTGAGCTTTCGATCACCACGCCCTTCACGGTCGAGCTGCCTAAGTCGAGTCCCAGGAGGCGGGCCATGGTCAGTCCTCTCTCCAATAGACGAGTCGGCCGAGGCCATCGTCCAGGCGAATCACGGTGGTGATGGTGCGCGTCACGTCGCCCGCCTCGCCCGTGGCTTTGATTTGGTACGTGCTGCTCTTGTCGCCCACCAGACGTTGGTTGGTGACGTTGTTGGTGATGGTGGGGTTGGTGGTGACGCCGGCGGCCTGCACCACGTTGACGAAGTCGGTCGTGGACATGCCGAAGATGGTGAACATGCGCGCGGCTCGAATCTTCTGAATCAGGGTGTCGATGAACACCGGGTCCTGAAGCCTGGGGTCGGGCTTGGCCGGGTCAGCCACCGAGCGAATGGCGAGCTCCAACAAGACCGGGTCATCGGTGTTGATGTTCAACCGCGAATTGATGTCGGGGTAGACGGTCAACTTGTCCTTGAAGGCGGCCATGAAGCGGTCGCCCACGCCGTGAATCATGTACAGCTCATCGAGGCTGTCAAAACGAGCGTTCTTCGCCCGGTAGCGGGGATCGTACTTCGAATAGTTCATGTTCTCGTCGGAGAAGCCCTTCTGAAACGGCTCCCCCTGGCCCGAGAGGTTGATCTGCGAGCCCACCTCGTCTTCGTCGACCCAGTCTCGCATCGCCAGCACCGTCTCTGACGCCGTGACCTTGTTGCCGTGGCTGTCGGTCTTCTCCCAGAGGAAGTCGTATTTCTTGTCGGCGAAGGTGGTGAGCGTCTGTTGGAGCAAGACCTGGGCGGTGAGCTGCGGCGAGTCGAGCTTGTTGAGGTTGATCTTCTCTTCCTCGTCCGAGATCTTCGCGTCGAAGCAGCCCTTGAAGCCGCCGAACGAGCGCTGCTGCATGGCCGCGCCCAGCTCCGGGTTCTCGGTGTCGAAGTCGAACTTCTTGTCGCTCGATTTGGGGCCCACGCCGGTCTTGGTGCTCTTCTCGTCCACCGGCGCGACCAGGCCCTGGAGCATGTAGCAATCGACCTTCGCCATTCGCCACAGCTGGATGGACATCGACATCGGCTGCCCGCCGCCCGCGCCCTTGAGCAGGCCTCCAAGCGCGGCGGGGTCTTTGAGCGCGCCCGCCAACCCTGCGGCGCCGGCCAGTCCTCCCGCGCC
>CAZFXD010000236.1:0-8202 GCA_964522795.1 uncultured Myxococcaceae bacterium
CCTCCAGCGCCTTCTCGGGCGCGGGGTACTTGCCCCGCGTCTTCTTCAGGAGGGCCTTCTTGGCCTGATCGAACAGCAGCTTCCGACCGAACGGATTCTCTTCCAGCGCGAACTCCGCCCAGCTCTCTTTGGCCGAGAGGCCCTTCAAGATGTCGGCGAAGCTCCGGCCCTGCACCACGGACTTCAGCTGCAGGCCGCGCGCCCGCTCGACCTTGAGCGCGCCGCTCGCCAGCGCCAACGCCCGCTCAATGGCCACCGTGCGGAGGATCGGCGCCGGGCAGACCTCGTCCACCACCCCCAGCTTGAACGCCTTCTTCGCCTTGAGGTTCTTGCCGGTGAGGATCACGTCCAGCGCGGCCTGCACCCCGATCAGCCTGGGCAACCGCTGGGTCCCTCCTGCGCCGGGGATCAACCCCAGCTGCACTTCTGGCAGCGCGAGCACGGTCTTCGAAGAGTCCGACGCCAACCGGTAGTCGCAGGCCAGCGCCCACTCCAGGCCTCCGCCCAGGCACGCACCGTTGATGGCCGCCACCACGGGCTTCTGAAACGAGTCCAGCCGATCGAAACCCGCCTGGCCTTCTTTCGAGGCCCGCGCCGCGTCGGACGAACTCTTCAGCGTCTTCAAGAACTCGATGTTCGCCCCGGCGACGAAGTTGTCCTTCTTCCCCGAGGTGAAGACCACGGCCTGCACCTCGCTCTCGCCCGCCGCACGGGTGAGGAGCGATTCGAACTCGGCGCCCACCGGCGGCGAAAGCGTGTTCACCGCCTCCCCTTCCAGGTCGATGGTGATGATCGCGACGCCGCGCTCAACTTCGTAACGAAAGTTCTTCGCTGTGGTGGCCATCACGCACGCTCCAGAATGAGGGCTGCTCCCAGACCACCCGCCGCACACACCGTGCACAGGGCGGTCGTCTTGTTTCGCTTCTTCAGCGCCCAGAGCGCCTGATGAATCATTCGTGCCCCGGTCGCGCCGAACGGGTGTCCCAGCGCAATCGAGCCCCCGTTGACGTTGAGGCGCGAGCGGTCCACCTCGCCCAACGCTTCGCTGCGGCCGATCTTGGCGGCGAAGGTCTTGGAGCCCATCGCCTGAATGTTGCTCGCGACCTGAGCGGCGAACGCCTCGTGCATCTCGAACAGGTCGATGTCTTTGAGCTTCATGCCCGCACGATCGAGCGCGATCGGCGCGGCGTACGCGGGCCCCTGCAGCAGTTGGTCGGCCGGGTCGGTGGCCGCGAACGCGTAGGCCTTGACGAAGCCGAGCGGCGCGTAGCCGAGCGCCTTCGCCTTCTCTTCGCTCATCACCAGGAGCGCGGCGGCGCCGTCAGTCAGCGGCGAGGCGTTGCCCGCCGTGACGCTCCCGTACTTCCGGTCGAACACCGGGCGAAGCTGGGCCAACGCCTCCATCGAGGTGTCGTCGCGCACGATGTTGTCCCGGGCGGCGGTTTCTTCGTAGTCCGCAGGCACCGGCACGTGCATCACCAGTTCGTTGAAGAAGCCCTCGCCCCACGCGCGCGCGGCGTGGTGGTGGGAGTTGAACGCGATCTCGACCTGCTCCTTGCGGGTGATCCCGTTCTCCTTCGCCATCTTCTCGCAGGCCTCTCCCATGGTCATGCCGGTGGAGTACTCGGCGATGGCCGGAGGCACCGGCACCAGGTCTTTCGGCTTCAGCTCCTGGAAGGCGCGAATCTTCTGCGGGAAGCCTTTGAGCCGGGACGACTTGACCAGCGCCTGGGCCAGCGGCCGGCTGGTGAAGATCGGCGCGTCCGACATCGACTCGGTTCCGCCCACGATGGCCACGTCGCTCGCCCCCACCGCGATGGCGTTGGCCGCATCGACCAGCGTCTGGATGCTGGTGGCGCACGCCCGGGCCGCGGTGTGGCACTCCACCGCCCGCGGGAGTCCGGCCGCGAGCGCCACTTCGCGCGCGATGCTGGTCGCGGTCAGCGTCGGAATCACCTGCCCAAAGACGAGCTGATCAATGTCGCTCGGGTTCACGTCTGAGCGCTGCACCAGCTCCTGAACCACGATGCGTCCCAGATCGAGCGCCGTCAGCTCGGAGAACTGGGTCCCTGCTTTCAAGAACGGGGTTCGAAGCCCCGCGACGATCGCTGCTCGCCGACCCTGCGGTACTCGCATCGCCATGGCACACCTCACCGGAAGACGGGAAATGACGCAGTGCGTCCATAACGCCCGGGGGTGAGGGAGTCAACGCGCGCGGCTACCACTCAAACGTCTGCACGGCTCCGCTCGACAGGAGGGGGGCGGCGCCGACGGCCGGGTTGACGCCCTTGCCACCGTTGGAGTCGCCCGAGGCGCCGATGGCGAGCGTGGCGCCCGCGAGCGAGACGCTCTCTCCCAGCATGCGCTGGGGCGAGTTGACACTCCCCTTCAGGTACACCGTCTTCGCCCACGTGCCCGCGGTGCGGGTGTAGCCGTACGCCGCGCCGGAGCTCTCTGAACTTCGATCGGCGTCAGGTCCGTTCACGCCCAGACCCGAGGTCGACTCTCCCGGAGCGCCGACCACCAGCACCTCGCCCGAGAGCGCGACCGCCGACCCGAACAAGTCGGCCGCGGCGGCGTTGGGCGCCTTGATGAAGACCTGCTGCGTCCAGGCGGCCGTGGCGCGGGTGAAGACGAACACGGCGCCCGAATCGAACCGCTGCGTGGTGGTCGACGCGGGGTTCAACCCCACGCCGTCCGTCGCTTCGCCGGGCGCCCCGACCGCCAGGGTGTCACCGGCCAGCGCGAGTGACGCTCCGAAGTGGGCCTCCAACTGGGCGGAGCTGGCCTTGAGGTACGCCTGCTGCGACCAGCTGGTGGTGCCTTTGAGGAAGACGTAGACCGCGCCGCGGTCGGTGCCCTGCTCGTTCAGCTGCAGGCCGCCCACCGTCACCGCGTTGCTGTCCTCCGCCGGAGCCCCCACCGCGATCGTCGTCCCCGCGATGGCCACCGCGGCGCCGAAGTGATCGCCCGTGGTGGTGTTGGAGGCCTTGAGGTACGCCGCCCGCGTCCAGGTGGTGCCGCTCCGGGTGAAGACGTAGGCCGCCCCGCTCTCCGCGGCGGCGCGAATCGTCTGGTTGCCGTCCACGCCGGTCGCCGAGCTTCCCTCGTGAAACGCGCCGACCACGATGGTGTCGCCGTCAATCGCCACGGCCGCCCCGAACGCATCTTCGGGAGCCGGGTTGCCGGCCTTCAAGATCGCCTGCTGGGCCCACACGCCGTTGGTGCGAACGAAGACGTAGGCCGCGCCGCTCTGCGCCACGCTGTTGTCCTGGCCGGGCATGGCGCTGCTGCTGTCTTCCAGCGGAGCACCGACCACGATGGTGTCGCCGGAGATGGCCACGGCGGTGCCGAACTCGTCGTTCGATTCGGCGTTGGACGCCTTGAGATAGGCCTGCGGCTTCCACGACGTGCCGTCGCGCACGAAGACGTAGGCAGCGCCGCTCTCGGTGGCGCCGTCGTTGGTGGGATCACCGCCCATGCCTTTCGCGTTGCTGTCTTCGCCCCGGGCTCCAACCACCAGCGTCGACGCGCTCACCGCCACCGCCGCGCCGAAGAAATCCTGCGCGCCCGGGGCCCCCGCTTTGATCAACGCCGATTGGCCCCGCGACACGGTGAGCGTGTACTTCACGTCGGGGCAGTTCTGCCGCTGCAGCACGATGGGGACGATGTTCACCAGGGTGTTGGCGAAGATCGGCTTGCTGGTCGCGCCCGGTGAGACCAGGTTCCCGTTGATGAAGACGGGGTCGCTCTGCGTCGCCGGGTCGGCCTTCACCACGAAGCTGGCCGCGGACAGCGGGAGCACCGCGGTGTACTCCAACGTGGCGGCGCTGAACGCGGGCGACAAGACGCCGGGCGCCATCGACAACCCGCGGAGGCTCTGCGTGCAGCCGCTCGCGCCGCCCGACGCGCCTGAACCACCGCCCCCTCCGCCCCCGCCCCCGTCAGGCGGAGCGCAGCTGGGCGTCACGAGGAACGAGGCCGCGATCGAACAAGCCACCAGCCATGGAAGACGGGAGCGCACGCGGCGTTTCTAGCCGAAGCTCACGCTGGGCACTGGAAGAAAGAACCGCCTCAGATTCGGCGCGCGTCGGCGAACGCTCGCTCGAGGTAGCGATCGAGCTCGGGCGCCGATCTCAAGAAACGCACGCCGAATGCCGCGAACGAGGTCCACGCCACCTCGCCGGCGACTGTGATCGGCTCCGCCTCACTGGGGAGCCAGACGTCAAAGGAGGCGCGGCTCCCCTTGGGCAGCGGTTTTCTCGCCAGCACGCCCATGCCACTCCAGGAAAGATCGGTCACGGTGTCGTCGAACACGGAGAAGTCTTCACTCGAGACGCGGAGCATCACCGACGCCCGCGGGCAGCCACGTCGCCCCTGAAACCCCACCGGTTGTTCGTCGATCATCATGTCCATAGACCCCCCGAAACATGTCGTGCGTTCGACATGCGCGGAGAGTCGCAGAACTCATTCCGCACCGCCAATGACCGAACGCAACATTCGACTCGACGCGTCAGGGCATGCTAGGTGCGCCTCGTATGAAACACGTCTGTGCACTCGCCGCGCTGATCATCGCCACTGCGGCCGCGGCAGAGGACGTGAGCGAGAGTGCGCCGGCGCCGGCGATCGAGCAGCGAACGATGATCGTCGGTCTGCGCGTCTCGGCCATGCCGCTCCCCAGCACGATGGGGTCCACCACCAGCGGCGTGGCGGTCGAGCACGCGCCGACGGATCACTTCAGCTGGAGTCTCGGCTTCAACGTGGCGTGGGCCCAGCTGGCCACCGTTCCCGGCCAGTCCAGCAACACCGGCACGCTCTGGAGCGTGGGCGTCGAACCCGCGGCGCGTTGGCACTTCAAAGGCGCGGCGCCTGGCGGCGTGTGGGTCGGCCCGGCTTTTCCGCTCAGCCGCAGCTTCTCCGGCCAGTGGACGAACACCACCATCGGGGCCGACGTGCTGCTCGGCTACACCGCGCTCTTCGACAACGGACTTTCGATTCAGTGCTGGGCCGGCCCCTCGCTTCGGTACGGGTGGAACACCACCCGCCCCTCCGGCGCAACGGAAGACGTGACCTCACCCACGGGCGCCAGCTTCGCGTTGCGCGTGGGCTTCGGGCTCGGCTACTCGTTCTAGGGCGCGTCAGGCGACGCTGATCACGAAGGGCACGGTGATCGCGCCCCCGTTGTGCCCGACCTGCATGAAGAGCTTGTAGAGCCCGGGCTTCGACGGCGCGGTGACGTCGAAGATCACCTGACCGCTGGTGTTGAGCGCCATGCCGCTGTGGGTGTGCATGTGGGTCATGGCGCGGCTGTCGGCCGTGCTCATCGACATGCCCGACATGTTCATGGTGGGCATGGGGGGATCTTTCGGTGTTCGCCCGTGCACGTGCATGAAGGTGGCGCGATCAGGAGAGACGAGCACCATGTGGCCCGGCGCGCCGAGGTACGGCTCGACCGGCACGAGCTTGCCGTTGTGTTTGAAGTTGAAGGTCAGCCTGGCGGGCTTTCCGGCCTTCAGCTTCTCCGCCCCCTCCAACGTCACCGTCAGGCCCGCCACGCGTCGAGGCGTGCTGGAGTCGACCACCAGCTTCGCAGCGGCGGGGCGCGCCGTCCCCACGTCGAAGTCGAGGGTCGACGCGATGGCCGAGGCCGCGCCTTTGGGCTGGTACTCGGTCCACAGCCGATAGTTCTGCGCTTTGCCCAGCTTCAGATCGACCTCGAACTTCGACGTCGTCGGGTCCCTGCGGACCGGGTGCTCGTGGACAAACTCGGTCAGGTCTTCACTGATGGCGATGGCGTGGACGAAGCGGGTGTGAACCGGCAGCAGGTCCACGGCGGGTTTGCCGCTCCGCGTGCGCAGGTCCATGGCGACATGCGTCCTGCCACCGACCCTGGGGTGCGCGGGCACGAGGGTGATCTTCGCCGGCTGCTTCGAGCCCGCCGCGGGCGAAGAGGTGGAGTGGCCCGTCCGTCGAGGCGTGGTGGACGGCATGTGCATTCCGGGCATTCCATGCATCGGCATCGGGCGTGTCTCCTCTGGCGCGCGCTGAAAAATGGAGTCTGGCAGAGCAGGCCGATGCCCGCTACAAGCGCCGCGATGACTTCCATCTTCGATCGAGAGGCCGGAACACGCTGGAAGCGAGGCCAGCGGTTTCAGCTTTCGCCTTTAGGCTGCGACGCCGAGGCGCAGTACCAAACCATGGTCACCAACTCGCGAGTTGAAGGTGGACGGGACGCGCTGGACCGCGCGGCCGTGTCGTGGGCGGCCGAACGCGGGGTGCTGCCTCGCGACGCCGTCTACCTGTCGGAGCTGAAGGCGACGCCCAAGACGCTCCCTGAAATTCTCGAAGCGCTCTCGGACTGCGGTGCCACCAAGACTGAAGCGAAAGCGGCGATTGACCGCCTCGTCGGCTCGAAGCTGGCCGAACCGGTCGTGTCATGAGCGAAGTCGAAAGCTTTGACGCGCTCGGGCTGTCGCCCGCGGCGCTGGCGGCGCTGAGCGGCGTCGGCTTCACCAAGCCCACGCCGATTCAGGCGCGCGCCATTCCCCCGGCGATGCAGGGGCTGGACGTGATCGGCTGCGCCGCCACCGGCACCGGAAAATCCGCCGCGTTCGCGCTCCCCATCCTGGAGCGCCTCACCGGCAAGCAGGGCACCCGGGCGCTGGTGCTGGCGCCGACGCGAGAACTGGCGGAGCAGACCGCGCAGCAGTTCGCCATCTTCGGGCGCTCGCGCGGCATGTTCGCCGCCACCATCATCGGCGGCTCGTCGATGGACGCGCAGAATCGCGTGCTGGCGCGTCGTCCACCGGTGGTGATCGCCACGCCGGGTCGCCTGGTGGACCACCTGCAGCGCGGCTCCGCGCAGCTGGGGATGATCGAGATTCTCGTCCTCGACGAAGCAGACCGCATGCTCGACATGGGCTTTCGGCCGCAGCTGGAGAAGATCATTCAGCGCCTGCCCGCCGAGCGTCAGACGCTGCTCTTCTCCGCCACGCTGGGGCCCGAGGTGGCGAAGTTCGTCAAGACGGCGAAGCTGAAGAACCCGGTGCGGGTCGAGGTGGCGCGAAGCGGCGCGACGGCGGACCGCATTGAGCAGGTCGTCTACATGGTGGGCCAGGGCGACAAGATCCCCACCTTGATGACGCTGCTGGCGGAAGATCAGCTCTCGACGCTGGTCTTCACCCGAACCAAGCACCGCGCCGACAAAGTGGCCAAGGTGCTCCTCGCCGCCGGGCACGCCACGGCGCGAATTCACGCCAACCGCACGCAAGCGCAACGGCGACAGGCGCTGGAGGGGTTCCGCGCTGGCCAGTACCGCGTGCTGATCGCGACGGACATCGCGGCCCGCGGCATCGACGTGGTGAACATCGGCCACGTGGTGAACTTCGACCTGCCTCACGTGCCGGAAGACTACGTGCACCGCATCGGCCGGACGGCGCGCGCCTCGGCGAGCGGGAGTGCGTCGAGCCTGGTGGCGCCCGAGGAGCGTCCCCTGTTGGCGGACATCGAGCGCTACATTCGGCAGGCGCTCCCGCGAAAGCAGATCGACCGGAACTCTGAAGCGTTTCAGCGCGAGGTACGTCGGGCCGCGGCGGCGCCGCCCCCGAAACCTTCGATGCCTCAGCGTGGGGGCGGTGGACGAAACTTCGGCCGGCCCGGCCAGGGAGGGCGACCGAGCGGTGGACGACCCGGCGGCGGTGGCGGCGGCTATCGACAGAGCCACGCCGGTCAGGCCAGCGGCGGCGAGCAGCGCGAGAGCGGGCAACGGGAAGGCACGTTCGGCCACTCGCGCGGACCACAGTTCCACGAGCGACGGCCAGACGGCGGGCGGCCGCAGGGCCCCGGGGCGCCGCAGCGCCCGGCGTCGTCGGGCGGCGGGTTTCGAAGCGCGCAGCAGTCCGATCGCCGCTCAGCGCCCAGCCAGTCACAAGGTCAGGGTGGCGGGCAGCGATCCTCGGCGCCGCCGGCGCAACCGCGCGCGGGTGGCCGACCGTTCGGTGGCGGCAACCGTCGCCCACAGAGCGGTTCGTGGCGCCCGAAAGGCCCGCGGTGATTCGAAATGCGTGAGAGTTCGGCGGGCGCAGAAAGCACCCTTGACGTGACGACAACTCAACACTACAAGCCGCGCCGTCTCACGGGCGAAACTCGGGCGGATAGCTCAGTTGGTAGAGCGTCGCCCTTACACGGCGAATGTCACAGGTT
>CAZFXD010000237.1:0-8190 GCA_964522795.1 uncultured Myxococcaceae bacterium
CGTGCCCTGCGTCGGAGGTACCGCCGTCGTCCAGAGGGCGCGAATAGACGAAGCTCGTGCAGTTCACGAGGAACAGCAGGAGTGCGGCCGCCGCGAGGGTGCGCATGAAACGAACGCTATCGCGGACCCGCGTGCGGCCCAATCGACGCGGGCCGGTGTGGCGCGCGCCAGGCCGAGCGATCGATCACTTCTTCGCCCGACTCGCGTCCGCCACGCGCCACAGGTACCAGGCCGCCGCCGTTCGGTGCGGCGCCCACCGCGCCCCGTAAGCGCGCAGCTCCTTCGGCGTGGGAAAGGTGGCCGAGCGCTGGAGCACCGCAAAGCCGTGCCGCACGCCGAAGTCGTCGACCGGCAGCACATCGGGGCGACCCAACTGAAAGATGAGGAGCATCTCCACCGTCCAGCGCCCCACCCCGCGCACCTCGGTCAGTCGCTCCACAATCGCTTCGTCGTCGAGTCGCGCAATCACCGCACGCGTGGGCACCACGCCCTCGAGCGTCTTGTGCGCGATGTCCAGAATCGACCGCACCTTCGCCTCTGAAAACCCCACCCCGCGGAGCTTCTTCGGGTGCGTCGCCCGCACCTGCTCGGGCGAGGGAAACTTCACGCCAGGGTAGAGCGCCTCGAAGCGCCCCAGAATGGTCTCGGCGGCCTTGCCGTGAAGCTGCTGGTGCGCCACTGCCCGGATGAGCGACTCGTACGGCTGCCGCCGGGACTGGGGCTCGAGCGTGAACGGCCCCACCCGGGGCACCGCGCGCCGCATCAGCGGACACACGCGCTTCAAGTGGTTCGACGCCTCGTCGCGTTCACGCATCACCCACCGACCTTCGCAAGGCCCACGCCGCGTGTCGACCGCGGTGGGCGGCGAATCTCGCCGTGAACGTTGGCCCTGCGTGATATTTGCGCGGGGGTGTCGCCCATTCAACGGCTCCAGAGCCGATTCGGGAGCGCGGTGGCGCTCGTGGGCGCGTGGCTGGTGTTCTTCGGCCCGCAGTTGTTCTCGAGCAGCATTCCCTTCTTCCGGGACAACCTGCTCGCGTACCTGCCGTTCCGCCAATACCTCCACCAGCGGCTGCGCGCAGGCGAGCTGCCGGAGTGGTTCCCGTCTGAAAGCATGGGCGTGCCGCTCATTGGCCAGATTGCCGTCGGCACCTTTCACCCTGCGACCTGGCTCCTGCTCCCATTCGACTGGGCCGTGGCCGTCAAACTCAACCTGCTCCTCGCGTACCTCGCCGCGCTCATCGGGGCCTATCGGTTCGCCCGCGTGGTGGGCGGCTCGCGCCTGGCCGCCGTGGCCTCGGCGTGGGCGTACGGGTTTGGCGGCTACGCGCTGGGGCTCTCCTCGCTCCTCCCCTACACCATGAGCATGGCCACGCTCCCGTGGCTGGGGTGGGGGCTGTGGAAGACGGCGCAGAAACCGTCGGGAAAGCACGCTGCCATCGTCGCCCTCGCCTGGGCCCTCATCTTCCTCGCGGGAGATCCCCAGGGGTTGCTCGAGTCGACGTCGCTCATTCCCATCGCCTTGTGGTGCGGCGCCGCCTCGTGGGCCGCGCGCCGCCGCGCCGCCGCGTGGATGGCCACCGCCGGAGTCACGGCCGGGCTTCTGGTGTGCATCGAGTTCCTCCCGGCGCGCGAGTCCTTCGCCACCTCGATTCGACTGCTGGGCAATCTCCACGGGCCGTGGCGCACCTTCTGGTCGCTCCACCCCGCGCGGCTGCTGGAGTTCATTCTCCCCGGGTTCCTCGACCTCCCCACCGCCCCGCTGGTGCTCCGCGCGCTGTACGGGCCGGAGGCGCACCAGGAGTTTCTCACCACCGTGTTCTTCGGCGCCGTGGCCCTCGCGTTGCTGGCGCTCGGCGTCTCCAGCCGGCGGCGCGGGGTGTGGGCACTGCTCGCCGTGGCGGTGTTCGCCACCTGGCTTGCCACCGGGGACTTCGGGCACCTGTTGCTCCCGTTTCAGAAGGTGTTTTCGTTCATGGCGAGATTTCGTTTTCCCCAGAAGTACCTCGCGTTCTTCTGGGTCCCCGCCATTCCGCTCATCGCCTGGGGCCTGGACGAGGCGTTGCGCAACGCCCGAAGGGCCCTCGCCGTCTTCGGCGTCAGCGCTGCGCTGCTGGCGGCGCTCACCGGGGCCCTCGCGCAGCCCAGCGTGGTGTCGATGCTGTGGACCGCGCGCGGGCTGCCGCCGCCCGACGCCGAAGCGTTTGTCGACCTTTCCCATCTGTGGAGCTCGGGCCTGTCGTGGTCGGTCGCGTTCCTCGCGCTGGCGGCGCTCATCGCCTGGTCGGCGCCGCGCAGGCCCGCCTTGTGGGCGCTGCTCCCGCTGGTGCTCTTCGCCGAGCTGCTCCACGGCAACGGAGCCCACTTTCCCCTCATCACCCGCGACATCATCGACTCCCCCCACCCCTTCGCGCGGGAGATTCTGAATCGCGCGACGCCCGGCGCTCCGGCCCCGCGCGTTCACGCCGACCCGCCCTACACGCCGGAGTTCGTGGACGAAGGCGCCACCGAGCATCGCACCGCGCTCACCGTCACCCTCTCGCTCTACCCGGCGGCGGCCGCCCTCTACGGCGTGGAGAGCCTGGGCGTGGTGCTGGGCGCGTGGTCAGCGCGATTCGAGGTGCTCTTCGGCTCCCAGAACGAGCGGGTGCGCGAGCGCGGGGGGTGGGCCAACACCTGCTACCGCACCGAGCGCGACCGTCCTGACGGCGCCCCCGTCATCGCGTCGCGGGCCGGGCTGAGGCTGGTCAGCGTGCCGTGCCGCGACCGTGCATTTCTGGCCGGGGCCGACGTCTCACCCGACATGGAGACGTCGAACCAGTGGTTTGCATCTCACGGCCTCGACTCGCCCACGGTGGTCTGGGAGGGCGGCCCGAAGCTGAACCCGGCCACAGGCACCGTGACGTGGAAGACGCGGCGGCCCGAGCACGTCGAGCTGGAGGTCGAGGCGACCGCGCCCGCGGCCCTCGTCATCGGCACCGAGTGGTCGGCGGGTTGGAGCGCCACCGTCGACGACGCACCCAGCCCCATCTTCCCCACGCTGATCGCCCTGCAGGGCGTCGCGGTCCCCGAGGGTCGCCACCGGGTGGTCCTCGAGTACCACACCCCGAAGCTGGCCCTGGGCGCGGCGCTCTCCGGAGCGGGCCTGCTCGCGGTGGTCGCCATGTGGCTGAGCTCGAGGCGGAGGTGGAACGCCTGATGCAACGCTCGGTCGCCATGCCGCCCATCGCCCCCTCGCGCGGTCTGCCACCCGCGAAGTTCGCGCTGCTGAGCCTCACGTGCGCGCTCTGGGCCACGGCGTGCGGTTCAGCGTCGGCGGCGGGCGAGGCCATCGGCTGGAAGCGACTCGGCGCGGGCGTCGACTACGCCACGTTCCTCCTCGACGAGAATCCCATCGCGGGCGACGGCGTGCTGCACGTCGTGCGCGTCGATGCAGACCTTGCCGACGTGGTGGCGGTGCTGGCGTCGGAGCAAGGCGTGCCGCCCCGCACCGCGGGCAGCTGGAGCGAACGGAACGGCCTGTTGGTGGCGATGAACCTGGGC
The DNA here is from genome assembly GCA_964522795.1 of uncultured Myxococcaceae bacterium. Lineage (GTDB taxonomy): Bacteria > Myxococcota > Myxococcia > Myxococcales > Myxococcaceae > CAZFXD01. Next base: position 3,544 of record CAZFXD010000237.1, read on the forward strand.
ATGTACGAGACCGACGGTCGAACCAACGTGGGCTACCTGCGAAACGGCCCGCACCTGAACAACGGGCGCTGGAAGAAGACGTACAACTCAGCGCTGGGCTTTGGTCGCGCAGACGGCGGCGTGCCTCGCGCGCGGTTCGTGGACCTCGACACCGACGCTGGCACCGCCCCCCTGGCCGAATTTCCCAGCGTGGTTCAGAACCTCCGGCTGATTCGGGCGCCCGGCCAGAACGTGTGGGCCGAGAACGACAAGCGCTGGAGCGAGGCCGCCCTCGGCGCCGACGCCCGCGGCCGGCTCTACCTGCTGTTCTGCCGCTCGCCGTACTCGATGGTTGAGTTCAACAAGAAGGTGCTGGGCCTGCCGCTTGGAATCGTCCGCGCCATGCACGTGGAGGGCGGACCGGAGGCCAGCCTCTCCATCCACGCCCCCGGGATGACGCTCGACCTCGCGGGGAGCTACGAAACCGGCGTCAACCCGACCAATGCCAACCCCCGCCAATGGCCGATTCCCAACGTGCTTGGGGTGCGGGCCAGGCCACAGGTTCGACTCCCGTGAGGAACGGACCTACAATTTGATCATGCTGACACTCATCGCCACCCTGCTCACCGCTGCACCGTCCGGTCCCGCCACGCTCACCATCGACGTGAAGCCCCCCGAGACGGTCATCTACTTCGATGGAAAGCGTCGGGGCACCGCCGCCAAGCCCATGAACATCAAGACGCCGGCGGGCCTGCACGTGGTGAAGATCGTCTACAAGGGCGACTCCTACGAAGAGCAGCTCGACCTGAAGAAGGGCGAGAAGAAGACGTGGAAGTGGGAGTTCGATCACACCGGCGCCTCCAAACCCGCCCCCAAAGCCGAGCCGAAGGAAGAGGCCAAGCCGGAGCAGAAGCCTGATTCGGACCTCCCCGCGAACCCGTAGGAACTCACCGTTGGTGAGAAACGTCAGCGGGCTGAACGCCTAAGCTGTTTGATTTACAGGCGTTCTCACAAAGGAAACACCCCCAGCGTATTGGCGACAATCCAGGTGCCTCTCGCCCCCTGGAGAACGCCATGTCCAAACCACTCCTGTTGACTGCGTTGGTCGTCATCCTGTCCGCCTGTGGCCAGGGCGTGATGACCGAAGGTGAACCCGGCAACGAGCTGGCCGCGGCAGCGCCCGGCGAGTCCACCGCGCCTGGCGCGGCGACCGACTCGGACATCACCTCGTCGACCGCTCAGGCCCTCGTCCCCGCGCTGTGGGGCGGCTCGCAGAACATGTGGGACCGCACGGTGCTGACCGTGCTCTCCATGCCCGGCAACATGGCGGCGCTCTCGTGGGGCGTGACCTGGCGGGTGAACAACTGCATCGGCAAGCCGTGCCACTGGGGCATCTATGATCACTACGGCCAGCTCGGCTCGACCAACACCGTGTGGCTTGCCTACTCGAGCACGAAGAACGCCTTCGCTGATCAAACCCGCCTCTACTACGTCGTCACCCATGAACTGGGTCACCGCTGGTTTCGCCAGTGGCTGACCGACAACCAGCGCACGTTCATGCTGGCGGTGTTCGGCGGCGACGAAGAGAAGCTGGCCGACTGCGCGGCGAAGTACGCCGGCGCGGGCATGCAGAACTACTGGAACTGCCCGGCCAACTTCGTCAACGTGATGAACAGCGCTTTTGCTGCGACCAACCTCCACCGCTAATAGCGGCCACGGAAAAAGCCTGACCTTCCGGTTGCTTTGACTATGTTCGGCGCGTCGTTCGAGGAGGCGCGCCATCAAGCTCGGGGTTCCCAAAGAGTCGTTGCCCCTCGAAAAGCGCGTCGCTTCCACCCCTGACGCGGTCAAGAAGCTCACCGACCTCAAGTTCGAGGTGGTGGTGGAGTCAGGCGCGGGGGCCGCCGCGGGGTTCTCCGACGAGGCCTACGTGGCCGCCGGGGCCGCCATCGTCACCCGCGCCGCAGCGCTCGCCGCCGACGTGGTGGTCAAGGTCCGGCCTCCCACCGAGGCGGAGATCGCCGCCCTCAAAGAAGGCGGAGCGCTCATCTCCCTCATTCAGCCGGAGCGAAACACCGGCATTCTGGAAGCCCTCAACGCGCGCCGCATCACCGTGGTCGCGCTCGAGCGCGTGCCTCGCACCACCCGCGCCCAGAAGATGGACGTCTTGTCGTCCATGGCCAACCTGGCCGGCTACCGCGCGGTGATGGAAGCGGTGCACGAGTACCAGAGCTTCTTCGGGCAGCAGGTCACCGCCGCCGGCAGCACGCCCCCGGCCAAGGTGCTGGTCATCGGCGCGGGGGTGGCGGGCCTCGCCGCCATCGGCGCCGCTCGCGCGCTCGGCGCTGACGTGCGCGCGTTCGACACCCGCGCCGCGGCCAAAGAGCAGGTCGAGAGCATGGGCGCCCGGTTCCTCACCCTGCAGGTGGAAGAGAAGGGCGAGGGCGCCGGCGGCTACGCCAAGGTGATGTCCAAGGCCTTCATCGACGCCGAGATGGCGCTGTTCCGCGAGCAGGCCAAAGACATCGACATCGTCATCACCACGGCGCTCGTGCCCGGCTCCAAAGCCCCCACCCTGCTGCCCACCGACGTGGTGGAGTGCTTCAAGCCCGGCAGCGTGATTGTGGACATGGCGGCCGAGCAGGGCGGCAACTGCGAGCTGTGCCGCGCCGGCGAAATCGTCGTCCACAAAGGCGTGCGCATCATCGGGTTCACCGACCTGGCCTCGCGCATGGCCACCATCGCCTCGAAGTTCTTCGCCACCAACATCGTCAACCTGGTGGCCGACATGGGCGGCGCCGAGAAGTTCCGCATCGACGAAGAGAACGACGTGGTTCGCCCCTCGACGCTCGCGCACCAGGGCAAGATTCTGCCGCCGCCGGGCAACGCGCCCGACGCCCGGAAGAATCAGCCGCCGCCCCCGAAGCCGCCGCCGGCCGACGCGAAGCCGAAGCAGGTCGACATCATGACGCCCACCCGCAAGGCGTGGGGCTCGACCATTGGCGGAGGCATCGTCATCGCCCTGCTGTTCATGATCGGCCGCTTCGCGCCGAAGGACTTTCTCCAGCACTCCACCGTCTTCATCCTCGCGTGCTTCGTCGGCTGGCAGGTCATCTGGAGCGTCTCGCCCGCCCTGCACACGCCGCTGATGAGCGTGACCAACGCCATCTCCGGCATCATCGTGGTGGGGGGCATGCTGCAGATCTCCGGTGAGAAGCCGCCCATGGCGGTGGACTGGGCCGCGCTGCTCGGCGCCGCCGCGGTGCTCTTTGCCACCATCAACGTGGCCGGCGGGTTTCTCGTCACCCAGCGCATGCTGAAGATGTTTCGCCGTGAAGAGGGACCGAAGCGATGAGCGGCGAGCTGATCATCGCGTACCTGATTGCCGGCGTGCTCTTCATTCGGAGCCTGGCCGGCCTGTCGAAGCAGGAGACCGCCCGCCGCGGAAACCTCTTCGGCATGTGGGGCATGGCCCTGGCGGTGGTGGTGACCGCGGCGCGCTGGGTGCCGGCGGCCGCGCAGGCTGGCGCGCCCGGGCTGTGGCTGCTGCTGGGCACGGTGGCGGTCGGCTTCTCCATCGGCGCCTTCCTCGCCAAGCGGGTGGAGATGACCGGCATGCCCGAGCTGGTCGCGCTGCTCCACAGCTTCGTCGGGTTGGCCGCGGTGCTGGTGGGCATCTCGTCGTATCTGGAAAATCGCGCCTCGCTCGACACCGAAGAGCTCGCCGCCGCCTTCGTCCACAAGGGAGAGGTCTGGGTGGGCGTGGCCGTGGGCGCCATCACGCTCACCGGCTCCATCGTCGCGTGGGGAAAACTCAAAGGCACCTTCTCTGGAAAACCGATTCTGCTCCCGGGGCGACACGCCCTGAACGCGCTGGTGGCGCTGGCCATCATCGGGCTCGCCGTGCCCTTCATGCAGACGGACGACGTGTCGGTCGGGCTCCCCTACCTGCTGGTGATGACGGGCCTGGCCTCGGCGCTGGGCATTCACCTGGTGGTGGCGATTGGCGGCGCCGACATGCCGGTGGTGGTCTCGCTGCTCAACAGCTACTCCGGCTGGGCGGCGGCGGCGGCCGGCTTCATGCTGTCGAACGACCTGCTCATCGTCACCGGCGCGCTGGTGGGGTCTTCGGGCACCATCCTCTCCATCATCATGTGCCGCGCCATGAACCGATCGATTCTGAACGTGGTGTTCGGCGGCTTCGGCGCCACGCCGGCGCCCTCCAGTGCCAGCGCGCAAACGCCGGCGGGCGAGGTGAAGGAGCTCAGCTCGCACGACGTGGCGGAGCGGCTGAAGGAAGCCAAGTCGGTCATCATCGTGCCGGGGTACGGCATGGCGGTGGCGCGAGCGCAGGGCGCGGTGAACGAGCTGACGCGGAACCTGAAGGAGCGCGGCTGCGAGGTCCGCTTCGCCATTCACCCGGTGGCGGGCCGGTTGCCGGGCCACATGAACGTGCTGCTCGCCGAGGCGGGCGTCTCCTACGACATCGTGCAGGAGATGGAGCACATCAACGGCGACTTCCCCAGGACCGACGTGGTGCTGGTCATCGGCGCCAACGACATCGTGAACCCGGCGGCGCTGACCGACACCGCAAGCCCCATCTACGGCATGCCGGTGCTGGAGGTGTGGAAGTCCAAGCTGACGGTGGTGCTCAAGCGCGGCATGGCG
>CAZFXD010000238.1:0-8178 GCA_964522795.1 uncultured Myxococcaceae bacterium
CGTCGAGGCCAAAGTAGCCGCGGATTCCAAGGCGCGTGGCGACGTCGACGGAGGGGCCCAGGAACGACGCTCGCACGGCGAACATGACCTCGGAGCCCCGCTCCGTGAACGCCGCACTCACCCCGATCTCGGGGGCCAGCCGAAAGCCGTGATCGCCGCTTCCCACGGTGTTCAAGCGATCGACGCGATCGCCCCCAAGGCCCAACAACAAGCCCAACGCGCCGCGGTGATCAAGGCGCTCCAGCGGGAGCGGTTCGTGCGCTGGTTCTTCGGGTGATGCCGCGAGGGCGCAGAGCGCGGCCGCGAGCACCATCACGAACGTCGCCGACGCCGCGCCGCACCTGCGAGGAGCAGCGGCAGGCCAAACGCGACCGGCACCGCCGTACACCCAGCGGCGGGCCCAGGGTCCTGCGCCTCAGCGCCCGCCACGTCGTCGACCGGAGCCGCCGCCGGCTTCGCCACGCGGTACGAGGCCTCGCCTACGTTGCCGGCGAGGTCCTTCACGCGCACGGCCACACCACCCGACGCTTCAATGGCCGACAACGCGATCGCCCGCTCGGCGCCAAACGAACCCCATTCCCCGAGGCCGACCCGATAGGCGAACAGCAGCTCCGCACGCGGAGTCACCCCGTCTTCGGTGGCCACCAGCACCCGGTCCGCAGCGCGATCGACATCGAGTCGCACGGTGGGCGCCCGGTAGTCGATGCCAACGGCGACTGCCTGCGGCGCCGAGACGCCGTGAGCGTCATCGACAAAGCGGGCCTGCACTTCGACCACGTGCCGCCCGTCGAACCAGAAGTTTCCGTGGGTCACCCGCAGCTCGCCTTGCGCGGCCGGCCGGAAGGTGGACCAGAAGCCGTTATCGACGCGCACGCTGTACTCCACCGCGGCGGTTTCAGTCGTGCTGACGCCGAGAATCACGTCGCCGTACGGCAGCGGCTGCCCTCGCAGTTCGAGCTCGGAGGCCCTGGGCAATTCCGTGCGCAGCAATTTGACCGCAAACGCGGGCGCGCTGACCGCGCACGCCGCCGTGGAGGGCAGGAGCTGGGCGTAGATGCCCAGGTGGTTGTAGTTCTCGGTACCGGCGATGGCGCCCACGCCCTTGGTCTCGGTCACCTTGAGCTTGAAGGGCCCCAGCGCGGGGAGCGCGAACGGCTTGAGGGCGGTCGCCAGCGCGGGCTCGGCCAGGCCGATCACCGCGGGGATGAGGTCGGCCAGCACCTTGGGATCTTCCGCCAACATCTCGCTGTTCGACGTCTTGACGTTGGTGATGAGCGACTTGATGTCCCCGATGGCCGGCTGAACGCTCGAACAGCCGTTGAAGATGAGCGAGAGAGGCAGCGCCACGTCAAAGCTGAGCGAGAAGAGCCGCGCATAGCGGTCGTCGATCATCACGTAGATATCGACGGTGACGTCCGGGAGCGTGAGCGTGAGCAGCGGCTTGACCGGCTTCTTGGTCATCGGGTCGAACGTGCCTTCGCCGACCTTGACGAGCGGCGCGGCGGCGGGCTTGAGCACCACCATCATCGGAGCATCTTTCCCGTCGCGGGTCGCCAGCTTGCCCAGCGATGGCAGGAACGGCTTGAAGATGGTCGTCGACAGGAGCCCGACGTTCGACGCGTTCAGCGCGAGGCACAACGCGCCCGACTGGTGAACCTGGTGCATGGCGATGTTGAGGAACGACTGCGAGAGCCCCACGCCCACGTGGTAGTTGCTGCCGAATGAAGCCGCCGCGTCAAAGTCCGGCGGCGTGACAGGGACCAGCGCGGGCGCGGGCAGGAGCGGCACGCAGGGCGCGACCGCGACCGCCGACATACCCGCCCGGGTGCCAAGGTTGATGCCGGTGTCGACCTTGACCGAGGCGCCAGCGAAGAGCGTCATGTCCAGCGCCGCATCGGCCGGCGCGCCAAACGAGGTCATGAACGAGCCGATTCCCACGCGACCCTCGACGCCAAGGAAGCGCGGCACGCAGTTGGTGGACGCCGTGTCTTTACAAATGCCGTCTGCGGTCACGCAGGTGGAACTCGCGCCGGGAATGTTCGGACAGGCAGGCAGCCCTGAGCCACAGGTCTGGCACTCCTGCTTGTCGAGCGCGGCCTGCACTTTGTCCTGCAGCATGGGCGAGATGAGCTTGGCCACGAAGTTCTTGAGGAAGCTCCAGTCCGCCACGCCGCAGTAGACGTTGCCGCAGTTGTTCTCGCCGGTGAACTTCAAGTCATCGGGGTCGATGCAGTACGGCGCCGCTTGCGCACCGCTCGAACCGCAGACCTCCGTGCCCACCAGGTTCCCGATGGTGAAGCGAAGCTGCTTGTCCCACTTGGAGTCGATGGAGAACTTCAGCGTCGTCTTCATCGAGTTGATGCTCGGCGGTTGGCGGGCGGCGTCGTAGTCCAGCCCGCACTTCACTTCGGTCAGGAACCCGCACGCCGCGTGGTGGCGGTTGGTGGTGTCGACGAAGATGCGGCCCGTGTCGATCGACACCGAGACCTGCGCTTCCACCGAGTCGGGGGCCTTGGGCACCAGCTTGAACGCCGTGATGGTGATCGCCACCGGGTGCGGCGCGTCGTCGGCGTCGCAGGTGCCGTCCATCTTGCCGCACGAGGTGCTGTTGCAGCCGCGCGAGCCGTCGTCCGCCAGCAACACGTCGCCGATCACCGGCACGGCCACCTTGGTGCACGGAATGTCGATGGTCAGCACCTGCCCCGGCGCGAACATGTCGACCAGCTTCGCCCAGTTGGTGTTGAGGTAGCTGATGCCGGCCGAGGAGATGCGGGCGTTGACCGCGTTGTCGCTCTTGGCCCCTGCGTAGCGGCCTCCACCAGGGAGCGGGGAGAGCGCGCTGCAGCCAGAGCCACCTCCGCTCGAGCCGGAGCACGCCATCATGGTCACGCTGACGACGACGAACAGCGAAAAGGTTGAGCGCACGGTCACCATGAGGGGTTATCGCAACAATTTCCGGCCAGTTTCCGCGACTCTAGGATGGAATCGTCGAGTGCTTCAAAGATGAACCAGCACCTGAAACGTCGGCATGCGTCACCACCGGCAGCACGCCCGCCGCTTCGTTCAATCGGCCGGAACGGAACGGCTCCAAGTCCACCGCCGCGAAGACAAAACCGGCTGATTTTACTCCGCTATCTGCCCGCTGTCGGAACGAGGGGTCATCAAATCGCGCCCGCTCTTCGACCGACACCTCGATGCGGGCCACGTCGCCGTGGTAGCGAACGCGGAAGTTCTTGAGCCCGAGGGCCCGAAGCGCGGTCTCGGCGCGCCCGACACGGGTGAGGCGCTCGGCAGTGACCGCAGTGCCGTAGGGCAGCCGGGACGCCAGGCACGGCATGGCCGGCTTGTCCCAGGTGGACAAGCCCATTGCGCGCGAGAGCAAGCGAATCTCCGACTTCGCCAGGCGCACCGCCGACAATGGGGAAATGACGCCGCGCTCCTGCGCCGCCTGGTGACCCGGGCGGTGATCGCGCTCGTCATCAGCGTTGAAGCCGTCGAGAACCGCGTGCAGCACCAGCGCCTTCCGCACGCCGTCGGCGAGGCGATAGAGCTCGCTCTTGCAGTGGTAGCAGCGGTCCGGGGAGTTCTTCACGTAGCCCGGGTCCTCGAGCTCGTGCGACGCCACCAGCTCGTGTCGAACGCCCAGGGCGCGAGCGAAGTCTTCGGCGCCCTTCACTTCGCTCTCCAGCAGCGAGGGTGAGACCGCGGTCAGCGCGACCACCCGGCGCCCCAGCACCGACGCCGCCTCGGCCAGGAGGTAGGCCGAATCGGCGCCTCCCGAGAACGCCACCAGGGCTGAAGGGTACTGGTGCAACAACTGCCGGAGTGCGACGCGTTTTTCCTGCACCGCCGCAGGGATTTCACCGACGCCAGGAACGTTCATGAAGGAGCGGCGCGACTAGCGCTTCTTGCCCTTTTTCGGCTTCGCCGCGGCCTTCTTCTTCGCCGGTGCTTTGGCCGCCTTCTTGGCCTTGCCCTTGGCGGGCTTCTTCATGAAGGTCACCTTCATGCGCGTTCCGGTGATGATGCGCATCTCTTCGCCGGTCATGAACCCGAGGTTGAGGAGCGCCTGAAACACCTTCAAGCCCCCCTGCTCCACGGACTCGACGTCAGACTGAATCTGAACCTCGGGCGACGAGGGCGGTTCGTAGGGCTCGGTGATGCCGACGAAGTTCGGAATCTCGCCGGAGATGGCCTTCTTGTACTTGCCGGTGGTGTCGCGCGCGATCAGCTTCTCCGTCGGGCAATCGACGTAGACCTCGACGTAGCGGTTGATCTCGCGGCGGTTCTCTTCGCGCGTGATCTTGTAGGGGCTGGTCGCGGCCACCAGGGTGGCCACGCCGTTTCGCGACAGGCCAGACGCCACGAAGCCGATCCGGCGGACGATGGTGTTGCGATCTTCCTTGGTGTCGGCGAGCTCTTTGAAGAGGGCGTCTTTGAGGTCGTCCTCATCAAGGATTTCGCAGGACCGACCGACTTGTCGAAGGCGCGCGGCGATGTAGTTCGCCAGCGTCGACTTCCCCGCCCCAAGCATGCCGGTGAACCAGACTGTAAAACCAGAAGGCTGCGCCATCGAGTGCGCTCCTTTGCTGCTGTGAGCTCCAACGAAAAAGGCGCGGCTCTATAGATCAGGACGGCGATGAAAGACAGCGAGAAACCCGAGGAATCGTCAATTCAACCCCTGAATTTCAATCGCCTTCTCGCGAAAAGCGCCGTTCGACCACCCGAACCACTTTTGTCCGCTCGCCCGGCCGTGGTCGACGGCGACGACCAAGTACCCGACATTCGGGAACAAAGGCGCTCCAAACGGCGCGGCGGCGGTGGCGTCTTCGGTTGAAAAGTACGCCCCGACGTCGCAGTGCGAATGGACGATGGCCGCGAGCTGCTCCCCCCCCGCTTCCGCCGTCTCGAGGGCCTTCTGGAACTCGAGGGGGTCGAACAGGTACGCGGTGCGGTTGGTGCGGGGGTACGCCTCGGGGTCGACCGCTTTGTATTTCTCGTAGGCGTTCTTGAGCATCAACAGGCGGGGCCCCACCGGTCCGACCAGAATCACCCCGCACGCCTCTTCGGGGTAGGCCGCCTCGCAGGCTCGCCAGATGTCGTCTCGAAGTGCCATCAGCCCACCGCCAGCGCTCTGGGCCAGCGAACCGGGTCGAAGTACCGGTCGGCCCGATCAGGAAACACCGTCACCACCACCCCCCGCTCCCCCCGGGCCTCGAGCGCTTCGGCCACCGCCAGGGCCCCGACCATCGCCGCGCCCGAAGAGTGCCCCACCCACAGCCCCTCCTGGTCGCGGAGCCGGTCTGCCATGTCCCAACCGGCGTCGGTGGAGATGAAGCGAACCTGGTCCGGCACGCCGGGGTCATACACCTCGGGCACCATCGAGCTGGGCAGGTGCTTGAGGCCCTCCAGCCCGTGGAGCGACTCGTCCGGCTGAAGTCCGACGATCTGGATGGAGGGATTCTTCGCTTTCAGTCCGCGACCGGTGCCGGTGATGGTGCCGGTCGTTCCCATCCCGGCCACGAAATGCGTCACGGCCCCGTGGGTCTGCTCGAAGATCTCTTCTGCGGTCGTGCGTTGGTGGGAGAGCGGGTTCGCCGGGTTCGAGTACTGATCGGGGTAGAAGAAGTCGCCCGGGTGCCTGGCCACCAGCGAGCGGACGAAGCGAAGGGCGCCGTCCGACCCTTCGAGGGGGCTGGAAAACAGGAGATCGGCGCCGAACGCACCGGTCAGGCGCTTGCGCGCGACGCTGACGTTCTCGGGCATCACCAGTGACACGCGAAAACCAAGCGACGCGCCAATCCACGCCAGCGCGATGCCGGTGTTTCCGCTGGTGGAGTCGACCACCCGCATGCCCGGCTTGAGTCGACCCGACGCGATGCCGTCCTCCATCATCGCCAGGGCCGGGCGATCTTTGACGCTGCCGCCCGGATTCAGGAACTCCAACTTGGCGAACACCTCGACGCCTCGCAGGTGCGCCGTCACTCGCTCGAGCTTCTGCAGGGGTGTGCGCCCCACCAACTCGGTCACGTTTTGCACCCGGCGCGACAGGCTCATTCGCTACCGAGGCTCCCGGTGCACGGAGCAGCGCGCAGGCGCGAGGGCCGTGAGGGCGCCGTCGACATCGAGCCCGAAACACTCCAGCGGCGCTGAAGCGAGCCCCAGCACCAGCCGTTGAAAGGCCACGGCCGCGACCGCGCCGTGCGTCAAAAGCGCCGCGCTCGAAGTCGGGGCCTCGAGCCCTGCCACGCAGGCGTCCACGCAGTCCGGGCACGCGGCCTCCGATGCGCACACGAGCTGCAGCGCGCCCCCACCCTGCCCCAGGGCGACCAGCGGCCTCGTCGTCCCCGCGGTGATCGGCGCGACGCACACCAGCCCCCCACCCGCGGCGGCCGAGGTGGAGTCCACCCGCTCGGCGAGAAACCCGCGGGTGGCGTGTGTGGACGCGCGCGAGCCTCCGGCCTCCAGGTAGGCCGCCGCCGTGCTGGCGAACTCTTGCGGGCCGGTCACCACGACCGCCTGGTTCAGCAGCGCCTGTTGCCCGCGCCCGCCCACCCCCGGGAGCAGCACCTGCAACGCGAACCGGCGAATCTGTTCTTCAGCGAGCGTGGGCGCCCCCGGCGATGGCGGGGATGAGCGACACCGTGTCGTTCGCAGACACGGGAGTCTCGAGTTTCTTCAGAAACCGGACATCTTCGTCGTTCAGAAACACGTTCACGTACCGCTTGAGCGCGCCGCGCTCGTCGAAGAGCTTGGGCCCGATGCCTGGACACTCCCGCTCCAGCGCCTTCAAGACGTCCCCCACCGTGGCGCCGTCCAGCGTGAGCTCGCCACGGTTGTTGGAGAACGCCCGCAGCGACGTGGGAATTCGAACTGTGGTCATGACCGCTCCTTCCATTGGCCGGCGCGAAGCCGGAGCTCAAAGGCTCCGTCCTCACACGGCGTCAGTGACAGCACCTGGTGGCCGTCGAGTTTCGCGCTTCGGGGCACATTTCGAATCGGCTCTTCGCCCTTGAGCCGCACCAGCAGCTCGTCTCCCGGGGACAGCGTCTCCAGCGCGAGCTTCACCCTCACGTACGTCATGGGGCAGCGCTCCTGGGTGATATCGACGGTCACGCCGACCTCAATAATCGGGCCGCCTGCGAATTGCACTGCGAGCATTCGAGCGACCGCCGGAAGAAGGTGTGTCGGGCCTGAAACAGCTTCCCGTTGAACCGGAACAGGGGCTCCGCGTCATCGGCGCGAGGCGGCGCCACCACCGCGCGCGCCATGGCAGCGCCGATCACGCCCGCGACGCTCCCCATCACGCCCGCGCTCGCACACGTCGGCGCGTCCACAGGCGGACCCTCGAACAGGCAGCGCAGGCATGGGCCACCGGGGCGAATCTTGAAACACTGCCCCTGCCACCCGAGGACACCGCCGTGAATCAACGGGGTGCCGACGGCGACGGCGGCATCAGACAGTTCGAACCGGGCGCGGGGGCTGTCCGTTCCGTCGAGCGCGGCGTCGTGGGCCTGAAGGAGCGCGGCGGCGTTCGCGGCGTCCACCCGAAGCGCGAGCGGCCGTACCTCGAGCGTGGGGAACGCGCGCTCCAGCCGCCGTGCCGCGACCTCGACCTTCTTCTGACCGAGGTCGTCCGGCCCGTACCAGAGCTGCCGATGAAGGTTGGACAGCTCCACCACGTCGGGGTCCACCAGGGTGAGCTGGCGAACGCCCAGCTCGGCCAACGCCAACGACGCTGGACACCCGAGGCCTCCCATGCCCACCAGCAGCACGTTCATTTGAGGAGCAGCTCCGACACCGAGAACTCGCGCTCACCCGCGCCCAGCACCAGGGCCACCACCGTGGCTTCGGGCGGAAGCGTGGCCGCCAGCTGATGCGCGGCCTCGACGGTGGCAGCCGACGCGAGGTCCAGCAGGAGGCCGGTGCGTCGTGCCACTCGCCGCTGCGCTTCGGCCGCGGTGCGATCGCCGATGGCCAGGTCGCGGCCCGCCCAGCCGGCGCCCCCGCCCGCCGGACGCCAGGGAGAGCAGAGCGCCGCCAGCCAGCGGGCGCCGGCCTCAGGCTGCACCCGCACCACGCTCGCCGTGTGGCCGCGGGCCCGGGCGCCCGGACCGCCCACCAGCGCCAGCGGGCGCAGGCCGTCACCGCACCCCCCCGCGAGCGCGGGACGGCACC
>CAZFXD010000239.1:0-8066 GCA_964522795.1 uncultured Myxococcaceae bacterium
GCGTCTCGCCGCGCTGAAACACGGACGAACCGTGCGCGCGGGGAAGCGCCTTCACTTCAATCTTGATGTCACGAATGCCGTCGTGCGGGCGGTTCGCGATGCGGCCACCGTCGAGAATGACGCCACGGACGTAGTCGTACTTCAGGTCTTCGTAGACCGAACTCTTGATGGTCTTCTCGAGCGCCGCGTACTTGTCGCCGAGCTCCGCCTTCATCTTCTCGACCATCTTCTTCTTGGTGGCAGAGAGGGCGGCGTAGCGCTCCAGCTTGTCCGAGATCGCATACGCGGCCTTGATGCCGTCCAGCGCGTGCGTCTTGACCTGGTTCTTGAGCGCGTCTTCGTACTTCACGGCCTTCTCGTACTCGCGAACGGTCTTGCCGAGCGCTTTGCGAATCTCGTCCTGCAGGGCGATGAGCGGTTGGCACTGGGCCTGTCCAAACTGGAGCGCCTTCACCATGTCGGGCTCAGAAATTTCCTGCGCGCCACCTTCCACCATCACGATGGCGTCTTTCGAACACGCGACCACGAGGTCGAGGTCGGACACCGCGCGCTGCTTCGCCGTCGGGTTGACGATGAGCTGGCCGTCGACGCGACCGACGCGCACGCCGGCAATGGGGCCTGCGAACGGAATGTCACTCGCCCACAGCGCCGCCGAGGAACCGGTGAGCGCCAGCACGTCGGGGTCGTTCTGCCCGTCCGAGGAGATGACGTTCGCGATGACCTGCGTCTCGTAATAGTAGCCTTCGGGGAAGAGCGGTCGGCAGGCGCGGTCAGACAGGCGCGAGGTGAGCGTCTCTTTTTCGGTCAGGCGGCCTTCGCGCTTGAAGTAGCTGCCGGGAATGCGGCCAGCGGCGTAGAAGTTTTCCTTGTACTCGACCGTGAGCGGCATGAAGTCGAGGCCTTCCTTCTTCTCGCGCGCCGACACCGCGGTGATGAGCAACATGGTGTCGCCGTGGCGAACGACCACTGCACCGTCGGCCTGCTTGGCCAAACGACCCGTCTCGATCGAATACTCACGGTCTCCGACCATCACGCTTTTCTTCACGTACATGTTTCCTGCTCCTGTGGTGCTGCGGAGCGGGGCAACAAGCAGCGCGGGCTCGACTTCACTTCGCGACGGCCGAGCTGTGTCGGCCACCTCGAACTGAGAAATCGAATCCGTTCCGTTGTGCCTCGCTGTGTGAACCCGGCCGAGGCTCCCGAACCATTTCGGAAGCCGCCGGCCAAAGGCCTTACTTACGAATTCCGAGACCGTCGATCAGCTTCCTGTAACGGTCGGTGTTACGGCTCTTCAGATAGTCCAGCAGGCGACGGCGCTGACCGACGAGCTTGAGCAGCCCGCGGCGAGAGTGGTGGTCCTTCTTGTGCGTCTTGAAGTGCTCGGTGAGATGCGCGATTCGCTCGGACAAGAGCGCCACCTGAACTTCGGGGCTCCCCGTGTCTTTCTCATGAACGCGGTACTTCGCCACAACGTCGGCTTTGCCTGGCAGCTGGACTGACATGTTCAACCTCTTCGACCGCCTCCCTGTGTGGTCCTTCAGCGCGTCCACGGAGGGGTGCAGGCGCGCCGCGCGGGCTTATACGCACCAACTGCGGGGCGGGGCAAGCGCCAACGCCCCGCCGCGACGAGGGCGGTGACGCCGGGGAGAACGGCTGATCAGCCGGTTAGCGAAGCGGAGGGAGCAGCACATAGCCCTGCGCGGTATCGCTCTTCCGATAGAAGTACTCGGTGCGCCAGGGGTAGCGGGTGTCGTCTGGCCGCAGGAGCCCCGCCTGCACCAACAGCTCGAGGCGATCGGGCAGGTCGTTCTTCTCGGCGCGGTAGACACTGAGCGCGGAGGCGATGCGCGAAATCTGCTGACGCGAGACCACCCGTTGATAGCCCGGGTCGTGCAGTGCCGACGCCACGCTGCCCGGCGCCAGCGAAGACAGGTCGACGTTGATGGCGAGGAAGAAGAGCCCCAGGATCGCGAGGCCCACCGCGATGGAGCGGACCAGAAAGCCGCTCGCCTGATCAATCAGCCCGGCATCACGACCATCGCCCCAGGTGTTCTTGGTCGAGACGGACGGCCGCAGGTACCCGTTCACCACCAGCCAGGAGAGGCATTTGGTGGCTTCGAACTCGCCCAGGCACGACAGGTCGATGATGTTGCGGACGGTGCGCCCCGGGGAGACCGCGAAGTAGACGAGGCGTTCGTTGTTGCCCACGCCATCGGGCGTGGTGTCGCCGGTGTCCATCGCCGCGTCGAAGCCATCGCGAATGGCGGGCGGCGGGGCCAGTTCTTTGAGTCGCTCGAAGGTGAGCGTGTCGCTGGTGATGACCTTTCGCACCACCGGCCACTCATCGACCATGCGGAAGCCTTCCATCAGCACCGACTCGGCCTGAAGGGGTCGCAGGTCTGAATCCGGGTCCACCTCACCCGGCACGAACTCGTAGCTGCCCGACTTCCACTGGAACAATCGGTAGAGCGTCTCGGTCGCCTGCAGCTGCACCAACTGACGGAACTGTTCGGCGGAGACGACGCCCTGCTCGACGATCACGTCGCCCAGCTTCTTCAAGGTCCGCTTCTGTTCGGCCAGCGCGTAGTCGAGCTGCGCCTCGGTAATCAGCGCCGCATTCACCAGCATGGCGCCGATCAAGTCCTTCTTGTTTCGCGTCGAGCTCTCGGTGCGAACGATCGACCCATCCTTGAACGAAATCACCACCGCCTGTTCCTTGGTGGTGAGGTTCAACAGGCCCGTCTTCTGCTGCGTGCCGATCAGCTGCAGAATGTCGGCGATTCCGAAGTCTTTGAGTGTGCCCTTGAGCGCCATGGCTACTCCCCGCTCACCGGGCGCTTGCGCAGCCCTCGAATGGCCAACACGTACAACGGGAACGCCACCAGCAGCGGCGGCGCGATGATGAGCCAGCTCGCCGGTGCTTCGAACGGAACGCGCACCGCGCCATCGCGGAAGATGACCGCCGCGATGACCAGGCTGAAGAAGAACCCGTAGAAGATTCCTCGCGTGGTCATGCCGGCGAACACGTGCCCCATGCCCGCGTACAAGACGCCGAGGCTGTACCGGAGCCGGGTGGTCTGCGCCTGAAACCGCGCCACCTCGACCTGTTTGCGAACGCGGGTCGCCGCAGGAATGACCCCGGGCTTGCCGTACACGTTGACGCACTGCCCGCAGGCCAGACTGCCGCGCGGCAGCTCGGGGTCGCCGCGCCGGCTCACGGGCCGGCCGCACTTGGTGCAGGGCTTCGACGCGCCCAGAGGCCCCGCGAGCCCGCCCAGGCCCACCACCAGGAGCGCGAAGACGCCCGTGACGATCAGCCCCAGCAGGCCTTCGGTGCCGCCGAACATCCAACTGGCGACCTGAGCCTCCACGCGCGCCGCCGCTTCCACGCCGCGCGCCGCGGCCAGAATCTCCGCCATCGACAGGGGCACGGTGAGCACGTCGACGTTGGCCCTCAGCTCGTCGATGTTGGGTTCGGCCCGCCCACCCAACGACGGATCGCGGTTGATGGCCTCGATGTGGAGCGAGCTGGCCTTGTCGACCTCAATCGCCGCAGACTGCCCCAACAGCTTCACCCGGCGACGGTAGAGCAGTGAGGCGTTGTACGCGGGAACGCCCAGCGTCGGGTCCTGTTGCATCGCTTCTTCGTAGAGTGACTTGGGGTTCTCGATGTCGTTGGCGAGAAACATCGCCGTGGCGAGGTTGGTCGTGGCGCGGGCGTCCTGTGGGTGACGCAGCAGCGCCCGCTTCAGATGCGAGACGGCCTGGTCCAGTTGGCCACGGCGCAGTTCAAAGCGGCCGAGCGCCATCAACTCTGCGTCGTTCAGCTGATCGTCTTTGGCGCGAGATTGAAATTCCTGGGCGATGGCCTCGGCCTCGGGCCCCCCCAGCTCGATGGCGTGAAGGACCTCCGCCTCGGTACCCGCGAACACGGTGCGCTCGACCACCGACGCCATCAACAGGGGCAGCGCCGCCACGGCGACGATCAGCGTGGCCCCCCAGATTCGTTCGACCAGCGTGCTGTAGAGCGAGGCCGCGAGAAAGAACGCCAAAAGCCCGGGGACGAGGCCCGTGCGGAACACCCAGGGCAGCAGCAGAATGAGGCTGGCCAGCATGGTGGTCTGCCAGCGCGCCAGCGCCCGCGGAAAGAAGAAGTGAAAGTCGTAATAGAAATAGCGCGACCGCCTGAAGAAGAGGACCAGCAGCACCACCGTCGCGAGCAAGACCAGCGCGGTGGCGCCGCAGACCGCGATGTTGGCGTAGAGCGCGCGGGAAAACCGCGGGTCCTCGAGGGCGCTCTGCATCGCCGGGCCCAGCGCGTCGAACACCCGGCCCAGATCGCTGGGGTCCGCCCCGAGGTAGATCTCGGCCAGGGCCAGTCGCGCCGTGGGGAGCTTCGGCGCCAATTCCACCGCGGCGAGCGCCGTGTCCACCGCTCCGGCGGGATCGTTGCGCTCGTTGGCCATGCGGGCCGAGCGAATCAGGCTGGCGGCGTACGTCTCGAACCCGTCGGCGCCCGACTCCGCCTTGAGCTTCAACAGGTCCGCCCGAGCCGAAGCCTCGGCCTTGGTGTCCTGCTTCTCCACCGCGCGCCGCCAGGTGCCCCAGGCCGCGTCAAAATCCACCTTGCCGATCTTCCGAACGGCGATCTCCTTCACCACCGGTTTGGGAGGCGGGGGCGGCGCCTCTTTCTCGGCCTGGGTCCGCAAGCGCGCACGCTCCGCGGCCTGCTCGTCAGGCGTCAGCGGCTTCTTCCGGTCCGGGGCGCGCGCGGGCGCCTCTTTGACCGGGAGCGCCGCCTCGGTGGACCCTTCTCCTTCGGCCTCTGGCTTGGGGGCGGGCTTGGCGACCGCGGGCTTGGGCGTCTCTTTGGGTGGCGCTTCAGCCGCAGGCGCCTCAGCTGGCGCGGCCTCTTCCTGGCCCAGTGCCGTCGTGGCGAACAGAGCCGCCGTGAGCGAGAACGCGAGAAAGAGCCGACGCATCAAGGCGGGCGATGATAGGCAAACGGGGGCCGTTGTCAGGGCTTTTTGGTGATGAGGTGATTCGTGAGCAAGGTCGGCGCCGCGCTCGAGCGGCTGGTGGAAGTGATGCGGCGGTTGCGCGCTGTCGACGGCTGCCCCTGGGACCGTGATCAGGACCTGAAATCGCTCCGCCCGTACTTGATTGAAGAGTGCTTCGAGGTGCTGGACGAGATGGACGCGGTGGTGGCCGGCGGCCCCTGGGCGCCTCTCAAAGACGAGCTGGGCGACCTGCTGTTCCAGATTGTCTTTCACACCCAACTCGCCGTGGAGCGCCAGCACTTCGACATGGGCGACGTGTGCAACGCCATCGCCGACAAGCTGGAGCGGCGGCACCCGCACGTGTTCGCCGACGCGAAGGTCGACGGCTCCACGCAGGTGATTCAGAACTGGGCCAAGCTGAAGGCCGAAGAGCGCAAGGAAAAGAAGGGGCACGCCGGCTCGGTGCTGGACGGCGTCCCCACGGCGGCGCCCGCGCTGATGCGGGCCGAGCGAATCGGCGAGAAGGCGTCGCGCATCGGCTTTGACTGGAAGGACCTGTCGGGGGTGCGGGCCAAGGTGACCGAAGAGCTGGCGGAGCTCGACGCGGCGATCGCGAAGCAGGATCAGGCGGCCATTGAAGACGAGCTGGGCGACGTCCTCTTCGCCCTGGCCAGCCTGGGGCGATTCACCCGGACCCCGCCCGAAGACGCCCTCCGGGGAGCCTTGAAGAAGTTCGAACGCCGCTTTCGGGCCATGGAGGCCCGGGTCAACGCCGCCGGCATCGCCTTTGGGGAAGCGACGGCCGAACAGCTGGACCAGTACTGGAATGACGCTAAGGCAGCGACCTCGGGCTGATCAGGCGCTCCCTTCTTCTCGCTTCGCCGGTTGACGTTCCGACCGCCGAGGGAGTAAGCGCCCAGCCTTCTTCCGTCTCTTCAAGGAGTTCCAGTTGGCCACGCACGCCTCAGCAGAAAAACGTAACCGTCAGTCGCAGAAGCGACGCCTCCGCAACCAGTCGGTGAAGTCCGCCATGAAGACCGTTCTCAAGCAGGCGCATGCCGCGCTCGCGAGCGGCGACAAGGCCAAGGCGGATCAGGCTGTTCGCGAAGCCACCCGCACGCTGGACCGCGCCGCCACCAAGGGCGTGCTCCACGCGCGCAACGCCGCGCGCCGCATCTCGCGCCTGGCGCAGGCGTACACGAAGGCCGTCGCCGCCAAGGCGAAGTAATTCGTTCGCGGCCTCTCTGGCCGCCCGTTGTGCGTTACCGAGACCCGGCGTCCGCCCCGTCGTTTGGCGCGTTGACGTCGGGTTTTCGTGCGACTGGAACCGCGATTCGCTCCCACGCATCTCTGGCCAGCACCTGAGCGAGGCGCCGAAGCGCGGCGGAGCGGTTGGCTTCGGTGAGCAACAGGTCTCCCCCGGGCGGGTACTCTTCGCTCGCGCTCAACTGGGTTCCAGAGACGGCGACGCCTTTGGAACGGAGCTCGAGGGCGAGGCTCGCCGAAGCGCGGTAGCTCGAAAGTTTGCCCGGGCTGGCGATCATCGGCTCGCCGCTGACTGACACCAGGGTGCCCACCAGGGTCACCTCCGACGACGCATCGCCGAGCAGGCCCGCGCGGTTGACTTCATCGCGGAGCGCCTGTGTCACCCAGCTCTCCGCGCCGGGCTCCGCCGTGGCGTTGGTCACCACGGGCACGTAGATGGGCGAACGCCCGGTGGGGAGATCGCCGCCCGGGCGCACGAACCGGTAGCCGCAGGCCGTGGCGAAGAGGACTCCCACGATGAGCGTGGCGCGGCGCATGGGCGCGTCTAGCCGACGACGTAGTTGATGAGGCGCTTGGGCACGAAGACCACCTTGCGAATGGTCTTTCCCTCCATCGCGGCTTTCACGCGGTCGTCCGCCTCGGCCAGCGCGCGAACGGCGGGCTCCGCGGCGTCGGCGGCCACCCGAACCTCGGCGCGAAGTTTTCCGTTCACCTGCACCGCGTAGGGAATGACGTCGTCGACCACCAGGGCCGGATCAAACGTGGGCCACGGCGTGGAGACGATGGACTGCTTGAAGCCGTACGCCTCGGCCAGCTCGTCCGCGATGTGGGGGGCGATGGGCGAGAGCACCACCGCCACGATGCGAATGGCCTCAGCCATGGCGCCCTTCTCGGCGTCGTTGGAGAGCGTCTTCACCGCGCCCAGGGCGTTGATGCACTCCATGATGCCGGAGATGGCGGTGTTGAAGGAGAGCCGCTCAATCGCCTCGGTGACGCGCTTTAGGCACTTGTGGGCGGCGCGGCGAATTTCCAGCGCCTGGCCTTCCACCACCGCCGGCAGCGGCGTGCCCGCGGCGGCCTGGTGGGTGAACGCCAACGACCACACCCGCTTCAAGAAGCGAAACGCCCCTTCGACCTGATCATCGCTCCAGTCGAAGTCGCGCTCGGGGGGACCGGCGAACAACACGTAGGTCCGGCAGGTGTCGGCCCCGTACTTCTGCACGATGGAGCTGGGCGCCACCACGTTGCCCCAGCGCTTGGACATCTTCCGACCGTCGGGCCCGTTGACGATGCCCTGGGTGATGAGGCGCGTCACCGGCTCGTCGGAACCCACCAGGCCCAGCTCCTTCATCACGCGGAACCAGAAGCGGAAGTAGAGCAGGTGCATCGTCGCGTGCTCGGGGCCGCCCACGTAGATGTCGACCGGGAGCGAGGCTTTGGCCTTCACCGCGTCGAACGGCGCGGTGTCGAACTTCGGCGAGAGGTAGCGCGCGAAGTACCAGCAGGAGTCGACGAACGTGTCCATCGTCTCCGTCTCGCGCCGCGCGGGGCCCTGGCACTTCGGGCAGGTGGTGTTGAGAAACGAGGGCACCTTGGCCAGCGGCGGCTCACCCTTCCCTGTGAGCACGGCCTGCACGTCGATATCGGGGAGCCGGACGGGGAGCGCCTCGTACGGCACGGGGAGCCCTTCGCGCCTGGGGTCGCACTTCTCGCAGTACACGATGGGAATCGGCGTGCCCCAGTAGCGCTGGCGCGAGAAGCCCCAGTCCTTCTGGCGCCACGTCACCATCCGCTTGCCGG
>CAZFXD010000240.1:0-8020 GCA_964522795.1 uncultured Myxococcaceae bacterium
TGAGCGTTCGCCGAATCATGTGAGCGTGGTCGCGGTTGAGGCGGTGGTAGCCGCGGAGGTCCGGTTTCGCGCGAACAGCTCGCTCATCACCTCTTCGAGCGGCGCGTTCTCGACGTTGAGGTCGTTCACCGGCAGCTCGCGGAGCGCACGGCTCACGGTCTCATTCACGGCGGTCTGCGCGATCTGCAACACCGCCTCGCCCGGAGAGTTGCTGATGACCTTGCCCAGCCCGGCCAACACGCCGAGCTCCACCGGCGAAGACAGGCGCAGGGTGAGGCGTTTCTCGGGGCGAATCGACTTCGCCAGATCGTCGAGCCGGCCGTCGTACGACAGGTGCCCCTTGTCGATCACGATCACCCGCGGGCAGAGCGCCGCCACGTCGTCCATGTAGTGGCTGGTGAGGATCAGTGTCGCGCCGTGCTTCTCGTTGTAGGTGCGAATGAACTCTCGCATCGCCACCTGCATCGACACGTCGAGACCGATGGTGGGCTCGTCGAGGAAGAGGACCTTGGGCCCGTGGACCAGCGCGGCCGCCAACTCGCACTTCATGCGCTCGCCCAGTGACAGCTGCCGCGTGGGCTTCTGCACCACGTCGCCCAGCTCGAGCAGGGTGAACAGCTCGTCCATTCGCCGTTTGTAGTCGGCCTGCGGCACTTCGTAGATGGCGCGGTTCAGCTCAAACGTCTCCTGGGGCGGAAGGTCCCACAGCAGCTGCTGCTTCTGCCCCATCACCAACATGATCTTCTTCAGGAAGTCGGCTTCGCGTTTCTGGGGCACGTGGCCGTCGACGCGCACTTCGCCCGCCGTCGGGTAGAGCAGGCCGGCGAGCACCTTGAGCGTGGTGGTCTTGCCGGCGCCGTTGGGCCCGAGAAAACCAACGCGCTCGCCGGGCGCGATGGAGAAGTCAATGCCATCGACCGCGGCCACCTCGGTGTACTCACGCTTGAACACCGACCGCGCGGCGGCCAGGAGCCCCGGCGGTCGCTTGTGCACCCGGTAGTGTTTCTTCAGCCCGCGAACCGAAATCATTTGGGAGGAACAGGTAGCGCCGCCGCCCGCCCGCGTCTATCTCTTCGTGCCGCCGATGAGCGGAAACGCCGACAACGATCTGGAGCGCTGGGTCCCCCACCTGTTACGCGTGTGGCGAGCCCAGTCGCGGTCACCGGGTGGCCCGGACAACTCGCTGTCCAAAGACGAGCTGCGGGTGGTCTCCAACGGCGTGCGCAAGCTCTCACTCGGCCTCACGCGCGAGCGCGAGCTCGCCGGCGCGAAGTACATGGACGACCCCGGGCTGCTGGGCGCGTACCTCTTGTTCTACTGGCCGGTCTCCTATGCCCAGGCGCGGCGCATTCTGACCGAGCTCCCCACCCGCCCCCGCCGCGTGCTGGATCTCGGCAGCGGGCCTGGGCCCATGGGCTTCGCGGCCTCGGACGCACTCGGCGCGCAGGTGGTGTGCGCTGACCGGAGCGCGCGCGCGCTGGCGATGGCGAAGAACCTGGCCATCGAGTCCGGCGAGTCGCTGGGGACACGCGAGTGGACGCCCGACAAGGCAATCCCCGACGGGCCGTACGACGCGATCGTGGCGGGTCACCTGGTGAACGAGCTGTTCACCTCGAACGACCTGGCCGCGACCATTCAGAAGCGCGCCGACTTCGTCGAAGGCGCGCTGCGCCACCTGGCGCCGGGGGGCTCATTGGTGCTCATCGAGCCGGCGCTCCGGGAAACCTCGCGCGCGCTCTTGCAGGTTCGCGATGTGCTGGTGGAGCGGGGCTATGCCGTTCGGGCCCCGTGCCTGTTTCGCGGCCCGTGCCCGGCGCTCCAGCGCGACTCCGACTGGTGCCACGCCGAGCGCGACTGGGCCATGCCCCGCCTGGTGGAGGACGTCGCGCGCGCAGCGGGCCTCCACAAGGAGCGCCTGAAGATGAGCTACCTGCTGGTCGCGCCACGCGGCGAGGCCTGGGCCACCGCGCCGTCTGGCCGCGTGTTCCGCATCGTGTCGGAGCACCTGCACGGGAAGGGCCGTACACGCCTGATGGGGTGCGGTCCCGAGGGCCGACTCGGGCTGGCGCTCCAGGACAAGCACCTCACGGCTCGCACCGAGCGGTTCAGCACGCTCCACCGGGGCGACGTGGTGCGCCTTGAGGGGCTGGAGACCAAAGGTGACGGCGTCGCTCTGGGCGCGGACTCGTCGGTGGAGATCGTCGCGCACGCGGGGGCGCTCGTTCGCGGGGACTCGGCGTGACCGAGCCGCTCCCATGGGACGCGCTCGCTTCTCGCGTGCCCCACACCGACCCCATCGAGCTGCAGCGCCAAGCCGGGCTGTGGGCCGCAGGCCTGGTGAATGAATTCGCCGCCGGCGGAGCGAGCCTCCTGTCGTTCGGCCCGCTCAAGTTCGACGCGCTGGAGGCCCTTCGCGCGCAGTTCGTCATGCGAGGCGGCACGGCCCTGGCCCACGCGGAGACCCTCACGCGCCTGGGGGACCAGCTGCCCCCGAACGCCCGGTTGGCGGGCAAAGACGCGCTGGAGGCCGCGCGGGTCGCCCGCGCCCTCGGCCAGGCCGGCGTCGAAGCGAGCGGCGTGCCCATGAAGGAGCGCTGGCCCGGGGCCGCCGGGTGGCAGGCCAAGCACGTGCTTGGCAGCGCGCGACGCAGCCGTGCCGCGGCTGCGCCCCGCGAGCCGAGCTTCTGCGTGATGTTGCCCCGCATGCCCGGCCACCTGGCCGACCTGGTTCCCGTCGCGCGCGAGTTGACCCGCAGTGGGCACCGCACCGTGCTCGCCACCGACGCGCTCGAACACGAGGTGGTCTCCGCCGGGCTCCTCTGGGCTTCCTCATCCAACGTGCGCTCGCGCCACTTTGCATCGGCGCTCGCCCAGCTCGCGCGGCTGGCGCAGCGGGCCCTCGCCGCAGAGACGCGGCTGGGCGAGCTACCGCTCCCCTTGACGCAACACCTGGCGTTCCGGGTCGTGACCGAGAACCTGGCGCCGCTCGCCGAGTTGGCGTCAGGGGTCATCAGGTTGCTGAACGACTACCAACCGCGCGTGCTGGTGGTGGGGAACCCCTACACCATGGAAGGCCGGGCGGCGGCGCTCCTCGCCCAGTCTGCCGGCGTGCGCACCTCGAGCATCGAGCACGGCTCCATCTTCGCTCATGATCCCTACTGGGAGCGGTGTCTGGTGGACCAGGTGCTGGTCTGGGGCGAACCGAGCGCGCGGGCCCTGATCTCCAGCGGGGTTCGGCCTGGTTCGGTTCGCGTGGTTGGAGCACCTCGCTTGGACGCGTTCGTGCACGCTCGGGGCACTCGCCCGCCAGCGGTGCTGGTCGCGTCATCGGGCGGGGGCGATCAGGTCAGCCACACGGAGCACGCGAAATTCGTCGACACGGTCTACTCGGCGGCCTCGAGCACCCAGGACATTTCGTGGGTGGTGAAGCTGCACCCCAAAGACGACCCCGGCATCTACGCCGCGGCAGCCGCGCGACACCCGCGCGCGCAGGTGTCCGTGGTGCGCGGAGAGCGGGCCCGGGCCGGCACCGAGATCTTCGAGTTTTTGGCCCGCGCTGGAGTCCTGGTGACCGTGGTGTCGACCACCGCACTCGATGCCATGGCCGTGGGCGTGCCGGTGATCGCGGTGACGGCCGACGTTCCGGCTCGTCGGGCCCGCATCGAGTTTCTTGCGCGTGAAACCGCCACTCGGGTAGAGACCGCGACCGAACTTGCGGCCGCTGTGAGAGCGAAAATCGAATCCGGGCCTGACAGCACTGACCAACGCGCCGCGGCCTACGCCTCGGAGCACTACGCGAACCGCGGCCAAGCGGCAGAGCGCGCCGCCCAGGCCTTGCTCGCCTTGACCGAGCCGAGCGGCTCGCCATGAGCCAGGACCTCGTCGTGGTCGACTACGGCTCGGGGAACGTCCGTTCCATGGTGAACGCGCTGACTCGCGTCGCCGGCGACACGCACCGCGTGGTGCTCTCCAAAGACGCCTCGGCCATCGACTCCGCGGAGCGCGTGGTGGTCCCGGGCGTGGGGGCGTTCGCCGAGGTTCGCCGCAAGCTCGACGCATCGGGGCTGCTCCCTGCCCTCACCGCCTTCCGCGACTCAGGGCGGCCGATGCTGGGCGTCTGCGTGGGCATGCAGATTCTGGCCGACGAGGGTCGCGAGTTTGAGACGACCCCCGGGCTGGGCTGGGTGCCGGGCGTGGTGAGAAAGCTCGAGCCCGGCTCGGGTCAGAAATTGCCGCACTTCGGCTGGAGCCCGGTGCGGCCCGCGCCGAACCGCGCGCTCTTCGAGGGGTTGCCCGAGGGGGCGCACTTCTACTTCGTGCACTCGTTCGTCCTTGAGTGTCGCGAAGCCGCCGACGTGGCGGCGACCGCCGAGTACGGCGAGCGGTTCACCGCGGCCATCCAGCGCCGGAACGTCGTGGGGACGCAGTTTCACCCGGAAAAATCTGATACGGCAGGGCTCACGCTGCTGGCCAATTTCTGCCGTTGGAGAGGCACATGAAGCATTCTGAAAAACCGCGGGTGATGCACGGGCTCCCCGAGAAGGTGATCTTCTGCAAGCGCTGCGTGATGTCGAACCAGCGGCCCTCGACCTCGCCCGAGCTGCACAAGAAGGACACCCGCATCGAGACCGTCGGCTTCGACGAAGACGGCGTGTGCCACGCGTGCAAGTTCCTCGAGATCAAGCGGAAGATCGACTGGAAGCAGCGCGAAGAAGAGCTGGTCAAGCTGCTCGACAAGCATCGCCGCACCGACGGTCATTGGGACGTGGTGGTGCCCGGGTCCGGCGGCAAAGACAGCGCCTACGTCAGCCACGTGCTCAAGGCCCGCTACGGGATGAACCCCATCACCGTGACCTGGCCGCCTCACACCTACACGGACATCGGGTGGAAGAACTTTCAGCAGTGGCTGCGCAAGGGCGGACTGGACAACATCTCGCTCACGCCCAACCCCCAGGTGCACGCCACCCTGACGCGGCTGGCCTTCCTCAACCTGCTCAACCCCTTTCAGCCGTTCATCATCGGGCAGAAGAACCTCGCGCCCCGCGTGGCGCTCCAGGAAAAAGTGCCCCTGATCATGTACGGGGAAAATCAGGCCGAGTACCACAACAAGTTGTCCGAGAACGCGTCGCCGCTCATGTCCCGCGCGCACTACACGGCGAAGGCGGGCCAGGTGTTTCGCTTCGGCGGCGTGGACCTGCCCGCGCTCAAGGACTACGGCATCGAGCGCAAGGACCTGGTTCCGTACTTTCCGATTTCAGAAGCCGACGCCGAGGCCGCGGGCATCGAGATTCACTACATGTCGTACTACCACGAGTGGAAACCGCAGGAGAATTACTACTACTCGGTCGAGCACACGGGCTTCGAGTGCAACCCGGAGCGCAGTGAGGGCACGTACTCCAAGTACGCCTCGCTCGACGATCGCGTGGACGGGTTTCACTACTACACGATGTTCATCAAGTTCGGTCAGGGCCGCGCCATGAACGACGCCGCCCACGAAATCCGCGACAACCACATCACGCGCGAAGAAGCGGTCGCGCTGGTGCGAAAGTATGACGGCGAGTTCCCCAAGAAGTACTTCAAGGAATTCCTCGAATACACCGGCATCACCGAGGCGCAGTTCTACGAGGCCATCGACCGCAACCGTTCGCCGCACCTGTGGGACGAGGGACCGAACGGGACCTGGGTTCTGAAGCACCAGGTGTCCTGATGACGACCCGCCGGGTGATCGCGCGCCTCGACATCAAGGGGCCCAACGTCGTCCGCGGCATTCATCTGGAAGGGCTTCGTGTGGTGGGCCAGCCCGAAGATCTCGCGGTTCGCTACGCCGAGGCAGGCATCGACGAGCTCATCTTCATCGACACCGTGGCCACTCTCTACGGCCGGAACAACACGCTGCCGGTGGTGGAGCGCACGGCCGAACGTGCCTTCGTGCCGCTCACCGTGGGCGGCGGCATCCGCTCGCTGCAGGACGTGGACGATGTGCTGCGCGCAGGCGCCGACAAGGTGAGCATCAACTCGGCGGCCGTGAAGCGCCCCGAGTTCCTCACCGACGTGGCGCGACGCTTTGGCGCGCAGTGCGTGGTGGCGACGATCGAGGCCAAGAAGCTTGGGCCGAACAAGTGGACCGTGCTGATCGAGAACGCGCGCGAGACGACCGATCTCGACGCGGTGGAATGGGCCCGGCGGGTCGCCAGCCTGGGGGCCGGGGAGATTCTTCTCACTTCAATCGACGCCGACGGCATGAAGACGGGCTTCGATCTCGAGCTCACCCGCACCATCGCCAGCGCCGTCGAGATTCCAGTCATCGCCAGCGGCGGGGCGGGCAAGCCCGCGCACGTGGTGTCCGCCTTCACCGAAGGGTCGGCCGACGCCGTGGCGCTCGGCACCCTGCTCCACTTCAAGCTCTCGACCATCGGCGAAATCAAAGACGCCATGGCCGCGGCCCGGGTGCCGGTGCGACGCGAGGCACGGCTCGCCCAGGCGTCCTGAGTCAGCGGGGCGCGATCGCGCGCGCCAGCTCGTCGTACAGGTAGATGGCGCTCTTCACCGATTTTTCGAAGTCGCCCAGGTGCAGGCTCTCGTTCTCGGAGTGAGCGTTGGTGTAGGGGTCTTCCACGCCAATCAGCAGCGCAGGAACGCCGCCCAGTTCTTTGGCGAACGGCTCCACGAAGGGAATGGAGCCACCGCAGCCGATGGCCAGCGCCTTGTGCCCGAAGCCCTTTTCCATGGCGCGAAACGCCGCCTGAAAGGCCGGGCCGGACGACTCGGTGTACCACCACTTCACGCCCTGCTCTTCGTGGATGGTCACCTCGAGGCCCCAGGGCACCGACTTGCGCAGCGCCTCGGCCACCTTCGAGCGCACCTCGACGGGGTCGAGGTTGGGCACCAGTCGCACCCCCACTCGGGCCCAGGCTGAATCACACACGATGTTGCGCGCGTCTTTGCGAGACGAGGCCTGAATGGCGTTCACGGTGAGCGACGGCCAGCGCCAGTTGGTCTCCCACGGGTGGCGCCCACCCATCAGCTGAACTCCGGGGAGCATGCCCGCCTGGCGTCGGAACGTGTCCACGTCCGTGGGGAGTGCGTCGATGCTCTTCTTCTCGTCCGCCGTGAGCGGCTTCACCTTCTCCATCACCCCCGGGAGCGCGATGGTGCCGTCGGGGTTGGTGAGCGCCGCCAGCATCTTGCACAGCGCCATCACGGGGTCCGGAATGGGGCCGCCCCACATTCCGGAGTGAAGCGACTGCTTGAGCGCGCGCACTTCGACGTCCAGGGTCACCAGCCCGCGGAGCGCGGTGGTGATGGAGGGCACGCCCGTCTCGAAGTTGCTCGTGTCCGTGAGGACAATCGCATCAGCCTTCAGCATGGCCGCGTGCGCCTTCAGGAAAGCCGAGAGGTGCTCCGAGCCGATCTCCTCTTCGCCTTCGACGACGATCTTGACGTTGAGCGGGAGCGCCCCGGCGCCCTGGAGCCAGGCGTCGACCGCCGCGGTGTGCACGACGATCCCCGCTTTGTCGTCGGCCGCGCCACGCGCGTACAGGCGGCCGTCACGCTCCGTCGGTTCAAACGGCGGGCTCTTCCACGCGTCGGCGTCACCCGCCGGCTGCACGTCGTGGTGTGCATACAGCAAGAGGGTCGGCTTCCCCGGGGCCTTCAGGATTTCGCCGTACACATACGGGTGTGCTCCAGCCACTTCGAGGAGCTTCACGTTCTCGAAGCCGCGGGCCTTGAGCAGCTTCGCGGTGGCCTCGGCGCTCTCCCGCACGTGCGCTTTGTCGAACCCGTCGAACGAAACCGACGGAATGCGAACGAGCGTCTTGAGATCGTCGAGCGCGGCGTTTTTCTGAGAGGCGAATCGGGCAATGGCTTTGTCGAGGCTCATGCCCCGAGGTCATAGCCAAAACCGCCGTTCGCCGGACCCGAATTGTGATGACGCGGTGAGGCTCAGCGCCACCAGCCGCCGAGGTTATTGAACGGGTCGAAGCCCCACGAACCCATGCCCCAGCTGTTGGCAAAGGGG
>CAZFXD010000241.1:0-8019 GCA_964522795.1 uncultured Myxococcaceae bacterium
GATGACGGCGCCGGCGCCCGCGGCCGTTCCGTTCAAGGCAGCGATGATGGGCTTCTTCAGCGCGCGCATGTTGGCGATGAGCTCGCACGTCATGCGGGTGAACTCGACCAGGCCAGGCATGTCACGCTTGAACAGCTCGCCGATGATGTCGTTCACGTCACCGCCGGAGCAGAAGCCCTTGCCCTCGCCGGTGATCACGACCGACTTCACGCTCGCGTCGGATTGGAGCGCGGCGAACAGATCGGTCAGCTCCCGGTAGACCTCGAAGGTGAGCGCGTTGAGCGTGTCGGGCCGCGAGAGGGTGATGATGGCGACGGGGCCATCGGTTCGGAACTTGAACGAACGGGGCGAGTGCATGAGGCGGGTTGTATCGAAAAGCGCGGCGCCGCGGCGGAACAAGCGTTGCGATTGCACGCGTGCGTGGTTAACCCGACGGCACCATGAGCGACTCCGGACAGAAGCGAACGGCCCTGGTGGCGGGGGCGACGGGGCTGGTGGGCGGCGCGCTGGTGACGCAGCTGTCGACCGACGCCCGCTACTCGACGGTGACCGCCCTGGTGCGCCGCCCCCTCGAGGCGCCGCTGCCGAAGGTGACGCAGCAGACCTTCGACTTCTCCACGCTGAGGCACGGTGGCGCGGTCCCCATGGCCACGGACGTCTACTGCTGCCTGGGCACGACGATTCGTGCTGCCGGTTCACAGGAGAAGTTTCGCGAGGTCGACTTCGAGTTCGTGGTGGGCCTCGCGCGCGCGGCCAAAGCGGCGGGGGCGGCGCGGTTTCTCCTCGTCACGGCGATGGGGGCCAGCCCGAAGTCGTCGATCTTCTACAACCGGGTGAAGGGCGAGGTGGAGGACGCGGTGAAGGCCGTGGGGTTCGAGACGGCCGTGGTGTTCCGGCCGTCGATTCTCGATGGCGATCGCAAGGAGCACCGGCCGGGCGAAGGGGTGGGGTTGTCGGTGGCGCGGGCGATTTCCTTCGCCATGGTGGGGCCGTTGAAGAAGTACCGGCCGAGCGCGGTGCGTGACGTCGCCGCGGCGATGGTGGTGGCCGCGTTCGAGCCGCCCAGCCGCTGGCGCGTCGTGGAGGCCGATGAGATTGCGAGCCTCGCGGCGCGCGCGTAGCGGCACCGGTCAGTTCGAGAGGACGGCGGTCGCTTCAATCTCGACCAGCGCGCCTTCTTCCAGAAGCGACTTCACTTCGACCAGCGCCATGGCCGGGTAGTGGCGACCGAGCAGCGACTTCCACACCCCGCCGAGCGCGCGGGTGCTGGCGAGGTACTGTGCTTTGTCCGGCACGTAGACCGTCATCCGCACGATGTCGGTGCAGGTGCCGCCGGCGGCTTCGACCACGGCGAGCACGTTCTTCAGGGCCCGTTCGAACTGCGCGGTGAAGCCCTGGGGAAAGGTGGGGATGGGGTTCGTGGGGTCCCAGCCGACCTGCCCGCCCACGTAGAGCGTGCGGCCCGAGGCCACGATGCCGTTGGAGAAGCCTTTGGGTTTGGCCCAGCCTGAAGGTTGAACGATGGCGTGGGTCACGTGGCCGACCCTCCGCCGTCGATGGTCCACGCGGCGCCGGTGACCGCCTCGGCCGCTTTCTGGGTGAGGAGGAACATCACCACGTCAGCCACTTCAGACGGCAGCACCAGCTTGCCGCTGGGGTTCATGGCGGCCAGGGCGTGTCGCGCTTCGTCGGTCGAGCGGCCGGTGTTCTTCGAGATGTTCTCGGCCGACGCGGTGAGCATGTCGGTGTCGACCCAGCCCGGGCACACCGCGTTCACGGTGACGTTCTTCTGGGCGTACTCCAGCGCCAGCGCGCGGGTGAGGCCGAGCAGGGCGTGCTTGGAGGCCACGTAGATGGAGCCGTACTTGATGCCCTTGAAGGAAGCGACCGAGGCCACGTTCACCACGCGCCCGCCGCCGTGTTTCGCGAAGGCCGGGCAGAACGCGCGGCAGAACTGAAACGGCGCTTCGAAGTTGATGGCCATGGTGCGGTGCAGCTCGTCGTCGGTGCATTTCGCGATGGGGTTCGAGTGCCCCACGCCCGCGTTGTTGACCAGTCCGAAGATGCCGTCCGACTTGGAGGCGATGAGGTCGAGGGTGGTGCGGACCTGGGCCGCGTCAGAGAGGTCGCACGAGACGGGGATGAGCCTGCCCTTGTCGGTGTCTGCGGCCTTGAGCTTCGAGACGTCGCGGGCGACGGCCCACACGTTGTACCCCTCGTCGAGCAAGCGGGTGGTGACCGCCTTGCCGATGCCGCGGCTGGCTCCAGTGACGACGACGTCGCTTCGTTTCATGGCGCGCAACATACCCGAGGTGCGCGCGGTGGGTGGGCCTGTTGGCATGCCTGAGGTGCTCCGAATTCCGTGGGGTTGAGGCGCGGGCCGGCTCGGCCAGGAGTCGTTTCAACCGGCTGTTTTTCTCACCCGGTGAGACGTCGCCCCAATGATTCAACCCAACGGAGTCCAAGAGGAAACCGGGTGGGGAGGCCCCCGATAATCAGTTGCCGTTTGACCCCACTGCCTCGACCCATGCGAAGACTCCTGGCGCTCTCAGCGTTGACCTTGTGGTCCTGTGGCCCGGGGGACCTCGTCATCGTGGACGAGCCGGCGTACGACGAGCACGACATCGGAGAGCTGACGAGCGGTCTCACCGCGGCAGGGGCGGGCGGTTGCGACACGTCGATCGCGGTGGGGCTGACAGTGCAGTTGGTGGAGGAGCTCAACTGCATCGCGCCGAATACGATGGTCGATTTTCGCGGGGCCGGAATCTCCATCGCCGGGTCGGTGCAGCCCTACCTGGCGCCGGGGGCCTCTGACGCGCTCCACCGGGCGGTCGCGGGGCACGGCACCATCAGCATCAACTCGGCGTATCGCTCGGTGGCGCAGCAGTACCTCCTCTACAAGTGGTGGCAGGCCGGGCAGTGCGGCATTCAGGTCGCCGCGGTCCCCGGAACGTCGAACCACCAGAGCGGGCGCGCCATCGACGTGAGCGCGTACGGCACGTGGCGCCCGTACCTCGAAGCGCAGGGGTGGGACTGGCTGGGCTCAAGCGACCTGGTTCACTTCGACTACAACAACGCGCCCAATCTCGGTTCGAAGTCGGTGCTCGCGTTTCAGCGGCTGTGGAACAAGAACCACGCGACGGGGAAGTTGGCGGAAGACGGCCAATGGGGCCCGGCGTCGAACAGCGCGATGGCGCAGTCGCCAGTCGAAGGGTTTCCGGTGCACGGCTGTGCCCCGCCGCCCCCGCCACCACCGCCGCCTCCTCCCCCCCGCGACGCCGGCACGGTGAAGCCAGACGCAGGCGTGAAGGCGGACGCGGGGGTGAAGCCTGACGCGGGGGCTCCCGTGGTCACGGTCTGGGATGCCGGCATGGTGGACGACGCGGGCGCGACGCTGGACGGGGGAATCGAGTTTCCCGCGCCGGTGTACGGTGGGTGCAACGCCGCGCCGGACCTGAGTCGGCTCGCGCTCGGCGCTCTGGCGGCGATGGTGTGGCGCCGCCGCTCCAAAGCGTCACACTGAACGAGCGCTACGCGCTTCCGGTCGGGGCGTCGGGCTTCGCGCGCTTCTCCCGCACGTGCAGGATTTGAGTCACGGTCGCCACCACCTGCCCCTCGTCATCGAAGATGTCGATGGTGAACTCCGGGCGAATGGGCGCGCCGCCCCGGGCCGCCTCGCGAATCTCGGCCACGCGCGCGTCGGGGACGAGGAAGGTGGCGTGCACGCGGCCCTTCCCTGGCTTCTTGAAGTCGATGCTGGAGATCTTGTTCCACACCACGTAGCCGTCGCCGAGGCGCGCCATCACCATCAGCATGAAGAACGGGTCGCACATGGAGAAGAGCGAGCCGCCGAAGTGGGTGCCCACGAAGTTCTGATTCCAGGTGTGAAGTCGCATCTCCACGTCGAGGCGGGAGAGGTCCTTCGCCACGTGGGTGAGGCGAATGCCGGCGCCCACGTACGGCGGGTAGATGGACATGGCGCGCAGAAAGCGGTGTGTGCCCACCAGGTCGCTGATGCGTTTCAGAAGCGGCGCTGCCACGAGGGCACCCTAACTGAATCCGAAGTTGTTATTCATCCGGGGTGGACGTTCCTCATGTGGTGATTGTGGGCGGGGGCTTCGCGGGGCTGGCGGTGGCGCGTGGGCTCGACGGCGCGCGCGTGCGCGTCACGCTGGTGGACAAAGAGAACTACCATTTGTTTCAGCCGCTCCTGTACCAGGTGGCGACGGCCGGGTTGTCTCCGGGCGGCATCGCCACGCCGATTCGGTCGCTTTTGGCGGGGCGGGAGAACGTGGAGGTTCACCTCGGGGAAGTGACCGGGGCCGACCTTGGGCGCAGCGAGGTCCACGTCAACGGTGCTCCGGTGAAGTTCGACTACCTCGTGCTCGCAGCGGGGGTTCGCCACGCCTACTTCGGGCACTCGCACTGGGAGCCCTGGGCACCGGGCTTGAAGACGCTCGACGACGCGCTCGAAATCCGGCGGCGGGTGCTGCTGGCCTACGAGGCGGCGGAGCTGGAGAAAGACGAAGCGCGGCGCAAGGCGCTGCTCACGTTTGTCGTTGTCGGAGGCGGGCCGACGGGCGTGGAACTCGCAGGCGCGCTGGCCGAGTTGGCGAAGTTCACGCTCAAGGCGGACTTTCGCGCCATCGACACGGGTCGGGCGCGGGTGGTGCTGGTGGAGGCGGGCCCGCGGGTGCTGTCGACGTTCCCGGAGCGACTGTCGAAGAAGGCCGAGGTCGCGCTGACGGACCTGGGCGTCGAGGTTCGCACCAACGCGCGGGTGACAGACGTGGGCGGCGAGGGCGTGCGGGTGGGGGATGAACTCATTCCATCGGCCTCGGTGCTGTGGGCGGCGGGGGTGCAGGGGCCGGCGTGGGCGAAGTCGCTTGGGGTCGCCCTGGACAACGCCGGACGGATTGTCGTCGACCGCGAGCTGCGGGTGCCGGGCCATCCGAACGTGTTCGTCGCGGGAGATCTCGCTTCGCTCGACCTGGGCGGTGGCGTGAAGTTGCCGGGGCTGGCGCCAGCGGCGATGCAGACGGGCAAGCACGTGGCGCAGAACCTCCGCGCGCTGCTGGACCAGGAGCCGCCGAAGCCGTTCTCGTATTTCGACAAGGGCACGATGGCGACCATCGGCCGCGCGGCGGGCATCGCCGAAGCGCGCGGGCTGCAGCTGTGGGGCTTTGTAGGCTGGGTGGCGTGGCTGCTCATCCACCTGCTGTTCCTGGTGGGCTTCCGGAACAAGGTGATTGTGCTGATCGAATGGGCCTGGGCGTACCTGACGTATGGGCGCGGGGCCCGGCTGGTGACGGGGCTGCACCCGCCGCCGCGGCCGAAGCTGCCGGGGGCGCCCGGGGCATAGGCACAGCGCGGGCGCCCGCACAGCGGCCTCACACCCTGTGCAGGGGCCTGCACAGCGCCCTTCGAAGAAGCCCAGGGGATTCGCGGACTTCACGCTGGCGCCGCGCGTGCAATCTCCTCAGGCATGAACTCACTCATCCTGACCCTGATGCTCAGTGCCACCGCCGGTGCCAGCTCGGTGGATTCAATCGCCAGCGTCGAACGCGAAATGCCGACCGCGCGAATCAGCGTCAGTCCGGTGAGTCTGCTGTTCGCGGGCTTTGCCGGCGAAGCGGAGTTCGCGGTCGCTCCGAACTTCACGCTCTACGGCGCTGGCGAGTACTACGTCCTGTGGAACGGCTGGGGCGCGCAGCTCGGCGCGCGGTGGTACCCGGACGGCGCGTTCAACGGAGTCTTTATCGACGCGCACGCGCGCGGCTCGGATCTGATGTGGAGCCACATCATGGGCGGCGGCGTGGAAGCCGGCGCTGAGTGGCACTTCGGCAAGTCCAACGTCACGGGGCTGGTCAGTGGCGGCATGGACGTCGGCGGGGGCAACCTGGGTTTCGGCTCGCCTGACGCCAATCCGTTGAACTGGGTGACCTCGGGCTTCACGTTCCTCCCCAAGTTCCGCCTCATGATTGGCTACACGTTCTAACGGGCGCTTGCCGGGCCCGACCCACGCCTGCGCAGCATCCCTCGGAGCGGCGTCGGGTGGGGCGCTACTGTGTGGTGACGACGAGCTTCGGTCCGCGCCCACCCGGGTCTTCGCTGCTGAAGAACTCGAATTGATCAAGCGACACGGTGTTGATCGCAGGGAGCAGGACGTTGTTGAGCCCGAACTCGAAGCCCTGGTTCACGTAGCTCCCCCCCACCCAGTTCTGCACGGTTCGCGTGACGTCGATGTCGAAGGTCTGCCCGCTGTACGTCGGCGGGTTCAGCGTCACACTCGAGTACAGGTAGTACTGCAGGCTCGCCGCCGAGTTCCAGGTGACGGTGGCGGGATTCCACGCCGTGGCCAGCGCGTGCACGAACCACTGTCGCGGCACAAACCCCACGCCGTAGGTGCTGGTGGTCAGGTGCAGCTTCGCGCTGAGGATCGTCTTCCCCGCGAGCGACGAGACGTCGAACTTCATCAGCGCCTGCGAGCACGACGCGTCGATGTGTTCCGGCGCGAAGCCAATCATCGGCGAATAGAACCACGCGCAGCCCACCGCGACGGCGGGCGTGCTGAACATGGCCGTGGTTGGGTAGACGGTGTTCTCGCGCGCCGCCACCAGGCTGCTGTACATGATGGTGTTGTCCGCGGTGGGCGAGAGCGCGACGGTGGTCTGCGGCGGGGTGACGGAGGGCACGGTGGCCACGGTGCTGCCGCTCACGCCCTTGGTGGCGGTGAGGATGGCCGTCCCGGAGCCGACCGCGTGCGCCACGCCGCTCGCGTCGATGGTCACCACCGCGGTGTTGCTGGAGGTCCAGGTCGCGGTGGCGGTGAGGTCTTGATTCAAGTTGGCGTCAGGGCACACGCCCGTCGCGGTCATTTGCACTGCACCGCCGAGCGCGATTTTGGGCGTCAGCGGTAGCACCGAAATGCTCGAGATGGGCGGCGCCGTGACAGTGAGCGTGTTGGACGCGCTGATGTTCCCCGACTTCGCCGTGAGCGTGGTGACGCCCACGGAAAGCGCGTTGATGCCGCGGTCGGGATCGCTGCTCGCCACGGCGGGGTTGCTCGAGGTCCAGCTCGCGAAGAAGTACGTGGAGCCGATGCCGCCGAAATCCGCGTTCAACGTCGGAAATGGAAAACGCTGCCCGACCCACATCGTCTGCGGCGCGAGCGTCAACGCGGTAAGCGGGTACTGGGTCGTGGTCACCGACACCACGCTGTGCGCCGAGGCCAGACCGGAGGTCGCCGTGATGCTGACGCCGCTCGTGGTCGACACCGGAGTCACCAGCCCTGCGGCGCTCACCGTGGCGTTCGCGGGAGCGATGCTCGCCCAGGTGACCATCGAGCTGATGTCGCGCGTGGAGCCATCGGAGTACTTCCCGGTCGCGGTGAGCTGAACCGTCTGCGCGGTGGTGATGCTCACATAGGGCGGGGTGACCTCAATCGACTTCAGCCGCTTGGCGGTGATGTTCAGGTTCGTGGTGCCCGTGACGCCGTTGAGCTTTGCGGTGACGGTGGTAGTCCCCACGGCGACGGCCGTGACGACGCCGTCCGCCGCGATGCTCGCCGACGCGGGTGTGCTCGATTTCCACATCACCTGCCCGGTGATGTTGGCGGTGGAGGCGTCTGCGTAGGTTCCCGTGGCGATGAGCGGCTGGGTGTCGCCGACGCCGAGATCAAGCGACGCCGGAGCGATGGCGATCGACACCAGCGCGTTGCCGTTCACCGTCAGCGAACTGGTTCCCACCACGGAGCCGACCGCCGCCTGAATCTGCGTCGTGCCCGCGAGCAATGCCGTCGCCACGCCCGCCGACGACACAGTGGCGATTTCGGGCACGCTGGAACTCCACTGCGCGGTGGAGGTGAGATCGGCGCTGGCGCCGTCCGAATACGTGCCGGTGGCGGTGAACGCCTGCGTGACTCCTGCGTCCAGGCTGACCGTCGAGGGAGCCACGGCAATCGACGCCAACGTCACGGCCGTGCCGCCGCCTGCGCCGCCATTCCCCGCGGCGCCGCCA
>CAZFXD010000242.1:0-6215 GCA_964522795.1 uncultured Myxococcaceae bacterium
CCGCTGCCCCCGGTGGGGCCACCACCTCCTGCGCCGGCGTCGACGTTGGCGCTCGGGTCGTTCGGAAGGGGACAGGCGCCGCAGTCGGACGGGCACACGCCGCAACTCTCGTCGAGCGTACAGGCCCCGTCGCCGCAGCTGGTCGCGGCAGCGCCGTCCTGCGCCCCGTCGCCGATCGTTCCGGTCATCTTCCCGCTCGGGTCACACGCCGAAGCCAGAGCCAACACGCCCAACAACAGACTGTGCCGCCAGGAGTCAGGCCGCTTCATGGGGTCTCGCTTTGTGAACGGGCGAACGGGGCGCCGCAGCGACTGAAATGCAAGCCGACGGCCGCCCGGAGCGTCGCCAACCCTGCGATTCAACGGGCCGCGCGGCAGGCTGCGGCG
Source organism: uncultured Myxococcaceae bacterium (assembly GCA_964522795.1). Lineage (GTDB taxonomy): Bacteria > Myxococcota > Myxococcia > Myxococcales > Myxococcaceae > CAZFXD01. Next base: position 387 of record CAZFXD010000242.1, read on the forward strand.
GTGGCGCTTGCGCACTGGAGCGCTGGGCTGTCGGTTGGCAACGACGGCCGGGGCGGTGCCCGTCGCGTTGTGCGCCTGTCACCGAGGTGAAAGGTCCCCGGCGGCGGTGTCTGGCACTCGGCCCGAGGGTCCAGGCGGCGGGCGCGCGCTTCAGGGCATGACGAAGATCAACGGCGAGCCGGCCGAGCGCTCACCGGGCGATTTGTCCAGGCGCTGCGCGGGCGGTGGCGTTATGCCCGGCTCCACGAAGCCAGGAGTCTGACCATGTCGCTCTACGCACTGTTCACCTCCAGGGGACCCAGCGGCTTCGGCTACGCGTCGACCGCCGAAGACGTGACGCAGGGCCTCTCGTTGGCCGGTAAGACGATGCTGGTCACCGGCTGCAACTCGGGGCTTGGGCACGAGACGCTGCGCGTGCTGGCGCTCCGCGGCGCGCGGGTGGTGGCCACGGCCCGCACCCTCAAGAAGGCACAGGCCGCCTGCGAAGGCGTCAAGGGGGAGACGCTGCCCCTCGCCTGCGAGCTGTCTGACCCCGCCAGCGTGCGCGCGTGCGTGGCGTCGGTAAAGTCGGAGCGCCTCACGCTGGACGCCATCATCTGCAACGCCGGCGTGATGGCGCTCCCCCGCCGCGAGCTCGCCCACGGCGTCGAGCTGCAGTTCTTCACCAACCACGTCGGCCACTTCATGCTGGTGACTGGGCTGCTCGACCAACTGACCGAGAAGGCGCGCGTGGTGATGGTGAGCAGCTCGGCGCACCGCAACGCCCCTCGCGGCGGCGTGCGCTTCGACGACCTCGATGCGACGAAGCAGTACGGACCGTGGCGGAACTACGGCCAGTCCAAGTTCGCCAACATCCTCTTCGCCAAAGAGCTCGCGCGCCGCTTCGAGGGAACGCAGAGGACGGCCAACGCGGTGCACCCCGGGGTGATCAACACCAACCTCAGCCGCCACATGCCCGCCGTGGGCCGGGCGGGGTACAGCGTGTTCGGCGCCATCGCCTTCAAGAACGTGGCGCAGGGCGCGGCCACCCAGGTCTACGTCGCGACCCACCCCGCGGTGGCCAACGTGAGCGGGCAGTTCTTCGTCGACTGCAACGTGGCCCGCCCCCGCAGTGACGCCGAGGACGCCGCGACCGCCACGAAGCTGTGGGAGGTGACGGAGCAGCTCGTCGCGTCGCTGCCCACCCGCGCCCACGCCGCGTAGTCTCGGCCCCCGGCGGGGAGGGGGCGCGCTTGCCTTCGGACGCTGTGTTCGGCGCCAGGGGACGGACCCCGGCGGTGAGGCCGCATCGCTCCGGGAGACGTCGCACGGGCGTCAGAAAGCAACCTTGTACAAACCATGAACAAACACTGGCGGCATCGGCGCCCCGTCCTTACGTAAGGGGGAAGGAGCCTGACCCACCATGCACGCACCGTTTCTCGCCGCACTGCTCGCGCTGGCTGTCTCGCCGGACGCCGGCCTCGAATCGCCCCCTGAAGACCGGGGGGCGACGCTCACCGCCCCGGCCGACGTTCCGGCCGCGGATCAGTCGCTCCCAGCCGCGACCGAGGCCCCGCCGCTCTCATGGATGGAGCGGTTCGTCACCAACACGGCCCCCGTCGGTCTCGCGCTCCACGCAGAGATCGGCTTCGTCGGCGTCCTGGCGCACACGATTCAGTTCAGCCGCGACGGCACCGAGATCAACTACCTCTCGGACGCCGCGCAGAACACGCTCTTCCCCTTCTTGCGCTTCTCCGCGGACGTGAACTTTCTCAAGCGCAACACCGTCGTGCTGCTCTACCAACCTCTCGAGCTCGCCACCTCACAGCTGCTCCGCAGGGACCTCACCGTCGACGGAGAGGTGTTCAAGGCCGGGACTGGGGTCGACTTCCTCTACGGGTTCTCCTTCTGGCGCCTGTCGTACCTGTACAACTTCTTCTGGGATCACCCCGGTCAAGAGCTGGCGGTGGGGGTCTCGCTGCAGATTCGCAACGCCCGAATCACCTTCGCGTCTCGCGACGGAACGAAGTTTCGCAGCAACGAGAACATCGGACCCGTGCCTGTCCTCAAGCTCCGTGGGCGCTACACGTTTGACTCCAAGCTCTGGGTTGGCGCCGAGGTCGATGGCTTCTACGCCGGCACCCCGGGCTTCAACGGCAGCGACAACCAGTTCATCGGCGCCATTCTGGACGGAAGCGTGCGGGTTGGCGTTGAAGTCACGCCGTCGATCGACGCGTTCCTCAACTTCCGCACCATCTGGGGAGGGGCGATCGGCGTTGAGAAGAACCCGCCCCCGCCCAGCGACGGCTACGTCAACAACTGGCTCTACACCATGTCGCTCTCCCTCGGCTTCAGCCTGAAGGCCCCCGGTCGGTCCTAGCGGCAACCACCTCGCGCGGGAGGGACAGCGCAGAGGCCCCAGCCCGGGTGCCAGAGACCTTCGTCGGTCGCCCGTCAGGGGCCCGACTTCACCTTGAAGCGCTGGGTCACCTGACTGAGCGCCCCGGCGACGCTGCGCAGCTGCTCGGCGATGGTCTGCGTTCGCCGCGTGGCGTCGACCCCGCGCTTCACCAGGGCGCTGATGCTCTGGGCCCCGTTGGCCGCGTCTTCACTCGTGCGGCGCTGTTCTTTGCTGGCGAGGGAGATCTGCTGCGCCGTGGCCGAGGTGCCACGCGCGCGCACGAAGATCTGCTCGAACTTGGTCGCGGCGAGGTCCGCCAGGGTGGCGCGCCGGTCCGACGTCACCACGCTCTTCTGCGCGTCGTCGAGCGCCTGCCGGCTCAAGGTCTGCACCTTCGCGATGATGCGCTCGATGTCCAGCGCCGACGCGGCCACGTGCTCCGACAGCCGCCGCCACTCCACCGCCACCAGCGAGAAGCCCGCGCCCACCGGGCCCGCCTTGGTGCCTTCCAGCGCCGCGTTGAGCGCCAACAGGTCGCTCCGGTCGGCGAAGGAGTTGATCAGCTGGGCGATCTTGGCCACCTCGCGCAGCTCGCTGTTCAGCTCCTCGATCGACGCGGAGAAGGTCTTGGACTCGGTGCGGGTGGCGTTGATGTCGGCCACCAGCTGCGTGAAGACCGCGCGCGCGTTCTCCACCTCCTCCCGCGTGCTTCGGGCGTGTTCTTCCACGGTGTCGGCGGCCGAGGAGATCTGCTGGGCGCTGCGGGACAGCTCTTCGAAGGTGGCGGCGATCTGGTGCGCGTGACTCGACTGACTGAGCGCGAGCTCCCCGTGCTCGGTGGAGGCGCTGAGCAGCTCGCCCGCCGCCGCGCTCAGCTGGCCGGTCAACGACACCATCTGGCCCACCAGCGTGCGCAGGCTGGCCAGCATCTCGTTGAAGGACTGCGCCATCGAGCGAAGCTCGCCCGCGGCTTCCACCTCGACCGCGTTCACCGTCACGTCGCCCGAGGCGACCTCGCGCGCCGCCTGGGTGACGCGCCGCACCGGGTCGGCCAGCGCCCCGCTGAAGAGGAAGGCGAGCAGCAAGGCCACGGCGATGGCCCCGAGGCCCGTCCACACGCCGATGGTGAAGTTGTCGGCCTGCGCCTTGCGCAAGTGGGACTTGTCCAGCGCCGCCAGGAACAGCCCTTCGAGCGCGTCGTCGCCGCGGTCCTTGACCAGGCAACGCACCAGCAGGTGGTCGGCGTTGTCGATCTCACAGAAGTTCCGTCGCGCGCCGCGGCGGGGCACCGCGAACGTCGCGCCGTTCAGCTCGGCCTCGGTCTGGGGCGCGCCCCAGCGCCGCACCACCGTGCCCGGCGTCGCGGCCACCGCGTCGCCCTTCACTTTGAGCACCGCCATCCACAACACGTCGCTGCGCTCGAGGCTCTCCTCGCTGCCGCCCAGCGCGCCCTGAAACACGCTGTCCAGGTCTTCGCCCCGGCCCAGCCCGTCGCCGATCAACTTCAGGGTGGGGGCGCACGCCGCCGCCGCCAGCGCGCCCAGCGTTCGCGCGCGCTGCAGGAGCGCCGACTCTGCTTCTGCATTCAGTTGGCGTGGAAAGTAGAGGGCGGCCACCAGGGCGAGGGCGGTGCACGGGGCCAGGACGGCGAACGCGGCTTGCCAGCGAAGGGTCAGCTTGCCCCAAAGTCGTCGTACCGCTGTCACGCGGCGCACAGTAGGCTGATTCGGTTTCCAGGAGGGATTTGAAAATGACGATCGCAGGTGCAGTGCTCTTGGCGGCGTTGAATGCGACGGATGCGGGGTACGAGGGGACGCTCAAGCTCCTCGCCTGGCCCGGCTACATCGAACGCGGCGAGACCGACAAGAAGTACGACTGGGTGACCGGCTTCGAGAAGCAGACCGGCTGCAAGGTCGAGGTGAAGACGGCCAACACCAGCGACGAGATGGTCGCGATGATGAAACAACCGGGCATCGACCTGGTCACCGCGTCGGGCGACGCCAGCCTTCGCCTGGTGAAGATGGAGCGGGTCCAGAAGGTCGACGTCGCCAGAATTCCTTCGTGGAAGACGGTGGACGCCCGGCTGCAGAACGCGGCCTGGCACACGGTCGACGGCGCCCACTACGGCGTGCCCTATCAATGGGGCCCCAACGTGCTCATCTATGACAAGGCCGTCTTCGGCAAGACGCCGCCGAAGAGCTGGTCGGTCATCTACGACGCGCAGAACCTCCCCGACGGCAAGCCGAACGCCGGCCGCGTGCAGGCCTACGACGGGCCGATCGTGGTCGCCGACGCCGCGGTGGTGCTGATGAAGCGCAAGCCCGAGCTGGGCATCAAGGACCCCTACGAGCTCGCCCCCAACCAGTACGCCGCCGCGCTCGAGCTGCTCCGGCAGCAGCGCCCGCTGGTGTCCAAGTACTGGCACGACACCACCGCGCAGATTGACGAGTTCAAGGCGGGGAAGATCGCCGCCTCCAGCGGCTGGCCGTACCAGGTCAACGCGCTCAAGGCCGAGAAGAAGGGCTTCGAGTCCGTCATCCCCGAAGAGGGCGTCACCGGGTGGGCCGACACCACCATGCTCGCCGTCGACTCCAAGCACCCCAACTGCGCCTACGCCTGGCTCGAGTGGTCCTTGCGGCCCGAGGTTCAGGCGGCCGTCTCGGAGTCGTTCGGCTCGCTCCCCGCGGTGGAGAAGGCCTGCAAGACCAAGCCCCCCGGCGGCACGGACTTCTGCAAGGCCAACGGCTTCGGCTTGTTCTCCAAGATCCTCTTCTGGAAGACGCCCGAGCTGAAGTGCGAGACGCAGAAGAGCTGCGCCCCGTACTGGGCCTGGGAGCGCGACTACAACGAAATCAAGGCCGGCACTTCGCCCGACGCGGGCGCGGCGGTGGCGGCTCCCAAGAAGTGACGGCGTAGCGTGGTCGACCTGCGGCGGTCGCGCGTTGTTCTCCTCGGCGGCGTCTGCGCGTGGGGCGCGGCGTGCAGCGCCGACTCCAGCCCCTTCACCCTTCGGGTGGAGACGGCGGTGTCGGGGCTGCAGCGCCTGACCGCTCGCGCCTACGCACCCGCGGGCGCGATCGCCGATGAGGCCACGTTTCCCCCGAGCGGCACGCCGCGGCTGCCGGGGGAGATTCACGTGGAGACCGCGGGACGCACGGGGCCCCTGCGCTTTCTGCTCTGGGGGTGGAAGGACGGCGCCCGCGTCGCCTTCGCCGAGAAGTCGGTCACTCTCGTCGCCGGTGCGAAGCAGCGGGAGACCGTCACCCTGGAGCCACTGCCGCAGGACGGCGATGGCGACGGCGTCCCCGATTCGCTCGACGTCTGCCCCGGCGCGAGCGATCCCGCCCAGCTCGACGCCAACGCCGACGGACGCGGCGACGCGTGCCCGCTCGACGGCGGCTCAGGCGGCGGAGGTGGGGGAAGCGGCGGCGGAGGGGGAAGCGGGGGCG
>CAZFXD010000242.1:6315-7943 GCA_964522795.1 uncultured Myxococcaceae bacterium
GGCGGAGGGGGAAGCGGGGGCGCGGGAGGAAGCGGCGGCGGCAGCGCAGACGGCGGTCGCGGCACCTGCCCGGGCAACCTCATTGTGAACCCGGACTTTGAGACCGGCACCGCGCCGTGGGCCGGCTACGCGCCGGGGGCGAGCGTGGTGGATCTCCCGGTCACGCAGGTGAGCTCCGACGTTCCGGGCGCGGGAATGGCGGGTCGCCTCTGCCGGCCGGCCACCACCCCGCAGTACATGTCCTTCATTCACAGCCGCTTGTACCCGCCGCCCGCGGTGGGGCGGGGCTACTCGCTCAGCGCCTGGGTCCGTCGCGCGCCGGTGAACGCTGATGCCGGCGCCTTCACGCTCAGCATTGCGCTGCGCAGCCGAAACGACGCCGGCACCGAGATTCTCCAGCAGAAGCACCCGTACGCCTTTCCCAACCTCGACGTGGAGTGGCGCAAGGTGGAGACGACGTACCCCACGGTGGGCACAGGCTCGGGCATCGCCACCTTCGACCTCTTTCTTCCGGTCGACGCCCCGGTGCCGCCCGGGTTCTGCCTCGACGTCGACGATGTCTGCCTCGTGCTGACGCCGTAGCGCGGCGCTCCGGCGTCTCCACACGCCAGCAGCCCGCGACGGCCCGGCTCCCCCATGAGCCAGGCGCGTCGCAGGCCCTGGTCGCCCCGTTACTGAATGACGTTGCCGGACTGGACCAGGTTGGTGACCGTGACGTTCCAGGTGCGAATGCCGCCGGTCTTCCTGAGCACGTTGTTGGTGATGGTGATGTTCGAGACGCCGCGCGAGCCGCTCTCGTCCGCCATCATCACGCCGATGGGAGGGCTGCTCCCGCGGTTGTAGGTGGACTTGGTCGAGGCGATCTCATTGTTGCTGATGGTCACCCCGCTCGTGCCGTCGATGTAGATTTCGACGCTGTAGTTGTCGATCACCCGGTTGCCTTCCGCCAGGCCGCCCGATGACGCGATGAAGTCGATGCCTTCGCCCCAGTTGTCGTGAATGTAGTTGTTGCGGAAGACCGTGTTGGTCGACTGCCAGGTGTTCATCGCCTCCGCCCAGCCGCTGCTGCCCTTGGCGCCGTTGAGGTTGGAGAGGGTGGTGTTCCACACCTCGTTGCCTTCGATGAGCTGGTCCACGCCGCCGGCGATGAGCCCGTTGTATTGCATGTCGTGCATCTTGCAGTTGAGGACCGCCGACCTGTTGCCGGTGATGGTGATGCCGCGGCCCGACGAGTTGCGCAGCTCGAGGTCTCTGAAGTCCACGTAGCTGCCGGTGATGCTCACCATGCTGCCGCTGGAGCCGAGCGCCGCGCCCGAACCGTCGAGGATGGCGACCTCACCCGGGTACGAGGCGTAGGTGACGCGCGCGCTGGACGTGCCGCTCGCGCCCAGGTTCACGTTGGCGGTCGGGTAGACGCCCGCGCGCAGGTAGACCGTCTGCCCCGCGCGAACCGCGGAAGCGGCGCGGCTGAGCGTGCGGAAGGGGGCGGCGGCCGTGCCGGCGTTGCTGTCGTTGCCCGCGGGGCTGACGAACAGGCCGTTGGTCGGCGTGCCCGTCGGCGGCGGGGGCGGCGGGGGCGGGGTGATGGTACCGGCGTCCACCACCGGCGTGCCCGCGTCTTTGGGCGC
>CAZFXD010000243.1:0-7912 GCA_964522795.1 uncultured Myxococcaceae bacterium
GGCCTGGCGCTGACCGTCGTTGAAGTACGCGGGGACCGTAATCACCGCTTCGGTCACCGGCTCGCCGAGGTAGTCCTCGGCGGTCTGCTTCATCTTGGTGAGGATGAAAGAGCTGACTTCGGGCGGGCTGTGCTGCTTGCCGCGCACGTCGACCCACGCATCGCCGTTGGGGCCCGCAATCACGCGGTAGCTCACCATGCTGGTGGCGCGCTTGGCCTCTTCAGAGTCGAACCGCCGGCCCATCAAGCGCTTCACGGCGAAGATGGTGTTCTCGGCGTTGGGCACGGCCTGACGCTTGGCGATTTGACCGACCAGGCGTTCGCCTGACTCGGTGAAGCTGACGATGGACGGGGTGGTGCGCGCGCCTTCGCTGTTGGGGATGACGACGGGCTCGCCGCCTTCCATCACCGCGACGCACGAGTTCGTCGTTCCAAGGTCAATGCCGATGACTTTTGCCATGGGGGTTCTCTACTCCTTCGATTCTTTGGCAGCTTCTGTCGCCGCGCCTTCCGTCTTGGCGCCGGCGGCTTTCGAAACGGTGACGAGGGCCGGGCGAACCAGGCGATCGTTCAGGGTGTACCCACGCACCATTTCAGACACGACATGATTGGGCGGCACGTCCGCGGTCTCAACGGCCTGCATCGCCTCGTGAAAGTTGGGGTCAAACGGCTTGCCCGCCGAAGGGAACGACTTCACGCCGTGCTTGGCCAGCGTGTCTTCGAACAACTTGCGCGTCATGCCGATGCCCGTCTTGAAGCCCTCGAAGTCGGAGGTCTTCTGGGCGTGCTCCAGCGCGCGGTCGAAGTTGTCGACCACCGGGAGGAAATCCTTGAGCAGCTTCTCGATGCCGTACTTCAGCACTTCGTCTTTCTCTTTGAGCGCGCGCTTTTTGTAGTTCTCCAGGTCGGCCACCGCGCGCAGCACGCGCTCGTGTTCGTCCTTGAGCTTGTCCATCAGCTCGCGGCCCTTCTGCAGCGAGGCGTCGAGCTGGGCCTTGGTCTGCTCCAGCTCCTGGCGAACGCCGTCGGCCGAGGTGGCCGCGGTCTCAACCTCCACCGCCACGCCGCCCTCGTCAGCTGAGGCGGCCGCCGGCTCAGATTCCTCACCGGGCGTGCCTCGGGCCTTGTCCACGCTCTTCATGGCGGCGTCGATCACGTCCTGGCTGATCTTCATCTGAAGCTTGGCTTTTTCGCTGTCTGACACGGCGCGAAACTATGGCACGGCTAAACGGGTTTTTCGCCGTCTTTATGCGGCTCTGCGCCGATCGTCTTCTTGACCGCCGGGGCCTTTCGGGGCCGGGGCGTGCCCGGCTTGCGGCCGACGGTCTTCTTGGCCGCTTTGGGGCTGGCCGGGGCGGTGGTGGCCGGGGCGGGCTGGGTGGTGGCGGCGCCCACCTTGGGGGCGCTGGGACGGGCGGGGGCAGGCGCCGGGGCGGCTGCTTTGGGGGCGCTCGATTTGGGCTTCGGGGCTTCGGCGTAGGCGGCGCCCTTGGGGTTGGTCTGCTCGCGCACGAAGGTCTCGGCCTTCTTGAAGCCTTCGTCGACCACCTGGCCCAGGTCTTCGGCGGTGCGCTTCGCCCAGTCTTTGAACTCGCGGAGGTTCTGCTTGAGTTGCTGCTGCCGCTCCGGCTTCTTCATCTCGCCGATCAGCCGCTCACCTTCCGCCTTGATGTCCTTGCCCACCCGCGTCGCCTCTTGCGTGGCGGTGTTGATGAAGGACTTCACAGCCCGTTCCCAGCGTTCATTGTTGCCCATGGCAGCACCTCCCCGGTGTTGATCAGCCTCTTCTTAGACGAGGCGGCCGAGCTTGGAAATCGGCGCGGCGACCTTTTCCTCAAGTACACTTGTCCAACCGCCATGCGCGAACTGAAGCACTTCACCGAGGCCCCCCGGGCCTGCAGCTACCTCGAGGGCGTTCAAGCCTCGCTTGAGTACCGGCTGCTGGTCGATGTCCACCCGGAGGAGTTGGATCAGATGCTCCTGCGCGGGTGGCGCCGCTTCGGGCCTGCCTATTTCCGACCGGCCTGCGCCACCTGCCAGGAGTGCGTGTCGATTCGAATACCGGTCGCCTCGTACAGGCCCACCCGCAGTCAGCGCCGCGCGCGGGCAAAATCGGAGCAGTTTCGGGTCGAGCTCACCCGACCCATCATCGACGACGCGCGGCTCGCCCTCCACCAGCGCTGGCACGCGACCCGCGAAGACGCGCGTGGGTGGGAGGCCTCCGAGCTCGACCGCTCGAGCTACGCGGCGCAGTTCGCCTTCCCCAGCGCCACGGGCCGGGAGATGTCGTGGTACCGCGGCGACGAACTGGTGGCGGTCAGCCTCCTCGACCTCACCCCCAGGGCGGTGAGCGCGGCCTACTTCTTCTACGCGCCGGAAATCGCCAGCACCTCACCCGGGGTGGCCAACGTGCTGCGCTGCCTCGAGCTGGCTGAAGCCGCGGGGTGCGAGTTTGTGTACCTCGGCTTCCGCGTCCAGGGCTGCGCGTCGCTCCAGTACAAAGGCCGCTTCCAGCCGCACGAGCTGCTCGAGGGCCGCCCGGGTGCGCAGGAAGACGCGACGTGGCACGTGGGCGCCGAAGAACCCGCGCCCCCCTCGAAGGACTGAGGCCCCCGTCCTCGACGCCTACTTCTTCGACGCGCTCCAACTGGCGACGGCCGCGGCGAGCACGTCCTTCAAGGGCACCGAGGCCTTCTCCGCCACCGCGCGACAGTCTTCGAACTCCGGCGTCGCGTTCCACGTTGTTCCGCTGCGAATCCCCAGCTTCATCCGCACCGGGCCCCAGGGCGTCGACACGTGGACGTGCGTCCGCTCCAGAATTTCGCGCGAGACCGGCCAGCTCCGCACGCCCAGGCTGGTGGTTTCGCGCAGCAGCGTTTCTTGCACGGCGGCCATCGCCGGCGCCGGCGCCAGGGCCGACAGCACGTGCCCCGGGCGACCCTTCTTCATCGTGACCGGCATCACCCACACGTCGAGCGCGCCCACCGCGAGCAGGCGGTCGAACACGGCGCCCAGGAGTTGGGGAGAACAGTCGTCGAGGTTCGTCTCGAGCTGAAACACGGCTTCGGACACCTCGCGCGTGCGGCCCAGCGTGGCGCGCAGGGTGTTGGCGCGATCTCGGGTGTCCTTGGTGCCCATGCCGTAGCCGACGCGGTCCACCATCATCTCCGGCGGTGGCTCGACGGTGGTGAACGCTTTGACGATGGCCGCGCCTGTCGGCGTGGTGCACTCGCCCACGCCCTCGTGCCGCACCGGAACTCCCCGGAGGATTTCGAGCGTGGCCGGCACCGGCACCGGAACTTCACCGTGCGCGATCTTGATGGTTCCGCTCCCCAGCGGCGGCGGGGCGCAGAACACGCGGGGGTGGCCCAGAAGCTCCAGCGCCACCGCGGCGCCGCACACGTCGATGATGGAGTCGACGGCGCCCACCTCGTGAAAGTGAATCTTCTCCATCGGCACGCCGTGTACCCTGGCTTCCGCCTCGCCGATGACGCGGAACACCCGGAGCGCGTCGGCTTTGGCGCGCGCCGAGAGCCCCGAGGCGGAGATCAGCTTTTCGATGTCGGCGTAGGCGCGGTGGTCGTGCCCGTCGTCGTGGTGATGATGATCAGCCGAAGGCCCGTGGTGATGATCATCGCGTGGCGCGTGCGCGACCTGCACGTCCAGGTGCGTGCCCACGATGCTGTGGCGGGTGGCTTTGGAGAATTTCAGCACCCACCCGTCGAGTTTGAGCGTGCGCAGCTGCGTCTCCAGCGCTTTTGGATCAACGCCCAGCTCGACGAGGGCGGACAGAAACATGTCGCCGGCGATTCCACCGACCGGCTCCAGATACAAAATGGGCGTGCTCACACGGGCGCTCTTAGCATTGGGCGGGGCGTTGGGATCTCAGCTCTTCTGCGCCGCGAGCCTCTGCTCCGCGTACTTCGCCGCCTGGGTGCCGGGGTACTTCTTCGTCACCTCGGTGAAGATTTCGGCCGCCCGCCCCGCGTTGTCGAGGCGCTCGGCGTGGACCTTGGCCAACAGCACCATCGCCGTCGGACTGTGGCGCGCGTCGTTCCGCGCGATGGCCCCTTCGAAGGCCCGCACCGACGTCGCGTCATCGGGAACGCCCGCCGCGGCCTTGCCAATCTCAATCAGCGCGCTCGTCTCCAGAAGGTTGGGGGGAAACTCGGGTGCCTGGGCGAACAACTGCGCCGCGCGCGGCCACTCGCTCTTCAGCACCGCGTCCATCAGCACCTGCACGCCGCCGGGGCTGGAGAGGTCCGGGGCCATCTCGATGGGGTCGAATCGCTTCGCCAGGCGCGCGGCTTCTTCCGCGGTGTGAACCGACGACTGGTGAACTTCGGGCATCACGCCTTTGGGGACGAGGGACGACGGTGGGAGCGGCTCGTAGGCGTCGTGCTCGGTCAGGTACCCCAGCTCGTACCCGCGCGTGTAGAGGAGGAGCCCGATCATTCGCCCCGCCACGAAGGGACTGTAGAGCCCCAGCGAGGTCGAGATCAGCCCGCCCACGAACGGAATGGGGAGCAGGTTGAGCAGGCCCGCGAACACCGCGATGACAATCGACACCACGAACAGGCCCAGCATCGCGCCGCAGAGCACGAGGTAGTCGAAGCCGAGCTTGCCTGCGTTTCCGATGGCCGCGACCGGGTTCAAAATCACGAACGCCGGGCTCCCCGACGCGGCGAGCATCAAGCCGGCGGGCACCCAGAGCAGCCCCAGAATGAGGAGCAACCAGAAGAGCGGGTCGCTTCGCAGCGAATACTTCGGCGCCTCCGGTTCAAACGCCTTGGCGGCGAGTCCCCGCAGCGCCGCCTCGGCTTCCGCGGTGCGACCGGCCAGCGCGTTCGCGCCCTCAGCGAGGGCCGCCACATCGTCGTCCACGGTGGCGTCGGTCCTTCGCGGCGCGACCAGCGGTGGCGGCGCCTCCGCCTTCGGTTTTTGAAACTCGAACGCCGAGACGGGCGACACGTCGCGAACGAAGTAGGCGTAGCTGGCGGCTGGAGCCCAGAACATCAAGACCACCAGGTTGCCGCGGAGCGCCGGCATCAGCACGTCGGTGAGGAGCGCCGTGTCCGTGTGGCCGAAGGGGTCTCTCCCCATCGCCGTCTTCTGGGTGATGGAGAAGATGTACGTCCACAGAATGCCCTGCCCGAGGATGAAGCCCACCAGTCCGCCCAACGAGAGCACGCTCATCACGAACGCGATGGCGCCCACCTGCAACAGGCCGTCTTTGGTGAGCAGAAAGGTGAAGGCGCCGGGGAGCCGCATCATGAACGGGGTGGCGCTGCGCAGTTGCTGAATGGGGACCACCGGGCCCCGGCACGACGTGCACCCCACGATGGGTTCACCGCCGGCCATCAACTGAAGCGGCGCCACGCACTCCTGGCAGCGCGCGTTGCGGCAGGTGCGGCAGGTGAACACCGCCGGCGTGGTGCGGTGGTTGGCGCAGGTCTTCTTGTTGGTGCTCGCGACGTTCACGAAAGCGCCCCTCGAACGCCGAGCCTCACTCCCGGGCGGCGACAAAGAAACTGAATTCGCTCCGGTGCGGGTCGAGAACGAACGCTTGGGTTTAGCTGTGCGCTCATCGAAGATGCTGGGCGAGGGGACGCGTGAACAATCTCGACTCGGCGATTTGTGCGCTCCACCCGGCCTCGCCGGCGGTGGGGACTTGTGAGCGGTGTGGTGCGTTTGTCTGCGCGGCCTGTCGGGACACCGACACCCCGGGCATCTGTCCGACGTGCCGGACCCGAGCGGGGCAGGTTGAGTTCCCGCTGCGGGCTTCGACCCTCACCTCCTCCGCGGTGTGGAACTTCGCCAGCGCGAGGTTCAAGGCCGAGTGGAGCACGCTCTCGGTCGCCACCTTGCTCTACGCGTGCGGGGTCATCGCCTGGTCGTTCGTCTCGGGCCGCGTGCTTGAAGCCACCGGGCTGCAATACGACCCCAAAGGGGCCGGGTTCACCGGCCCGGTGATGGTGGCCACCCTCGTCAACATGATGGCGGGCGCCTTCGTGGGCAACGCGCTCCTCAGCGGCGTCTTTCTCGTCTCTACGGAGGTGCTGGATGGCAAGAAGGCCGACCTCGGCGCCATGGGGCGAATGGGGCAGCGCGTGGTGTCGGTCGCCATCACCGGCCTGCTCGCCAGCTTTCTCTTCCTGTTTCTGCCTGTGATGGCCGTCGGCCTGGCGGGGTTCTTTCTCGCCGGAGCGCTCGGCGTGGCGGGGGTGCTGCTCGCGGGACTCCTGGCCGTTCTCGTCTTGCTCTACGGGGCGCCCGCGCTCTACCTCGCGGTCATCGACTCCACCCTGTCGAAGCGCGGCCCGGCGGAGTCGATTCAACGCGCGCTGGAGTTGCTGCAGGGGCGCTGGGGCGTGGCCATGACGACGACGTTCACCGCCGGGCTGCTGATGGTCGCTGGAGTGTTCGCCTGCTGCGTGGGCGTCGTTCCTGCCGCGGCCCTCGGGTTCTTGATGGAGGTCACGCTCTACCGCGCGCTCTCCAGCCCAGGCTGAGGGTCGCCGCAGTCAGCGTCGTCGCGCGATGAGGGCCGCCGAGAACCCGGCGCCGAAGCCGTTGTCCACGTTCACCACCGTGACGTTCGGGGTGCACGAGGAGAGCATGGACAGGAACGTGGTTACGCCCTTGAGCGACAGGCCGTAGCCCACCGAGGTCGGTACGGCGATGACCGGGCAGGGGACGAGTCCCCCCACGACCGAGGCCAGCGCGCCCTCCATTCCCGCCACCGCCACCACCACGTCGGCCTTCTGAAGAAGGTCGCGCTTGGCGAGGAGGCGATGAAGCCCGGCCACGCCCACGTCGACCACGCGCACCACCTTCGCGCCCATCGTCTCGGCCGTCACCGCCGCTTCTTCGGCCACGGGGAGGTCGGATGTCCCTGCGCACACCACGGCGATGGTCCCGCGGCGCGTCGGCGTCTTTCCAGGAATGACGAAGGTGCGGGCGGTGGCGTTCCATTTTCCTTCGGGAAACGCGTCCACCAGCGCCGCGGTCTTCGCCGCGTCGAGGCGCGTCACCAACACCGCGTGCTTCGTGCGCTTGAGTCGCCGCGCAATCTCCACGCACTGGCCCGCCGTCTTCCACTGCCCGAGCACCACCTCGGGAAAGCCCTGCCGGAGCGGGCGATGGGTGTCGAGCGTGGCGAACGGCAGCTCGGCGAAGGGCAGGTCTTTGAGCGCGGCCAGCACCTGCGCCGACGACACGCGACCACTCCGGTGTTTGGCCAGGAGCGCCTTGAGCGACTTTTCGTTCATCGTTGGGGCGGGCGTTCAGTACGCCTTGGAGAAGACGATGCGGCCCGGGCTCGGTTCGCCCGTGACCACGCACTTGCCCGGTTCCTGCTTCAGGTCGAAGGGCCGGTTGCGCGTGGTGAGGCCCGTCTCGGCTTTGATCTGCGCTTCAATCTTCGCGTCGCCGTTCCAGTGCGCGAGCAGGAACCCGTGGTCCGCCTTCTCCTTCATCTCGTCGTACGAGTTCACCTCGAAGGTGTGCGAGTCGCGAAACGCCTTGGCGCGCTCGAACAAGTCCTTCTGCATCTCGGTGAGCATGGTGCCGGCCTTGGCCACCGCCGCGTCGAGGGGGACAATCTCCTTCTGCTTCACGTCGCGGCGCACCATCACGCACTGCGACTTGGCGAGGTCCTTGGGTCCGATGTCGATGCGCACGCACACGCCCTGCAGCTCGTACTCGTAGTACTTGAAGCCGGGGCCCTTGCTCTCGTCGTCGTCAATGATGACCCGCACGCCCTGCTTCTTCAGCTCGGCCTTCAGCGCCTCCGCTTTGGCCTTCACCGGCGCGCGCTCTTCGCCCTTGCCGATGATGATGATCGCCACCTGGGTGGCGGCGAGCCTGGGTGGGCACACCAGGCCAGCGTCATCGGAGTGCGTCATGATCAG
>CAZFXD010000244.1:0-7893 GCA_964522795.1 uncultured Myxococcaceae bacterium
GGTTCTTCTGGGTGTACGTCTCGAACACGCCGCGCGCGATGGCCTCTTCGTCGTTGGCGCCGGTAAAGACGTACTGACCCTTCTTCCCCATCACGATCGCGGTGCCGGTGTCCTGGCAGCCCGGCAGCGTCCCCGCCGAGGCGATGTTGGCGTTCTTCAGCAGCTCCAGGGCCACGAAGCGGTCGTTCTTCGAGGCCTCGGGGTCTTTGAGGATGTTCGCCAACTGCTGCAGGTGCGCCGGACGCAGAAGGTGGGCGATGTCGCCCATCGCCTCGCGGGTCAACAGGGTAAGCGCCTGCGGGTCCACCTGGAGAAACTCTTTGTCGCCGGCCCGAAACGTCGACACGTAGTTGCCGGTCAGCTTGCGGTACGGCGTGTGGTGGTGGTCGCCTGAATTCAGAATGGGTTCGAATTGAAAGTCGGGCATCGTGGCTCCTCGTTCGCGCGTAACATACGTCCGCGCCAACACCGGCGCCCACCATGACCTCTTCGCTCGTCGTCGTCGACCGATTCGCACCGGAAGCTTCGCGCCTGCGTGATGCGTTCGATGAGCGGTTCGGGGACCCGAAAATCCCCGTGCCCGGCCGGTTCGTGTGGGACTACTGGCACGTGCCCGGTCAGTACACCGCGCTCCGCACGCCCGCGTACGCCTACTTCCCCAAGCGCCTGTACGACGCGTTCCACCAGCGCCTGGTCTGGTGGGGTCGTCGCACGCTCGGCTGCCACGACGTCTCCCCCCCGTGGCTCTCCCTCTACGTCGAGGGCTGCACGCAGGAGTGGCACGGCGACGTCCCGCATGGGCCGTGGGCCTTCGTCTTTTCACTCACCCGTTGGCGCGGCCGCAGGTTCAGCGGGGGCGAGACCGTGCTGCTCAACGAAGCCGTGCTCGAGTACTGGGAGCACTTCCACTCCGACCGTGGCCTCGAGGAGCCCGAGTTGGTTCGCGACATCGCGCCCGAGTTCAACCGCCTCACCGTCTTCGACCCGCGCATTCCCCACCGGGTGCGCACGGTGCGAGGCACCCACGACCCCCGCGAGGGACGCCTGGTGGTGCACGGCTGGTTCATGCAGCCGCGGCCGTTCATCGAGGGGCCGCTCAAGACCCGGGCGCTGGAGGCGCAGTTGCCCCGCATCACCCGCGCCCTCACGCCCTGGCTCGAGCACGGCCTTCGACTGTCGGGCATGCAGAGCCTCGACGTGCGCGTGCGCGGCGACGGGCGGGTGAGCTCGGTGAAGGTCCTGGCGGACACGCTCCGCGTTCCCGCAGAGGACCGCGCCGAGCTGGGACGCCTGCGTCGGGCCGTGCAGCGAGCCTGCCACGAGTTTCAGTTTCCCCGGCAGGCCCGCGCCTCCCGCATCACCCTGCCCCTGGTCTTTGAACGCGTGTCTTCCACATGAAGCTGTGGGGCATCTCGGACCTGCACGTGGGGCAACCCGCCAACCGGCGTCTTCTGGAGACGTGCACGCCCCACCCGGACGATTGGCTCCTGCTCGGCGGAGATCTGGGCGAGACGCTCGATCACCTCGAAGCGGTCATCACCACCTTGAAGCCGCGCTTCGAACGCCTGGTGTGGATTCCGGGAAACCACGAACTGTGGGACAGCGACGGGGTTTCCGGGCAGCGCAAGTACGAGGCCTGCCTCTCGGTGTGTGAGCGCCACGGCGTGCTCACGCCCGAGGACGACTACGTCCGCTGGCCCGGCGACGGCCCGAGGACGGTCATCGCCCCGCTGTTCCTGCTCTACGACTACAGCTTCGCGCCCGACGAGGTGGGCCCGGACCGCGCGGTCGCCTGGGCCGCGGAAGATGGGATCGTATGCGCGGATGAGCGCGCGCTCTCACCCACCCCATGGCCCTCGAGGGCGGCGTGGTGTCACGCGCGGGTGGAGCAGACCCAGAAGCGCCTGGACATGCTGCCCCCGGACACCGCCACCGTGCTCTTCAACCATTTTCCGCTGCGGCGAGATCTCGTCTTCATTCCCCGCATTCCGCGCTTCGTGCCGTGGTGTGGCACGCGGGCCACGGAGGCATGGCACCAGAAGTACCGGGCCCGCGTCTGCGTCTCGGGACACCTGCACGTGCGGACCACGCGGCTGATCGACGGCGTGCGCTTTGAGGAAGTGTCGCTCGGCTACACCCGGCAGTGGGACAACACGAAGACGTTTGATCATTACCTGCGCGAGATTCTCCCGGGCCCACCACAACCGCGCTCGGCCTACCACCGGTAGCGCTGCACGCTAGACACCCGCGCGGAAGTGCGCTGGCCTTCAGGAGAAATGTCCAGCAGCACCGTCTGCCCAGCCTGCCACGCAGAAACCTCTGCGCTGGCGATGAACTGCTCGCACTGCGGGGCGGACCTCTCTACCTTCCCCGGAATCGCACCACCGACTGAGCTGTTCCCCGCCACAGGCGCCCCCGTTCCCGTCTCCGCGCCTACCATCGCCGTGAGCGAACTCTCGGCGCCGGCCGCGGCCGCCGCCCCACTGGTGGCTCCCACGGTGATCGGGCTCGGGCGCGACGAGGCCGAAGCGCGCGGGGTGCAGGTCGCTTCATCGCTGGTGGCGGCGACGCCCTCGGGGCGCTACCGCATGATCGACGAGTCGATCGTCGGGCTCAAGCTGGGCGAGTACCAGGTGACGGGCAAGCTCTCCGCCGGCGGCATGGGCATGGTGTACGAGGGCGTGCAGCCGCTCATCAACAAGAAGGTGGCCATCAAAGTGCCGTGGACGGAGATCGTTCAAGACTCCTCGACGGTCGAGCGCCTGCTCGCCGAGGCCCGCGCGGTCAACGCCGTGCGGCACCGCGGCATCGTGGACACCTTCAGCTTTGGGCAGCTCCCCGACGGTCGACCGTACATGGTGATGGAGCACCTCGACGGAGAGCCGCTCGCGGACCTGTTGGCGCGGGAGAAACCGTTGGTGGTCCGACGCGCGCTCCGCCTGTGTGCTGAGGCGCTGGAAGCGCTTCAGGCGGCGCACGAAGCGGGCGTCATTCACCGCGACCTGAAACCGTCGAACCTCTTCATCTGCCGCCAGAAGAGCGGCCAGGAGTATCTGAAGATTCTCGACTTCGGCATCGCCAAGACCACCTACGCGCCCGGCGATCCGCTCAAGCCGGCCACCATCAGCGTGGGCACCCCTGACTACATGGCGCCGGAGCAGGCCCGCGGAAAACCGGTCGGCCCCGCCACCGATCTCTACTCGCTGGGCGTGGTGCTCTTCGAGATGGTCACCGGGCGCATTCCTTTTCCGTCCGACACGCCGCTCAATGCGCTCCTCGCCCATGCGCAAACGCCCGTGCCGCGCCCCTCGTCCATCGAGCCGTCCATCCCCAGAGAAGTCGACGCGCTGATCCTCTCGCTGCTCCAGAAAGACCCCAAGGCGCGGCCCCAGTCCGCGGGCGACGTGCTCCGCCGCATCGACACCATCGTGGAGATTCTCTTCACCTTGTCGGGGGTGCACACCATTGCGCCGGCGCCTCGTCGCGGCCTCACCCCGGCCATCATCGGAACCGCCGTCGCCGCGCTGACCGTGGTGGCCATCTGGCTGATCAGCCGCCCCAACGAGTCGCCCCCGCCGCTTCTTCCGCCACTCCCCCAGGAGGTTCGGCCGCCAGCCGAGCCTCCTCCGCCGCCCACGCAGGTGGTGGCGCCCCCGCCGGCCGAGGCGCCCCCCGTGGCCGAGGCGAAACCGCCTCCCGAGGCCGCCCCCAGGAAGAAGCCGCCGCCACCGAGAAGCGAGGCCGCGGTGCTGGCCGGCCGGGTAAAGCAGCTTCGCACGCGCCTGGTGGCGGCCCGGGCCGCCGGAGCCAACGTGGCCATCTACGAGTCCACGCTGAAGAAGATCGAAGATCGGCTGCGCACGAAGTTGTCCCCGCAGGAACTCAATGAGGTGCGCGCGGCGCTGACTGACCTCGAGGGTCGGCGCTTCTAACGCGGACGAACCGGCGCGAACCGCGGAAGTCCACGCATTCACAGCCGGGACCTCGGCCTTTGGGCTAAGCTTCGGCGGGCAAAATCCCGCCCGAGGTCCGATGACGTTCCCCCTGATCCTCCTGGCCATCACTGCGAGCGCGGAGCTTCGACAGGAAGCGGCGGTGGTGGTGTCTCGACGGACGGGCGTCACCATGGCAGCGAGCCTGGAACTGGCCGACGCGGCCGCAGAACTCCTGCGAGGCCAGGGCGCGAACGTGCCCCGCTCAGCGACCGAGAGCAGCCGGGAGCTGTCTGCCGGGGGTGTGAACGACTCCGCGAGTTGCGACGGGGCCTCGGCCTGCCTGGTCGAGCTCGGCGCCAGGTTGGGCGCGGCCTCGGTGGTGGCGGTCGAAACGGCCAAAGTCTTCGGCGAGCTCACCGTCCGGGTCGAAGTGCTCTCGGTGGAAGAGCACGGCGCTTCGTGGGGCAGCGCCCAGACCGAAGGGACGCCCGCCGCCATCAAGGCGCAGCTGCCCGCGGCGCTGGAGCCGTTGGCCGCGGCGTTGAAGAAGAACCTCGTGGCGCAGCCGCCCGCGGTGGCTCTTCCCGCGCTCGAGCCAGGCCCGACGTCGGTCGCCCCCGGGGCTGCGTTGAGCGAGGCCGCAAGCCACAGCGGTGAGCGCTGGGTGGTGGGGGGCACGGCCGCGGTCCTGGGCGTGACCGCCATCGTGCTCTCGGCCATGGCCGCCGCCGACGCGGGTGCGGTGAACGCCGCCGCCAGCGGGACCGGAGGGGCCCTGACCCAGGTTGAAGCCGCGAACCGCGTGGCCGCCGCCAACACCAAGTACACGGTGAGCCTGGTCTTCGGCGTCGGAGCGCTGGTGGCGCTCGCCGGCGAGGGAGCGCTGCTGCTATGGCGTTGACGCGCGCCCCACTTCAACCGCTGTGGGCGCTGGGCGCGCTGACGCTGCTAATCACCCAGTGCAGCGTGGTGAGCCTCCCGGACACCACCTGGCCCTGCCGCAACAACAACGACTGTCTGGCCGCGTTCGAGTGTCGCGACTACATCTGCGTGAAGTCCGGCTCACCCCTCGACAGCGGTCGGGACGACGCCGGCCACGACGCCGGCCCAGTGGACGCCGGCCCTTTCGACGCCGGAACGGTTGATGGTGGCGTCGACGGCGGGCGGAGCGATGCGGGTGCGCTCGACGCCACGAGCTACCTGGTGGTGTGGCAGCAGTGGTTTCCCGACGGGGGAGACTTTCGGAGCTGGGCGCGGCTGCTCGGCTCGGACGGCGGCCTCGTGGGTCCCGCCTTTGCGCTGGACGACATGTTCGGCCCCCGGGCCCCCAATTGCCTCTCCATGCCGGTGGGCATCGACGGGGGCTTCGCCATGACGTCCAACGCAGCGCCCAGGGCCGACGCCGGCGGACCGGGCGCGCTCCAGGTGCTCTACCTCAGCAGCGACGGCACGCCGCAGGGCGCGAGCAGCATCTCCAAGACGCCGTACAGCGCCGGGATCTCCAGCAGCGGGTCTGCGTTGGCGGTGGGTTGGACCGAGCCCAACTTCGTCAGCGGGCTCGCCGGCCTTCGCACCAACACCTGGCCTCCGAAGACGCTGGTGAGCCCCTTCCTCCTCGACGGTGGCGCCACGGTGGGCGTGGCCTGCGCCAAGACAGGCTGCGCCATGCGCATGAGCTGGTTCGGCGTTCCGCACCAGATGCGGAGCTTCGACCTTCACGGCGACGGCGGCGTAGGAGCCCCGTACGTGTTCCCAGCCGATGCCGGTGACGTCTCGCTCTACGCTCTGGCCTCGGACCGAACGAAGTTCTTCATCGCCCAGGCGACCCCGACGCAGATTCTGTTGCGACCTTTCACGTGGAGCGGCGGAGCGCTCACTCCGGAAACGGTTCGGGTCTACCCGATTCCCGTGCGAGCCTTCTTCGGAGCGCCCATGGGGTTCGCCTGTACCCCCTCCCAATGCCTGCTGGTGTTTCAGACCGCGGGAGCCGCCGGGCTCTCGGCGGCGATCATGCCCACCGGTGCGCTGGGCACCGCCTCCACGTTCGTCGTCACCGAGCACGATGGGCGCGATTCAACCGTGGCCGTTCACGGAGATCAGTTCCTCGTGGCCTACGAAGGTCCCCCCACCTCGCCCGGCATCTACGTGAAGTTTTTTGACCCGCCGTACAACGCGCCCACCACCGTTCCCGGGTTGGCGATCTCCAGCCCACTCCCGGGCCATGTGGTCCATTGGCCTCAGGCCGCTGGGCTCCCATAAGCGGCTCGCGAAACTTGATTTCAAACCCAAATTTTCTACCGTCCGGTTGAAGCAGCCTTCGGGGACCCGCGCGCGCGGGCGGGCGCGCCACACCACCTGGGAGTCGTCACGTGGATGAGCAAGAAAAGAAACGCAAGTTCGCCATCAAAGCCGCGGCCTACTCGGGGGGCGGAATCGCGCTGGTCGGGTTGATCGCCCAGAGCACCCCCGTGATGGGACTGGGCGCCCTGGTGGCGGGTGCCGCCGGCGTGGTCTTCGCCAAGGACAAGCAGAAGGAAATCGCCAAGAAGAAGGCCGACTCCGAGACGTGGATTATCGAGTTCCGCGCGGTGCTCGACCCTATCAAGCGCGCGCTCGGGCCCGTCATGCCCAGCGACTCGACTGAAATCCGGGTCGAGATGAAGCTCCTCACCGTCGACGGTAAGCCCACCGGGTTCCGCTACCGAATCGTCGACAGCGCCGGAAACCCGAAGAACGTCACGGGCAACGCCGAGTTGAACACCGCGGTCGCCAACTTGAGCAAGGCGTTCGAGCAGCGCGGCTACCCGGTGCGCCAGTTCCTGTTCGAAGGCGAGCGCGAACCGGGCGGGCTGTGGAAGTGGGAAGTCGTCCCGTTCTGGAAGTGACAGGCGGACCCACCTGAAGTCGCCAGCACCCGAGTGATCGCGGTACCATCAGGGTACCTGTGAGCCTCGGACCGATTCGCCCCACCGCCCCCCGCCCAGAGCTCGCTTCGACCGAGCGGGCGAGCGACGTGTCGCCGGCGCAACCGGCCGTGGTGGAGTCGGTCGCCCCGACGCTGGAAGCGCCGCTGCCCCCTCCGCTCGCCGAGCTGACGCCGCCGCAGGAGCGGGTGTCCCGCAGCGCGGACGCCGCCAGTCTGTGGACGAGCCCCGCGGCCCTCCAGTTCCCCTCCAGAGAACAACTGGAGCGCCTCGCGCCGTCTGAGCGGGAGCACGCCTGCGAGCAGCTGAAGTCGCAGTGCGCCCAGCTCGATGCGGCCGTGGAAGACCGGCAGGACCGCCTCGAGCAGCGGTGGGACCGCTGTCTCAACCGGACCCGACTCAAGCTGCTCAACTCGTTCGCCGGCAGCGACCCGCTCCCCAAAGACGTCTCCGCCAAGCTCGACGGAATTCTCGCCCAGGCCGACCAGGTTGATCAGGCGCTCACCGCGGCGCGCGCGCGTGGCAAGGCCATGGGTCCGGCGCGGACCTCCACCGCCACTCGCGAAGAGCGCCACGCGGTCGCGGTGGAGATGATGACCCTGCGCAAGCAGTACACCGACCTGATGGATCAGGCGACCGCCCTCATTGACGCGCACGGAAAGAGCACTGAGCTGCTGAAACAATCCGAGAGCCAGCTGCTCCCGGTGCCGGCGGGCGAGCCCAGCTTCTCGGCCCTGCTCTTTGCGCAGGCCGAAGGACACCGGTTGCTCGCGTTTCTGGGCGACTTGATCGCCTCTGACGACCCGGTGCTGAACGAACTCCAGCGACAGAACAAGCACATGGCGCAGGAGTCGGCGCGGCAGGACGAGATTCGGCAGAAGGACGAAGAGAAGAAGCGCCTGCAGAAAGAAGTCCGCACCGACGAGACCCGCGAGAAGGACATTCTCGCCTCCGACGTTTCGGACGACTGGCTCTAAGAGATTTTTCTCGAGACGTTCGCCTAGTTGGCGGGCGGCCTTTAGAGTGCCGCGCTC